>NZ_JAXAVW010000045.1:0-81430 GCF_033949945.1 Lentzea miocenica
AGCAACGCGTAGAACGCCACTGCGCCCGCGGTGGCGACGTTCAGGGAATCCACGCCGGACGACATCGGGATCCGCACGGCCACGTCGGCGGCGTCGATGGCTTCGTCGGTGAGGCCCGGGCCCTCGGAGCCCAGCAGCACGGCCACGCGGCGGCCACGCAGGCCTGCGTCCGCCAGGTGCGGGGCGGAGGCGCGCGGGGTCAGAGCGGCAACTGTGAACCCCTTGTGCCGCAACATGTTCAGCGCCGCGGGCCATTCATCCGTGGTAGCGAACGGCACGCGCAGCACGTGGCCCATCGACACCCGCACGCTGCGTCGATACAGCGGATCGCTGCATCCTGGGCCGAGAACCACGCCGTCCACGCCCAGGGCGGCGGCGTTGCGGAAGATCGAACCCAGGTTCTCGTGGTCGCCCACGCCTTCCAGCACGGCCAGGCGCTGAGCGGTGGAGACCAGCGCGTCCAGAGACACCGCCGGAGCGCGGTCGGCGGCGGCCAGCACACCTCGGTTCAGGTGGAACCCCACGACTGACGCCATCACCTCGGCGGACGTCACGTAGGCGGGAACGTCCAGGTCGGAGAGGTCCAACGCCTCGATCCGCCGCCGCACGCCGAGCAGGCCGCGCACCGGGTACGGCGAGGCCAGCAGGCGTTCCACCACCACGACGCCCTCGGCGATGACGAGACCTCGCCCTCCCGGCCGGTCAGGCCTGCGATCGGCCGTCGAGAGGTCGCGGAAGTCGTCCAACCTCGCATCGGCCGGGTCGTTGATCTCGATCACCTTCGCCACGCCGGAAGTTTCGCATCCTGCGTGAGGTGGAACAGGCGAGGTAGTCCGGAGGGCGGAACCGCGCACGCCCGACCAGCGGATGATCGCTGGTTGTTACCTCGACGTGACAGAGAGCACCGTTTTGGGCGATGTAAACAAGGTTTCCGCTGTGTCACGTTGGGCGTTCCGCCTGGCCCGCGCCCACCAGCGCCGAGCGAAGGGGTAGCGGCATGGGAAGTGAAGTGTCCAGCCGCACGTTCACCAGAGACGATCGCCAGCGTTATCGCGAGAAGATGCAGCGAAGTCTCGACGCATTGGCCACGATGTTGGCCGAAGACACATTTTCCTTTCCCCGTCGGCAGATGGGGCTCGAGATCGAGTTGAACCTCGTCGACGACGCGATGCGGCCGGCGATGGCGAACTCGGAGGTGCTCGAGAAGATCGACGACCCCTCCTACACGCTGGAGCTGGGACAGCAGAACCTGGAGATCAACGTCCCACCGCGCGAGCTCGCGGGCGGTGAGATGCTTGGACTGGAAGAGGAACTGCGCGCATCGCTCGACAACGCGGATTCGAAGGCCAACGACGTCGGCGCGAATCTGGCCATGATCGGCTTGCTGCCCACGTTGCGGGAGAGGCACTTCGACCGCAAGTGGCTCTCCGAGGCACCGAGGTACGCGCTGCTCAACGACACCATCTTCAAAGCCCGCGGCGAAGAGATGGTGCTGCACATGGAAGGTCCGGCGATGCCGGGCAAGAACCCGGAGAAGCTGCTCAGCTACGCCGAGTCGATCCTGCCGGAGGCCGCGTGCACATCGGTTCAGCTGCACCTGCAGGTCGAACCGACGCACTTCGCCGCGCACTGGAACGCCGCACAGTGCCTGGCAGGGGTTCAGGTCGCCATCGCCGCGAACTCAGCGTTCCTGCTGGGCAAAGCGCTCTGGCACGAGACCCGGATCCCGCTGTTCCAGCAGGCCACCGACACCCGCCCGGACGAGCTGAAGAACCAGGGCGTCCGTCCGCGCGTGTGGTTCGGTGAACGGTGGATCACGTCGATCTTCGACCTGTTCGAGGAGAACGTGCGCTACTTCCCCAGCCTGCTGCCGGAAACCGACGACGAGGACCCGATCGAGGCCCTCGAAGCCGGTGGCGCGCCTCGTCTTTCCGAGCTGCGCCTGCACAACGGCACGATCTGGCGCTGGAACCGCCCGGTCTACGACGTCGTCGACGGCGTGCCGCACCTGCGCGTCGAGAACCGCGTCCTGCCCGCGGGACCCACGGTGCTCGACACGATGGCGAACGCCGCCTTCTTCTACGGCACCCAGCGGGCACTCGCCGCCCAAGAACGTCCACTGTGGACTCAGATGTCGTTCCAGGCGGCCGAGGAGAACCTCTACACCGGCGCCAGGCACGGCATGCACGCCCAGCTGTACTGGCCGGGCATCGGCTGGATCCCGCCGGACGAGCTGGTGCTGCGCCGGCTCCTGCCGATGGCGCACGAGGGCCTGCGCGAGTGCGGAGTCTCCGACGAGGCACGCGAGCGCTACCTCGGGGTCATCGAGCAGCGCTGCCTCGCACGGCGCACGGGATCGTCGTGGCAGCGGGAAACCGTTGCGCTGCTTGAGGAACGTGGCCTGTCGAGGGATGCGGCCCTGAGCGGCATGCTCAAGCGGTACATGGAGCTGATGCACGCGGGCGAACCCGTGCACACGTGGCACGTGGGCTAGGACCGCAGCTTCTCCAGGAACGTCCCCCACACGGCCTTGGGCAGGCCGGCGTCAACGGCGCCGCCGGCCTCGTCCCCGCCGACGAACACCGCCACCGCGAGCTCCGGGGTGTACCCGGTCATCCACGCGTGCCTGGCCGGAGCCGGTTCCAGCGGCCACACACCGGCACGGCACGCCATGTAGAGATCGTTGCCGCAAGCGGGGTCATCCCTCAGCACCTTGGTGACCTGCTGAGCGATCTCCTTGCTGCGCACCGGATCCCGGTCGAACGCGGGCTGCGGCGTGTCCAGCGCCTGGTAGAGCGTCGCACCGTGCACGTCGGTGACGTGCGTGACGAAGTGGGCATCCCGGTGCACGCCGTCCGCGGCGAACGTCGCATGAGCCGACGCCAGGTCGAGCGGCCGCAGCCCGCCACCCGCACCGTCGAGCAACTTCGTCCGGGTGCCCGCGACGTCCGCGAACTCCGGCACACCGGCCCGATGCGCGATGGCGATCGCCCGTTGCGCGTCGCCCTCGCCGAGCGCCTTGCCCTCCTGCAGGCCCGCGACGGCGGTGAACGGGAAGAACACCGAACCGGGCTCCTTCACCACACCGCCCGCGAAGTCCACCGCGGGATCACCGCCCGGCGCATAGGCCCTCACCGCGCCACGGGCGGGATCGACAGCGGTCACCGAGGCCTTGGCCGCCGACCTCTCCCGCATGGCCGCCGCCGCGGCGGACTGCGCCCTCGCGTCGATCGTCGTCACCACGACGGCACCGGTGTTGCGCAGCTGGTCCAGCGACAACGACGCCCGCGTGGCGAGCTCCCGGACGATCTGCCTGACCAGCGGCGTCTCGGGTTCGCCTGACCGCCACAGCTCCGAGGCGTCCGCGTACTGCAGCACCACATAGCGTGGCTCCGGCTCGTCGAACCGTTCCCACACCACGGCCGCAACGGCACCAACGAGAACCAGCACACCCAGAACAGGAAGAAGTCGCCTCATCTGATCCCCCAGAACACGACGTCGGCCGGGGCACCGGCCTGGTCCACGAACACCGTGACCGCGAGCTGCGGCGTGTAGCCGGCCGTCCACTGGCGTGCATCAGGCACGCAGGCGACCCCGTTGCAGGTACGGCCGCGGCCGACCGTCGGCACTGCTCCACAGCCGGGAGCCGTCCGCGTACTGCAGGACGACCCCCAGCGACGGTGCCGGCGCGGGTCGCGGAGGTTCAGGCCTCAGCCACACCACCGCACCGACCAGCGCCGCGACCAGAACCAGCGCGCCGAAACTCGGCAGAAACCGCTTCATTGCTCCCCCAGAGCGTGAATCCCAGGGGACCGAATCTAGCGGCGGCGGCCCGACTTCAGGGGCGCTACGTCCGCACCGTCGTGGGAGATCCGGCATTCGTCCGGCGTCACGGCCTCGACGGCCAGCGTCAGCTCGCCCTTCACGCCCGTGTAGATCGACTCGCCGCGGGACGCCAGTGAGGCGTGCACCCGGTTCGAGTCGGTGAAGTCGCGCTCGTCCTTGACCCGCTTCTTGCCGGTCTCCTCCGGCCTGGTGGCGCTGCGGAGGTTGACCTCCAGCCACGCCGCGACCTCGGCGGGCGAGGTCAGCACTTCCTCAGGCGTGCGCTCGAGCCGGACCTGCCGAGGAGAAGCGTGGTCGAGGGACGTGTGCTCCACATAGGCGTGCCAGTGGGTGTTGCGCATTGACCAGGTCTGTTCGACCGGCCAGTCCTCCTCGGTGGTCATGAGTCATATCTTCCACCCTTAACACGAGGAAACGTGAGGAGGTCGCGAACGTTGATCTCGTGATCCACCCGCACGGCCGATGCGAGCCGCCGATCGTGCGTGACCAGCAACAACGTGCCCTCGTAATTTTCCAACGCCTGTTCCAGTTGTTCGATCGCAGGCAAATCGAGATGATTCGTAGGTTCGTCGAGCACCAAACACGTAGTGCCACGAGCTTGCAACAAGGCCAAGCCCGCACGGGTCCGCTCGCCCGGCGAGAGCTCCCTGGCCGGCCGCAGCACGGCGTCGGCGCCCAGCCGGAACTTGGCGAGCAACGTGCGCACCTCGACGTCCGGCAGCCCCGTCGCGCCGGCCACGATCCGCAACGCCGACTCGCCCGAAGCGAACTCGGCTCGAAGCTGGTCGACCTCGCCGACGACGACACCGGGCCCGATCGAGCGGTCACCGTCGATCAGCGGGACGCGGCCGAGCAGCGCGCCGAGCAACGTCGACTTGCCGGAGCCGTTCGGTCCGGTGATCCGCCAGCGCTCCCCGGCGCCGATCGTGAGATCGATCGGCCCGAGCGTCACGTCACCGCGGCTGACCACGGCCTGGCGCAACGTGAACGCCACCGAGCTGCCACGCCCGGCCGACGGCAGGGTGAGCCGCAGTTCCCACGCCTCGCGCGGTTCCTCGACCTCGTCCAGCCTGGCCAGCCGACGGTCCACAACGGACGCTTTCGCGGTCAGGCCCTCCGCTCCCCGCTTGTGCGCCGCACGGACGTTCTTGTCCGGCTCGTCGTTGCGCGCCTTGGCACTGGTCGCACGCCGCACGCCCTGCCGCGACCACTCCCTGACCTGGCGGCTGCGCTGCACCAACGAGTCGCGCTTGACCGAGTAGGCCTCGTACTCCTCCTGGGCCCGGCGGCCCGCGTTCGCCTTCTCCTCGACGTAGGCCTCCCAGCCGCCACCGAACACGGTGAGCTCGTGCGAGAACTCGTCGAGCTCGGCGATCGCGGTCGTGGTGCGCGCCAGGAACTCCCGATCGTGGCTCACCAGCACGATCGCGCCCGGACACCCGCTCACGTGGGACTCCAGGAGGTCGAGCCCGGTGGCGTCGAGGTCGTTCGTCGGCTCGTCGAGCAGCAACACGTCCGCCCGCGTCAGCAACACCGCCGCGAGCCTGAGCCGCGCCTGCTGCCCACCGGACAACTCGTCCGGCGCACGGCCGTCGAGCAGATCCGCAGGCAGCCCAAGACGTTCGCAGACGGCTTCCGCACGTTCGTCGAAGTCACCGGCACCGATCGCGGTCCAGTGGTCGAGCGCGTCCGGGTAGTCCTCGCCGCCACCTTCACCGAGCGCCTCGGCCGCCTTCTGCAACCAGTCTTCGGCTTCGGCGACGCCGGTGCGGCGGGCGAGGTGGTCGCGGAGCGACTCTCCAGCAACGTGGAGGGTCTCCTGCGTCAGGTGCGCGACGGTTCCGGTGCTTGAGACAGATCCGGTCTCCGGACGCAGCTCACCGGACAGCAGGCGCAGCAAAGTCGACTTGCCGACGCCGTTCGGTGCGATCAGACCGACGCGGTCACCAGGCGAAACATCGAAATCAACCTCCGAGATCACGGTCCTCGGACCGAACGACAGCGAAATGTTCCTGGCTGTCAGCACGGACACGCTTCCGACGTTACGTGCCCCCGCAACTGGCTAACTGGCCTTGTTGCCAGTAAGTTGCAAGTACCAAGTGATTGCAAATGGGGAGTTGTCATGGCCCAGTACGTGCTGCCGGATCTCGACTACGACTACGGCGACCTGGAGCCGGCGATCATCGGCGAGATCAACGAGCTGCACCACGGCAAGCACCACGCCGCCTATGTGAAGGGCGCGAACGACACGCTCGAGCAGATCGAGGAAGCCCGCGACAAGGAGTCCTTCGGCTCCATCGTCGGCCTCGAGACCACGCTGGCGTTCCATCTGGCCGGACACGCGCTGCACCAGGTGTGGTGGAAGAACCTCTCGCCCAACGGCGGCGACAAGCCGGTCGGCGAGCTCGCGGCCGCGATCGACGAGCACTTCGGCTCGTTCGACAAGTTCCGCGGTCAGCTCAACGCGGCGGCGTCCTCGATCCAGGGTTCCGGCTGGGGCATCCTCGCGTGGGAGCCGATCGGCCAGAAGCTGGTCACGCTGCAGCTCAAGGACCACCACTCCAACCTGTCGATCGCGACCACGCCGCTGCTCGCGTTCGACATCTGGGAGCACGCGTACTACCTGCAGTACCGCAACCTGAAGGCCGACTACATCTCGGCGCTGTGGAACGTCGTCAACTGGGAGGACGTCTCCGCCCGCTTCGAGGCGGCGCGCGCGGGCCAGAACGGCCTGCGGCTCGGCTGAGGGTTCAAGACTTCGGCGTTGGGTGCTCCGACAAAGCTTCCCGCTCGCCGAACACGACGAGGCCCCCGCTCTGCCCAGAGCGGGGGCCTCGTCCGTTCCCGAACTGACTGCCGCTCCCACCACGAAGCGACGAGACTTAGGTTAGCCTAACTTCGCTTCCTTGGGAAGCCCTCCTGATCAGACCCCTCGCGACCAGCTCGACCACGGTGGCGACAGCGGCCACCTCGACCGCGAGCAACGCGAGCAGGACCACGATTTGTAGTGCGCCGGCCTGCCAAACGGGAGCCCCGCCCAGGAGCATGCCCACAAAAGCGCCCGGAAGGGTGACAAGCCCGACCGTCCTGGTCTGGTCGAGCGGCGGCAGCAACGCCTCCGCCGCCGGCTGACGGATGAGAAACCGCGCCGCGGCAGGTTCCACGAACCCCAACGCCAGGGCAGCCTCGTACTCACCGTGGCGGTCCTTGAGGGTGTCGAGGGCTCTCCTGACCGAGAGGGTGGTCGCGGTCATCGCGCCACCGATCAGGATGCCGCCGACCGGGATCAGCGCGATGCCCTGGACCGGCAACAGTCCGATGGCGATCAGCAGGCCGAGCGCGGGCACGGGGCCGACCAGGATCGCGGCCGCCACCCACACGCCCTTGCGGCCGGTCTCGGTGCGGCGAGCCGAGGTCGCGGTGGCCACGATCGCCATGACGGCGAGGAACACGCCGGTGAGGCCCAGGTGCGTCAGCACGAACGTGATCACGGCGCTGACCGCGGCGAGTTGCAGCACAGCCCTCGCGGCGGCCGTGAGGAACGGCTGCGGCTTGGTCAGGCCCGTCGCCCAGGCCGTCGCCGCGGCGGCGGCCGTGAAGAAGAGGCAGACGACCAGCAGCCGGACCCAGTCGGTGGCGTCGATCATGGCGGTGATCACACCCGATCGTGCAGTTGCCAACAATGCTGAATAAGTTCAGAATTGCGAGGTGACTGTCAACGAAGTGCAGTGGAGCGAGCTGGCTCGCGACCCGAAGAGTGTCGCCGCCATCGCCGACCAACATGAAGTGCGCGTCAAGCGCCGCGACGGGGCCGATCTACTGCTGGTGCGGGCCGACCATCACCAGTACCGCCACAGCGCAGCTGTCACGGCGGCCCGCGCGATGCGTTCCGTGTTCCGGCATGCAGGCCCCGACGCCGTGGGGGATGCGTTGCTGGACGAGTTCCCTTGGATCGCGGTGCTCCCGAAATCTGACCGCGCGGAGTTCGTCCAGGAGTTCGTCCAGGCTATCCAAGCCTCCGCAGAGCTCGGCCAGTGGTCCCTGCTCGCGCAGGTCATGCACGAGTGGGCCAACACCGCGATCGTGCACGCGGACCCGGAGCTTCACCGCGCGCTCAGTGAGCCGACCTTCGGGGACTTCGGTCCTGTGCCGAACCCGATGGAGATGTGAGCTCTTGCCGGCAAAACGCGGCGCGCACATGACGCCGCCTCCACGTCCAGACGGTTATGCAGTCCGCTTCGGCACGACCGTGGCAGCGAAAGGTTGGGAGGAACTCTGCCGCACTGCGGCATCGAACGCTTGGGATGCGTGGGTTGTGCTGAGCGAGCACCCCACTTCCATCGTGAACCCGAACCGACAACACCTCCTCAAGGGAGATTTGCGGCACCACACACACGATGGCGTCGTGTTCGATCAATGGCAGTACGAGGTCACGTCTGCCGGCCGAATCTGGTACGTCGTCGATGAAGAGCGCAGAACCGTCTGGGTCACCTGGGCAGGCACCGGCCATCCGAAGCTGACCGGCTAGGCATCCTCAAGTCCCTGCTGGGCGGTCCGTGATCCCCGCCTCGCGGCCCGGCGTTGCCAGTAGAAGACTCCGTACCCGATGATCCCCAGCAGACCGCCGGACAGAGTCGTCCAGAGCAGGGTGCTGTTCGAGCGGTCGACGAGCAGAACGACGAAAAACCCGAGGAACCACAGCGCGGTACCGCCCAGCACCACCGGCACGGGATCGGCCAGCCGGTGAGGCAGCGGCGGCGGGTGTGGAGCGGGGTCGCGTTCGGACACATCGTAAGGAGAGCAGATGCTGGACGGGTTCTTCAAGATTTCCGAGCGCGGGTCGACCGTGGCGCGGGAAGTGCGTGGCGGTGTCGTGACGTTCTTCACGATGGCGTACATCGTCGTGCTGAACCCGCTGATCATCGGCAGCTTCGCGCCGACGGGGCCGGGAGCGCACCCGGACGTGCTGGGCAACATCCTGCCCGTCGGTCAGGTCGCGGCGGTGACGGCGCTGGTCGCCGGTGTGATGACCATCCTCTTCGGACTGATCGCGAACTACCCGTTCGCGCTGGCCACCGGCCTGGGCATCAACTCGTTCGTCGCCGTCAGCGTGGCCGCGAAGGTCAGCTGGCCGGAGGCCATGGGCCTGATCCTGGTCAACGGCCTCGTCGTGCTCCTGCTCGTGGTCACGGGCGTGCGGACCGCGGTGTTCAACGCCGTGCCGAACGAGCTGAAGGCCGCCATCGCGGTCGGCATCGGACTCTTCATCACCTTCATCGGCCTGGTGGACGCCGGTTTCGTGCGCCGGTTGCCGGACGCCGCGAACACCACCGTGCCGGTCGGACTGGGCATCAACGGGTCGATCGCGAGCTGGCCGACGCTCGTGTTCGTGGTCGGACTCGTGGTCACCGGTGTGCTCTTCGCGCGCAGGATCAAGGGCGCGATCCTCATCGGCATCGTGAGCACCGCGATCTTCGCGATCATCCTCGAAGCGCTCGTCAAGGCTGGGCCGTCCGCGGGCGTCAACGCCAAGGGCTGGAACCTCGGCTACCCCGCGCTGCCCGACCAGATCTTCGGCGTGCCGGACCTGTCGCTGCTCGGCGACGTGTCGTTCGGCGCCTGGACGCGGCTGCCGGCGCTGGTCGCGGCCCTCATCGTGTTCACGCTGGTGCTCACCGACTTCTTCGACACGGTCGGCACGATGACCGGCCTCGGCAAGGAAGCGGACCTGATCGACAAGGACGGCCAGCTGCCGAACGTGGGCAAGGCGCTGTTCGTCGACGGCCTCGGCGCGGTGGCCGGCGGCGCCGCGTCCAGCTCGTCGAACACCGTCTACATCGAGTCGGCCTCCGGCATCGCGGAAGGCGCGCGCACGGGTCTGGCGAACGTCGTGACCGGCGTCCTCTTCCTGCTCGCGATGTTCTTCACGCCGCTCTACGAGGTCGTCCCGATCGAAGCGGCGGCACCCGCGCTGGTGATCGTCGGCGCGCTGATGATGATGCAGGTCCGCGAGATCGACTTCAGCGACTTCACCATCGCGCTGCCCGCGTTCCTCACGATCGTGGTCATGCCGTTCACCTACTCGATCGCCAACGGCATCGGCGCGGGCTTCGTGAGCTACGTGCTGCTCAAGGCCCTGACCGGCCGCGCACGCGGAATCCACCCGCTGATGTGGATCGTGGCGGCCGCTTTCGTCGTCTACTTCGCGCTGGGTCCGATCCAGGCCCTGCTCAACTGACCTTTCGGCAGGAAACTATTTCGTGAGGTATGCTAACTACGTGGCGATCGATCAGCACGGACTGGCGAGCAGGCTGAGGCTTGCCGTCGTGCGCCTCAACCGTCGCCTGCGAGCACAGCGCACCAACTCGGCGGTGTCGCTGACTCAGGTGTCCGCGCTGTCCACACTGCACAAGTGCGGCCCGCTGACCCCGGGCGAACTAGCGGCCAAGGAAGGCGTCCAACCGCCGTCCATGACGCGAGTGATCGCCGCCCTGGAGGAGTTCGGCTTCGCCACGCGCAGCCCGCACCCCACCGACGGCCGTCAAGCCATCGTCGAGCTGACCAGCGAAGGCTTGTCGTACCTCGAAGACGAGATCACAGCCCGCGAAGCGTGGCTGGACAAGAGGCTCGCGGAGCTGCCACCCGAAGAACGGGAACTGCTCTCGCGCGCCGCCGAGATCATCGACAGGATGGCGGGGCAGTAAGGACGTGTCGGGTTACGCGGGTGGTGGAGCAGACAGTTCGCCACCTCGTCGTACCGGAATGTTCGGTTCCTTAGGCATATACAACTATCGCCTCTACGCCTCTGGCCAGATCATCTCGCTGGTCGGCGTGTGGATGCAGCGCGTAGCCCAGGACTGGCTGGTCCTGGAACTGACCAACGGCTCCCCCTTGGCCCTCGGCTTCGCCGCATCACTCCAGTTCCTCCCGGTACTGCTGCTCTCCATGTGGGGCGGCGTCCTCGCCGACCGCCTGGACAAGCGCAAACTCCTGCTCTGGCTCGAATCCGCCCTGGGCATCTGCGCACTGGCCCTGGGCATCCTGGACGTGACCGGCGTAGTGGAGCTCTGGCACGTCTTCGTGCTCTGCTTCCTGCTCGGCTGCTTCTCCGCAGTGGAAACCCCGGTACGCCAGTCCTTCGTGGTGGAAATGGTCGGCCGCGAGTCCCTGACCAACGCCGTGGCGATCAACTCGATGATGTTCAACCTCGCCCGCATCATCGGCCCGGCCATCGCGGGCGTCACGATCGTCGCCATCGGCACGGGCTGGGTCTTCCTGGCCAACGCCATCAGCTTCGTAGGCGTAGTAGGCGGCATCTGGCTGATGCGAACGTCGCAACTACAACGCTCCGACCCCCTACCGCGCGAAAAAGGCCAACTGCTCTCAGGCCTCCGCTACGTGAGAAGCCGCCCAGACCTCCTGACCGTGATGGTCCTGGTCTTCTTCATCGCCACCTTCGGCATGAACTTCTACATGACCCTGGCGATCATGGCCCGCAACGTCTTCGGCGGCGACGCCGACGCCTACGGCCTGCTCTCCACCCTGATCGCGGTAGGCACCCTGGCAGGCGCGACCTGGGCCGCCAGACGGAAAACCCCACGCCTGTCCGTCTTCATCGGCTCCGGCGTGGTCTTCGGCGTGCTGGAGATCGTGTCCGGCCTGATGCCCACGATGCTCCTGACCGGCCTGATGATGATCCCGGTCGGCATCGCGATGATGACCTTCAACACCACCGCGAACGCCACCATCCAACTAGCCGTGGAACCCGAGATGCGCGGCCGGGTGATGGGCATCTACATGCTCGTGTTCCTGGGCGGCAACCCAGTGGGCGGCCCACTGATGGGCTGGCTGGGCGAGATCAACGGCCGCGCGCCGATCATCATCGGCGGCGCAGTCTCGATGCTGGTGACGATCACCGCCTGGATCATCCTGACCAGGCGCGGCGACATAGCGAAGCCACGGCTGCGGCGGGCTCGTCGGGAGCCTGTCACAGCGGCTGCCTAGTCGTCGGGATCCCAGCCGTGCTTCCCCAGCTCGTCGTGGATCTCGTCCACCCGCGCCCGCAGACGCTTGACGGTCTCCTCGGCCCTGATCACATGGGTGGCGTACGCGACGTGCCGGCTCACCCCGGTCAGGGCCTCGACGACCAGCGCGAAGTTCCGGTTGCCGCACCCTTCCCAGAGCGCCGCCAGCACCACGTCGAGATCCTCGTCGGGAATGCCGTCCGGCCAGACCGCCCGCACCTGGTCGAGGATCTCCAGCAGCCACGGCTGGTCGAGCGACTCCTCGGCCACGGTCAGCCCAGCAGAGTCGCGGCCGTCGGGTCGGTGATCAGCGCGGCGAACGTGTGCCGGTCCTCCCACCGCTCCGTCACCCAGGCAAGCGCCCGAGCAAGCCCCTCCGGCGTGTCAGCGGCATGTGGAACCCCATCCGCCATCCACCACTCGACCCGATGTCCGTCGACCAGAAGCTCGTCGTGCACCACGACAACCCCGTCCGGCAGCGCGACCTCGAGCAGCTCACACGCCATCCGAACCGCGCCGAGGTCCTCCCACCGCACGACCGAGCCGACGTGATCCGGAGACCCGTCGAACTCCTCAGAGGCCAACGCCAGATCCAACAGGTCCGCCAACTCCTCAGACCCGTCAGCCAGCAAAACCCGAGAAGCCGGCACAACCCCGAGCAACCACGGGTGATCCAGCACCACGACGTCGTCCGCCGCTACGACCTCACCGCTCAGCACCCGAACCCGAGCAGGCGGCACGAACTCGCAGTCCGGCAACGCGGCATGAGCCCGCAACACCACCGCGTCCGCGACAACCCGATCCGGATCCCCCAACCGCCCCAGCACGAACTCGGCGTCGTCCTCGTCCAGGATCTCCAGCCGCGACCGCACACCGGCGGCCCGCAGCACGTGCTCCGGCAGCTCCAGATCCGGCACGGCGTCGAACAGCCCGTCCAACAGCGAAGCCTCAGCAAGGCGGTACTCGCGCGGAGCCTTGCCGGACAACGAAGCGTGCCGGGCGATCCACCAGCCCGTGTACCCGTCGGGCTCGGTGACCGCCCGCCAGGTGACCGGGTCGGAAGCCAGCAACCGCAGCGCGGCCGGCCAGTCGGCCACCAGATCCAGATCCCGGACCGCCACCACCCGAGTGGGCTCGTCCGGCACCGACGACCACCACGCGGACTCGTCGGCCAGGTCGTGCTCCGGGCCCGAGGGCTCGTCGTCGACCACCAGCGAGAAGCCGTCCACGACACCGATGGCCACCAGGGCGGCGCGCGGGTAGGTGTCGGCGATCTCCTTGGACAGCACCGGGAACGCGTCCGCTTCGACCACACCCACCAGCGGTGAGTCGGGCAGCAGCAACTCGTCCGCCCGATGCCATTCACCGGAAGCGTCCGGCAAAGCCAGCGCCCCCAGCCAAGGCTCCTCCCCAGCCCGCAGCGCGGCGCGATCCACCAACCGCAGCACGGTCTCGATCAGGTCTTCGCCGTCGAGCCCAGCCTCGGCGTCCTCCAACGACCGCGCCACGTTCTCGCGCAACGAAGGATCAGCCAGCAGCTCGGAAGCCCCGGCCTCAACGGCCCCCAACCGCACCAGCAACGGGTGCACCGCATCCGGATGCACAACCCGGAGCCCGGGCAACGGCTCGTCAGCGATCAAAGTCGTGCGAGGCCCGGTGACCGTCCGCCCATCGGCCAACGGCACGGGCAGGGACTGCAGCGCCTCACGGACGTCCGGGTCGACCTCGGCCAGAGGCGCGAACGCGGCGTAGACGTCCCGCCACCACCCGGGATCACCAGAAACACCGGCCAGCGCGGCCACCACCTCGGCGGTGGAAACCCGTGGCACCTCCAAAGCGGCCAACGCCTTGGCGTGCACCGGCGCGGACAGCTCAGCGTCCAGCAGCCCCGGCAGCGCGTCCTCGACGAGCTCGACGAGCTCCTCGGATCCGACGTCCAGCACGCGCGCACGAGCAGGCGAGATCCACTCGCCGGAAGCCAGCGGCAGCCACTCCGCGGCACGCAACGAACGCAGCACCGCGGTCCGCAGCCGATCGTCCACTTCGGACAACGGGAACCCCGGCAGCGGTACCAGAGCGGTCCGCTCGACCGCAGGAATCCGAGCCACCAGAGCCGGGTACAGCGCGGCGGCCGCGTCCAGCACCGCCCAGGCGGCCGGCCCCGGCAGGATCCGGCGCCGGGAAGGCTCGACGGGCAAGGTGGCGATCAACCGAGCAGGCAACGACAAACGCTCGTCGGTCGGCGTGGGCGCGTGCAACACGTCCTCGCCCAGCGCGGACTCCAGCGGGTAAGCCCACGAGACCGTCCACTGAGGACGCTGCTCGACCCCCTGCACCAACTCCGCGGGCAGCTCACCGACAGCACGCTCGACCAGCCAGCGCGACGACCCGACGGTGACCACGCCGTCCGCGGTGACGAAGCGTTCCCACGCCTCGGCGCCGACCTCGATCCGACGCAGGCCCGGCAACGCCAGCAAGAGGTCCGGAACCTCGGCGGCCAGGTCGTCCAGCGACAGCGAGACCTTCAGCGGCAGCCGGACCTCGGTCGTGAACCCGTCCGGCACGACCTCGTCGACGGGCCACACCAGCCGCAGCACCGGCACGTCGCCGCCGCGTTCGGACGCCAGCTCCGGCACCTCGGCGCGAGTCCGCTCGGCGGAGAACTCCACGCCACCCGAGGCCGAGATCACGCGCGGCGCGTCGGTGACGGTCAGCACGGCCGCGAACCCGACGCCGAACTGCCCGACCCCGGACTCCTTGGCCGAGGCACGCAGCGACGCCAGCGCGGCGACACCGGCGACGGTCAGCGGGGCGCCGGTGTTGGCGGCCCGGAGCTCGTTGCCGACCAGGGTGATCCGCAACACACCGGGCTCGGCGCCGGACGCGTCGGCGGCGTTCTGGGCGAGCTCGACGAGCAGGCGGTCCCGGTAGCCACCGAGGCGGAGGTCCTCTTCGGCGTTCGCGTCTTCGCGGAACCGGGTGGGCGAACCACGCCAGGCGGCGACGACCGAGGTGCGCAGGGCCTCGGTGCCGAACGGGTCGGTCACTCCGAGACGTCCAGAACGTCCAGCTGCGCGTCGTCGTAGACCAGGTCGGCGACCGGCACCATCGGGCTGATGTCGACCTCGACCTGTGAGTGGGCGCCGCAGCCGTACTCGACGTGCACGACGTGGCCGTCCGCGGGCGCGATCTCGTTCGCGCACACGCCGAACGCGGCGCCGAACGCACCGGCCACGCGGGTGTAGAAGCCGCACGTGCCGCAGTGCGCGGGGGCGCTGCGGGCCATGTCGGACTTGGGACCGAAGTCGGAGTTCAGCCAGCGGTCGGCGGCGTCGACGCGGCCCTCGCGGGACAGCACCCGCGTGCGGCCGAAGCCGATCTCCAGCGCGACCTCCTCGATCGCGGGATCGTCCGACTGCACGTAGGCCTCGATCAGGCGCGGGTCGTCCTCGCGGGGTGGCATGAGGTCACCGACACCGAGGTCGCCGGCACGGACCCGTTCGCTCCACGGCACCCACTCGGGGGCGACGAGGGCGTCCTGGCCCGGCAGCAGCACGACCTCGCTGACCGACACCGGGGAACCCTCGCCCGCGTGGGCGACGGTCACGGCCCAGTTCCAGCCGCGGTAGCCCGCGTGCTCGGCCTCGAACAGGTGCGTGACGGAGTACTCGTCCTCGCCGTGCACCCCGACATGAGCGCCGACGCTGTCCACACCCGCCTCTTCCTGAGCGGCGGCGCGGGCGAGATCAACGGCGTCGAGGAGCATCTCAGTCGCGGTCACGTGGTGAATTGTGCCGCAGGACTTCGCCGGGACGAAAACTCGTGCCACCCTCCGTTGGGTGCGCTCACCCGTCTGGCTGGTCCTCGTCGCGGTTTTGGCTGCCTGCTCAACGCAGGAGCCAGCAAAACCGCAGGTAGAAGTCCTGCAAAAGATCCCGCACGACACGTCGGCGTTCACCCAGGGGTTGGAACTCGTCGACGGCGTCCTCTACGAGGGCACCGGCCTCGAGGGTCAGTCGACGATGCGGGCCCTCGATCCGTCGAGCGGGAACGTCCAGAAGAAGGTCGACCTCCCGCAGGACTTCTTCGGCGAGGGCATCACCGTCGTCGGCGACACCATCTGGCAGATCACCTGGCGCAACGGCGTGGCCATCGAACGCGACCGCAAGACGCTCGCCGAGATCCGCCGCGTCGGTTATGAGGGCGAGGGCTGGGGCATCTGCGACGACGGCGGGCGCCTGGTGATGAGCGACGGCAGCGCGAAGCTGACCTTCCGCGACCAGAAGTCGTTCCAGGAGACCGGCAGCGTGCAGGTCACCAGGGACGGCAAGCCGGTCGAGCAGCTCAACGAACTGGAGTGCGTCGCGGGCAAGGTCTGGGCGAACGTGTGGAAGACCGACGAGATCATCCGCATCGACCCGGCCAGCGGTCAGGTCGTCAACGCCTACGACCTCGCCTCGCTGAAGCCCTCCGGTGACGTCGACGTCCTCAACGGCATCGCGCACATCCCCGGAACCAACGAGTTCCTGGTCACAGGCAAGAACTGGCCGACCATCTTCCGGGTGAGGTTCAACGGGATGGGGCAGGATTGACGTGTGACCGGCGACCGCGGGTGGAGTGACGAACCGACTCCCAAGCGCTACCCGTGGCAGGACGACGAGTACCAGCCGCGGCGGCGTCGCGAGGCCGCGTCCGAACACGGTTTCGAGCCCCCGCCGCGCCGGCCCCAGAACACCCGCCCGCTGCCCAACCAGGACCAGCAGACCACTCCGACGCCCAAGCCGCCGAAGAAGCTCACGGTCACGCGCGTCGCCTGGTTCCGCGGCAAGCAGATCTCGCAGCAGGCGGTCGCGGCGTTCCGGCGCGCGGCCCACGCCGACGGCGCCGGCAAGTCCGGCATGACCTCGGTCACCTACGCCGTGATGATGAACTACGCGGCCGACGCGGCGATGGCCGTGGCGCTGGCGAACACCCTGTTCTTCTCCGCGGCGTCCGCCGAGTCCAAGACCAAGGTCGCGCTCTACCTGCTGATCACCGTCGCGCCGTTCGCGTTGATCGCGCCGGTCATCGGGCCGTTGCTGGACAAGATCCAGCGAGGACGGCGGCTCGCACTGGCCGCGTCCTGCGTGCTGCGGATCGTGCTGGCGATCGTGATGGCGCTCAACTTCGACAACTGGCTGCTGTACCCGGCGGCGCTGGGCAGCATGGTGCTCAGCAAGTCGTTCACCGTGCTCAAGTCCGCGATCACCCCGCGCGTGCTGCCGCCGGAGATCACGCTGTCCAAGACCAACGCCCGGATGACGGTCTTCGGTCTCGCGGCGGGCGCGGTGTTCGGTGCGTTCGCCGCGGGCTTCGCGCATCTGTTCGGCTCGCCGGGCGCGCTGTGGTTCACCGCCGTGCTGTGCCTGGTGAACGCGGTCGTCTGCATGAGGATCCCGTCGTGGGTCGAGGTGACCGAGGGCGAGGTCCCGGCCACGCTCACCCCCAGGCCCGCCAAGCAACGCGTGTCGCGGCACGTCGTGGTCGCGTTGTGGGGCAACGGTTCCCTCCGCATGCTGACCGGGTTCCTCACGCTGTTCGCGGCTTTCGTGGTCCGGGCGCAGACCGAGGGTGACGCGGTGCGGCAACTGCTGTTGCTCGGCGTGATCGCCGCGGCCGCGGGCATCGGCAGCTTCCTCGGCAACGCCATCGGCGCGCGCCAGCACTTCGGCAAACCGGACGAGGTGATCCTCGCCTGCGTCGGCACGGCCCTCGGCGCCACGATCGTCGCCGCGGCGCTGCCCGGCCTGATCACCGCGGCCGTCGTCGGCCTGCTGGGAGCGACGGCGTCCTCGCTGGCCAAGGTCGGCCTGGACGCGGTGATCCAGGACGACCTGCCGGAGGAGTCGCGGGCGTCCGCGTTCGGCCGCTCGGAGACGATCCTGCAGCTCGCGTGGGTCTTCGGCGGTGCGCTGGGCGTGCTGCTGCCGGCGACGTTCTGGGTCGGTTTCCTGGTGCTCTCCGTGCTGCTCGCGCTGGGCCTCACGCAGACGTGGATGTACCGCAACGGCACGTCGTTGCACCGGCTCGTCCGCAGGCCGGCCCACGCCACCCCGTAGGCTGCCTGACGTGCGTCGACTTGCTTCTGTAATGGCCGCCAGCGTTCTCGTGCTGTCCGGATGCTCGCTCCAGCAGCACGACCCCGAGGTCACGTTCTACGCGAACGGCAAGACCATCCGCATGGAGCCGACGATCTACTGCGACGTCGCCGGCGACAACTGCGCGGAGAAGAACGCTCCCGGTTCGCTCAAGGTGCCGCCGGGCAAGGTCGTGCAGATCTCGGTGGACGGGCAGCTCGCGGACGGCCTCTGGGAGGTCGTGTGCGTGTACGAGAACGCCGCAAAGGTGCAGGAAGGATGCTCTTCGCCGTTGCTCGGCAAGGGCGACGACTACACCTACACGCTCGCCGTGCCGAACGACTCCGACCAGCTGCTGCGCATCGAGGTGCACGAGGCCGCCGGTGCGGTGCTGGAGACCGGCCAGCCGCTGATGCGCGGCTCGTGGGTCGTCGACATCACGCGCTGATGAGCGCACGCGGGGAGCTTTCGTACTCTCCTGGCGCACGCAAGGGCCCCGCGTGCGGTCAGCGCTTGCCGAAGGCTTCCCACCACTCGCTCGGGGCGATGCGGAGCGCGGAGTCCATCAGCGCCTTGCCGGTGTCGGTGACCACCGACGCCTGCATGGTCTGGATGAAGCGCTCCATCTTCGTGATCCCAGCAGCCTGGTACTCCCGTGCCTGCAACAGCAGTTCGAGCTTGTCCGCGTCACGCGAGCAGCGCGCTTCCGGCGTGTGGTCATAGCTCTTCGCGGACTCGTGCTCGGCGACCAACGCCTCGATGTGCGCGGCCAGCGGCGCGGGCAAGTGCCGGACCTGGTCCGCGGCAACGGCTTCCGGCGGCACCTTCACGTCGAGGTAGAGCTTGCCGACGTACGGGATGTCGCCGATCCGCGTCTCCGGCACGTCGTGGAACAGCCCCAGCGTCGCCGCCCGGTCCGGGTTCGCACCCTCCTGGACGGCGATCGCGTACGACAGAACGCCCACCCGGAACGAGTGCGCGGCCACCGACTCCGGGTTCTGCACCCCGGCGAACAGCCACCCCGCTCGGGGCAGGCGCTTGAGCTGGCCGACCTCGTAGAGGAACTCGACGATCCTGTCCGCGTCAGACGACATGACGCCGATCCTTTTACGGATCGATGTCCCGCGCCACCGCCCGGACGACCTCCGCGACGAGTTTCATGCTCTTCTTGTCCGACGGGTATCGGCCGCGGCGCAGGTCAGGCTGCACCTTGCTCTCCAGCAGCTTGATCATGTCCTCGATCAGGCCGTGCAGTTCCTCCGCGGGACGACGGGTCGCCTCCACGACGGACGGCGCCGGGTCGACCAGGCGCACGGACAGCGCCTGCGGGCCACGCCGGCCTTCCGCCATGCCGAACTCGATGCGCTGGCCGGCTTTCAGACCGGTGACACCCGGAGGCAACGCCGCCTTGCGGACGTAGACGTCCTCGCCACCGTCCTGGGTGACGAATCCGAAGCCCTTCTCCGTGTCGTACCACTTGACCTTGCCGGTCGGCACCGCGCTCACCATTCCCAAGCTTGTCGCACAACGAACGCGCCCCAGGCGTACCCAGGACGCGTCCCACCAGAGTAGCCAGAAGACCAGGCGGAGGGCACCTCCGTTAGCGCGACTACGCTGCTGACCATGACCGCAGTGAAACTGATGCCGCTGGCAGTGGGCGTGTTCGCCGTTGGCGTGCTCGCGATCATCGTGGTCTTCGTGCTGTTCGCCACCGGCCACAGCGACCTGCCGGTGTGGCTGAACGTGATCGCGACCTACGCCCCCGCGATCGGCCTGGCGCTCGGGATCATCGCGGTGGTCAGGAAAGCACGCCGGAAGAAGTCCTGAGCCAGTCCGGGAACTCGCGCAGGTCCTCCAGGACGACCGCGGCACCCGCCTCTGCCAGCTCGGTTCGCGAGCAGGGCCCCGTGACGACGCCGACGCCCAGCGCTCCGGCGGCCGCCGCCCCGCGCATGTCGCCGACGTGATCACCCACGTAGACCGCCGCGCCGTGCAGCTTGAGCGACTCGGCCTTGCCCGTCGCCCACAGCTCGCCGTAGAGGTGGTCGACCTCCCAGCCGAGCGCTTCCAGGTGCAGTGCGGCGTTCTTGCGGTACTTGCCGGTCACGACCATGGTGTGCCCGCCGAGCTCCCGGACGCACTGCAACGCCTGAGCCGCCCCTGGCAGCGCGACCGTCCCGGGGATCACGAGGTCCGGGTACAGCGCGCGGAACAGCGTGACCAGCTCGGGGATCTCCTCCTCTGGCACGCCCATGTCGCGGTAGGTCATGTCGAGGGGCGGGCCGAGGTTCGCCGCGAAGTGCTCGCCGTCGAGGGCGTGGCCGGTGCGGGCGCCCACCTCGTTCAGCACGGCGGCCATGCCAGGTCGCGGGTCGATCAGGGTCATGTCCAGGTCGAAACCCACGGTGAACGGCACAGAACCTCACTCTACGTCTTTACAAAACCCATAACTGTGTAAAAGCTGAGCGCGTGAGCGACATCACCGAGCAGTTACTGGACTCAGCCGCGGACCTGCTCGCGGCCCACGGTTTCCACGGGCTGCGCATGATCGAGGTCGCCAGCCGCGCCGGGGTGAGCAGGCAGACCGTCTACAACGAGTTCGGCAACAAGGAAGGGCTCGTCCAGGCCGTCGCGGCGCATCAGACGGAGGAGTACCTCTCCGGGATCGTCACGCGGCTCAAGGAGAACCCCGACCCGTGGGAGGCGATGCGGTCGGCGTTCCGCTACACCTTCGAACGGACCGAGAAGGACCGGCTGGTCTCCGCCGTGCTGACCGGGCAGGACGCCGAGGACCTGTTGCCGTTCCTGACGATTCGCGGCCATCCGGTGTTGTTCCACGCGACCGAGGTCGTCGAGCGGCACCTCACCGAGCACTTTCCCGGCCGGCACGTGCGGCTCACTGCCGAGACGACCGTGCGACTGGCGTTGAGCCACCTGCTGATGCCGAGCGGCGACCTCGACAGCGCGATGGACGCCGTCGTCGGGGTGGCCAGAACGATGCTGGAGGCACTTCCCCGAGGTGCTTGAGACCACAATCCGCGAGTAGGTGACCCCTTGTTGCAATAAACTTGCAGCAAGGGGAGGTGTCCGGTGGTCGCTGTTTCGACGCGCCTGCGCGCGGGTGCGGCGTTGCTCGGTCCGGCGTTCGTCGCCGCGATCGCGTACGTCGATCCCGGCAACGTGGCCACGAACACCGCGGCGGGCGCGAAGTACGGGTACCTGCTGGTGTGGGTGCTCGTCGTCGCGAACGTCATGGCGGGGCTCGTGCAGTACCTGTCGGCGAAGCTCGGCCTCGTGACCGGGAAGTCGTTGCCGGAGGCCGTGCGGGACCACCTGCCCCGCCCGGTGCGGCTCGCGTACTGGGGCCAGGCCGAGGTGGTCGCGATGGCCACCGATCTCGCCGAGGTGCTCGGCGGGGCGATCGCGCTGGCGTTGCTGTTCGACCTCCCGCTGCTGCTCGGCGGTGTGATCACCGGTGTCGTGTCGACGATTTTGCTGCTGGTGCAGGACAAACGCGGGCAGAAGCCGTTCGAGCGCGTGATCACGACGATGCTGATCGTCATCGCGGTCGGGTTCATGGCGGGACTTTTCGTGGCACCACCGTCGGTTTCCGGGGCTGTTTCCGGCTTGGTGCCGCGGTTCGACGGCGCGGACAGCGTGCTGCTCGCGGCGGGCATGCTCGGCGCCACGGTCATGCCGCACGCGGTCTACCTGCACTCGGCGCTGGCGCGCGACCGGCACGGCAAGAACCCGTCGGTGCTCGGCGCGACGAAGATCGACGTCGTCGTCGCGATGCTGCTCGCCGGTGCGGTCAACATGGCGATGCTGCTGCTCGCTGCTTCGGCGTTGCAGGGCGAGGAAGGCGTGGACACGCTCGAAGGAGCGCACGCGGCCGTCTCGGCCCAGCTGGGCGGCGGGATCGCGCTGCTGTTCGCTCTGGGTTTGCTGGCTTCGGGTTTCGCGTCCACGGCCGTCGGCTGCTATGCCGGCGCGGTGGTGATGGACGGTCTGCTGCGAGTGCGGATTCCGTTGCTGACACGCCGATTGGTGACGCTCGTGCCCGCGCTGGCGATCCTGGCGTTCGGCGTCGATCCGACGTTCGCGCTGGTGCTGTCGCAGGTCGTGCTGTCGTTCGGGATCCCGTTCGCGCTGATCCCGTTGGTGTGGCTGACCGCGCGCCGATCCGTGATGGGATCCTTCACGAACCGGCGCTCGGTCACCGCGGCCGCGTGCGTGGTGGCGTTCGCGGTGGTCGTGCTGAACGTCGCGCTGATCTACTTGACAGTCTCCGCGTAGGAGACGCCGAGCTGGCGCAGGGCCTCCTCCAGCGTGCGCATGACCTCCAGGGTGTTCGCCCAGGTGATCGACGGGTGCTCCGTCAGGCCGCCGGCGACGGACTCCTCGACCGCGCGGATCTGGTGCGTGTAGCCCTCGTCCTCGATGGTGTGCTCGACGCCGTTGATGGTCGCCCTGGTGGCGTTGAACATCGGGTCGGCGATGTCGATGCGCCCCTTGGTGCCGACGATCGTGGCGGCACACCCGATCCCGGCGACGAGCGAGCAGCCGAGCAGGGCGTGCGCACCGTTGTCGTAGGCCAGGAGGATGCCGGCCTCAGCGTCCACTCCGGTCGGCACTTTGCTGCCGTGCGCGCGGATGTGCGTTGGTACGCCTAGAAGTTGATGCGTGAACGCGACCGGGTAGACGCCGAGGTCGAGCATCGCGCCACCGCCCGCCTCCTTCGCCCAGAGCCGGTCGTCGGGGTTGAAGGCGTGCGCGAAACCGAAGTCCGCGCGGACCATCCGGACCTCGCCGATCTCGTCGTTCCGGACGGCCTCGTGCACCTTGCGGATCAACGGGTTGAACCGCGTCCACATGGCTTCCATCAGGAAGAGGTTCTTCGACCTCGCCCGTTCGACCATCTCCTCGGCGTCGGCGACCGTGAGAGCGAAGGCCTTCTCGCACAACACGTGCTTGCCGGCGTCGAGCGCGGCGAGCGTGACCTCGTGGTGCTGGCCGTGCGGCGTGGCCACGTAGACGACGTCGACGTCCGGATCCGCGAGCAGATCGCGGTAGTCGCCGTACGCGCGTTCGATGCCGAACCGCTCGGCAAACGCTTGCGCCTTCGTGACATCGCGCGAGGACACCGCGAGAACCGTGACGCCCTCGACTTTCAGCATGTCGGCGGTAACAGCTTGCGCGATTCCGCCCGTTGCGATCACACCCCACTTCATGAGGTGAGCTTAGGCTGGAAGCATGCGCCTCATCCTCAACGTGATCTGGCTGGTGCTCGCCGGGTTCTGGATGGCCGTCGGCTACGCGGTCGCCGGCCTCATCTGCTGCATCCTGATCATCACGATCCCGTGGGGCATCGCGTCGTTCCGGATCGCGAACTACGCGCTCTGGCCGTTCGGCCGGGAGGTCGTGGAGAAGCCTGGCGCGGGCACCGGGTCGTTGCTGGGCAACGTCATCTGGATCATCGTCGCCGGCCTCTGGCTCGCCATCGGCCACATCGTCACCGGCATCGCGCTGTGCATCACGATCATCGGCATCCCGCTCGGCGTCGCCAACTTCAAGCTGGTGAAGGTCTCGCTGGTGCCGCTGGGCAAGGAGATCGTCGACGTCCCGTGAGGATCTCCCGCTTCCCGTCGGGGGCGGGAAGCGGGAGATCACTCAGTGGCACGGCTGTCAGGCTTCGTCGCCCAGCAGCTCGTGCAGGCACAGGATGTTGCCCTCGGTGTCGGTGAACCACGCCGCGCGCTCGTTGCCCATGACCGCGATGTGGTTGACCGTCTTGAAGTCGGGCAGGTCGTAGTCCTCGAAGTGCACGCCCTTGTCCTCGAGCTCGCGGATCTCGGACTCCAGGTCCGGCACCTCGAAGCTGATGACGGTGTGCCCGGTCTGCGCGCCCTTCTCCGCAGGCATCAGTCCCAGCGCGTCGCCCTGACCGAGCGCGAAGATCCGCGTGCCGTCCGGCGCCGTGGCGACGGGCTTGAGCCCGAGCGCGTCGGTGTAGAAGCGCCCGGCCCGCTCCGGGTCTTCGACGGGCAGCATCGTGGTGGTCTTGGTGGCGGTGAGCATGGGGCGCCTCCTTCGACGGAATCCACCGATGTTGCGCGCGTCACACCGGATGCACAAGTGCCCTTTCACCCGTTCGTGACCTGCGGAGATAGTTGATCGGCGGAACGATTTCGCTCCGTGAACACTCCGCTTCTCGCCGTGCTCGCGGCCGAGTGATCGAACCCGTCGTGGCGCCTTCGACCACGTCCTCGGACACGTCCGCGCGCACGTTTGTCCGCGAGAACCTGACGCCTGCGCGGGCCACGCCGACCACGGTGTCGAGACGTCGAGACGAGGGCCTGCCTCCGCCGCCCCACTCGTGCGTGATCGTGCGGCGACCCTCGCTAGGCGTGGCGGGTGTTGTCGTCGAGGCTCAGCAGCTCCACGGCCTTGGCCCGCATCTCCACCTTGCGGACCTTGCCCGTGACCGTCATCGGGAACTCCTCCACGACGTGCACGTATCGCGGCACCTTGTAGTGGGCCAGCTTCCCGGTGCAGAACTCCCGGACGGCCTCGGCGGTCAGCGGTGCGGCGCCCTCGCGCAGGCGGACCCAGGCCATGAGCTCCTCGCCGTACTTGGCGTCGGGCACGCCGATCACCTGGGCGTCGAGCACGTCCGGGTGGGTGTAGAGGAACTCCTCGATCTCCCGCGGGTAGATGTTCTCGCCGCCGCGGATGACCATGTCCTTGATGCGGCCGGTGATGTTCACGTAGTCGTCGTCGTCCATCACCGCGAGGTCGCCGGTGTGCATCCAGCCCGCCTGGTCGACCGCCTCGGCCGTCTTCCCGGGTTCGTTCCAGTAGCCGAGCATGACGGAGTAGCCGCGGGTGCACAGCTCCCCCGGCACTCCGCGCGGCACGGTGAGGCCGGTGTCCGGGTCGACCACCTTGACTTCGAGGTGGGGGCCGACGCGGCCGACTGTCCCCACTCGGCGGTCGAGCGAGTCGTCGATCCGCGTTTGTGTTGACACCGGGGAGGTTTCGGTCATGCCGTAGCAGATCGAGACCTCGCGCATGCCCATGCGGTCGACGACCTGTTTCATCACCTCTACCGGGCACGGCGAGCCAGCCATGATGCCGGTGCGCAACGACGACAGGTCGTAGCCGTCGATCAGGTCGAGCATGGCGATGAACATCGTCGGCACGCCGTACAGCGAGGTGCAGCGCTCTTCCTGAACCGCCGCAAGGGTTTTGGCGGGGTCGAAGGCCGGGGCGGGGATCACGACGCACGCGCCGTGGCTGGTGGCGGCGAGGTTGCCCATGACCATGCCGAAGCAGTGGTAGAACGGCGGCACCACGCAGATGCGGTCGTGCTCGGTGTAGTCGATCAGCTCGCCGACGAAGTAGCCGTTGTTGAGGATGTTGTGGTGCGAAAGCGTTGCGCCCTTGGGGAATCCCGTGGTGCCGGAGGTGTACTGGATGTTGATCGGGTCGTCGCGGTCCAGCTCGACGTCCGGGATCTCCGTTCCGGTCCACTGTGGATCGTCGGTGAACACGACGTGCTGGAGCTCGGGACAGCGCGGCCGCACCTGTTCGATCATGGCCGCGTAGTCCGAGGTCTTGAACGTGCGCGCGGACACCAGCGTGTGGATGCCGGCCTGGTTCAGCACGTACTCCAGCTCGTGCACCCGGTACGCAGGGTTGACGTTGACCAGGATCGCGCCGATCCGGGCCGTCGCGTACTGCACGAACACCCACTCGGCGCAGTTCGGCGCCCAGATCCCGACGCGGTCGCCCTTGCGGACTCCCAGCGTCACCAGCCCGGCGGCGGCGCGGTCCACTTCGGCGGCCAGTTCGGCGTAGGTCCACCGTCGATCTGTGGCCTTGTCGACAAGTGCCTCGCGGTCACCGAAGCGCGCGACGGTCGCGGCGAAGTTCGCGTGGATCGTGTCGCCCAGCAGCGGGGCGGCGGACGTGCCCGAGGAGTAGCTGGCGGTCATCCACCCGACCGTAGTCAGGCTTCGGCGTATGGCAAGGGGACGACCAGGCACGGACCGCCGCTGTAGAGGCCCGCGTCGATCGCCAGCACCTTGTCGTCGGCGTACACGAGCGGCCCGTCGATCTCCTCCGGCGTCACGCCGAGCTGGTCGGCGATCACGCTGTGGCCGTGCACGATCGTGTTGCCGCCCAACGTGGCCAGCAGCTCGTCCGCGATCTCGGGACCCTGCGGACCCCGGAACGCGTACCGGGTCGTCATCTTGCGCCAGCACTCCCACCAGTCGACCAGGTCGTCGCTCTTGAGCACCTGGCGAACCGCCTCGTTGACCTCCTCGATCGAGGACCCCCATTCGAGGTAGGCCACGGTGTCGGAGTGCATCAGCAGGTGGTCGTCGCGCAGCTTCAGCACCGGTCGCGTCGTCAGCCACTCGACGTGCTCGTCGGTCAGCCGGTCCTGGTCGCTGCGCAGCCCGCCGTTGAGCAGCCAGCTGCGCGCGAACGACCGCGGGCCCATGCTGTCCGGCACCTGGTCGTCGCCGAACCGGTGCATGCCGAGCAGCAGCACCTCGTGGTTGCCGATCAGCGAGCTGACCGATCCGCCCGCCTCGGCCGCCTCCTCGCCGAGGCGCATGACCAGATCGATCACGCCCACGCCGTCCGGGCCGCGGTCCACGAAGTCGCCGAGGAACCACAGCTCGGCCTCGCCGCCCGTCCAGTGCCCTTCCTCGTCGCACAGTTCGGCGACGTGCAGGGCTCTGGTCAGTTCTGCGAGGTGCCCGTGCACGTCACCAACGACGTACATCGGGCGTCGATCCGTGTCCACGTCCGCGACGATAAGCGATGGATGCTCGCGCGTCAGTGGTCAGCCCAGATCAGCGCTCGCGCCAGGCGAGCGGGGAGATCGCCAGAGCGGCCTCGGCGATCTTGCGCGCCGTCTCGGTCTTGACACTCTTGAGTGCCGAATCGATCCACCCGTCGACCCTCTGCACGCCCACGTCCCGGTACTCGACCGCCTGCAGAAGCATCTCCAGTTTGTCCGCGTCCTTCGCGCACAACGCCTCGACGGACTGCTGGTCCTCGTACTCGTCGACAGCGGCCCGGACCGCATCGCGTGAAGCCTCGGGCAGGCTCGCCGTCTGGTCGGCGGTGATCCGACGCGGATCAGGTTTGGTCATGTACCCGCTGATCGTGTGCGGCAGATCACCCGTCCGCGTCTCCTGGGTGTCGTGCCACAGGGCGATGAACGAAGCCCGTGCCGGGTCCGCGCCCTCCTCCGCGGCGAGCAGGGCTGCAAGCTGCGCCACTCGCATGCTGTGCTCGGCGACGGACTCCGGGTCGCGCACGCCCGCGTGCCACCAGCCAGACCGCCGGATGCGCTTGAGAATTCCCAGCTCGTAGCCGAAGGCGGCGAGCGCGGCAGCTGCCTGGTCTGACACGTCTGTTCGGTCCTCTCTCAGCGGTCAGCGATGCGCAGTGCGTACCGCAGGCCTGCGACTTGATCACGGCCTGCATTGGTCAGGTTGCCACTCGACGCCAGACGGTCGAGAACGTCGTCAAGCCGCTTGCGGACACCAGCCCGGCTGGTCAGGAGCATCGGACGAGACGCGACCAGAGCATGCAGCGTGTGAAGGTTCAGCGGCAGGTGCGCTGACTCTGGAGCAAGCCGGTCCATCAGGTGGGTCAGCAGCCGAGCACCTGTCCACGAACGCGTGTCGTCGATCAACATGAACGCGTCGTTCGTCTGCTCGTCGCTCAGGTCACCGATCCAGTAGGCCCAGTAGTTCAGGTTCGCCACTTCGGCGTGCGAGTCGGCCGTCCGCTCAACGAAGTCGTGGATCTGCGTGGGCTCCCCCGCTGAAGCAAGCGCGACAGACGCAGATCGCGCTTCGAGCAGACCCGTGACGTCTCCGTCCCGGACGATGCGGCGTCCCGCGCGGCGCCACTCGTCGCGCAACCAGTTCACGACCTGAGGTCGCCCGTCGAACCCGAGCAGGTAGACCGCCTGCCGACGCAACAACGCCTCCTCGGAGGAGGTGCCTTGCTCCGCGATCGCGATCAGGTGGTCGAAGAACTGCGAGCGCTGCTCAACGGACAAGGTCGGATGGAGGGCGACCGGCCCTCTGCGCGGCACCTTCGGCGTGAACTCCCGCAACTGGTGAGGAAGTGTGCCGGTGATCGGCCAGGTGATCAGGTTTGTGGTCGTGCGTCGATGCACGCTGGCGGACAGCGGGTGGCAGTCGGCGTCGACAATCGTGCTTCCCGCGGTGATGGCAGTCGACAACACCTGATCGGCTTCTATTGCCTCGGTGAGGTGCCGGCGCGTGGATGCCGGAGCACCCAGCCTGGTCAGTCGTGAGGTCAGGCGGAGGAAATCACCCGCGTTCATCGCGGCGAGCGGACGGCGCCCCGACTCCCATCCCTGCACCGTCGTCACGTCAACAGGAAGAGCCTCCGCAAGCCTTTCCTGAGTCAGTCCGGCCGCTTGCCTCGCCAGCTTGAGCACGAAGCCCGACACGACACCAGTCGAGCGCGAACCCTGACCGCTGGTCGATGTTGCCGCCGCTCGACTCATCAGGTCTCCCGTATCAGTCGCCTTGTCGAGAAATCCGCACTCGCACCGTCGGTCAGTTCTGCGCAGCCTCGCACGATCGTAGCGTCATGTGTCAGAGCGACTACGGAAAGTTGGAACGGTGACGAAGCGCGACTATCGGCCTTCCATGACCGAGCGATCTGTCGGTCGAACTGTCAGAACATGGCGGAAACAAAGAAGTCTGAGCCTGACCGCCGCAGGCGCCCTGATCGGCTTTTCGGGCGCGAAGCTGAGCCTCATGGAGAACGCTCTCCATCCGACTGACCCAACCGAAGTCATCGCGCTGGCGCTCATCTACCGCGTCAACAGTGCCACGTGGAAGCCGATCGCTCGGCAGGCAGCAGGCGATTTCGTCATCAACGCCGCGGAAGACGTCAGAGACGTTCACCCCGAGGTGAGCATCCTCCGCGAGTTCGGCGGAGATGGGCTCCCGCCCTTGCACCGCAGCCCCGAGTACACAGCCCGTCTCGCGTCCGCGGACGAACCGCTCCAAAGCGAAATCCTCGTCTCCGAGGACGCCGTGAGACAAGCGGCGGGCAAGCGGTCAGAGAGCGTCCACCTCATGAACATCGTGCGGCTGGCCGAAAGTGGGCGGATCAGTGTCAGAGTACTGCGCTGTCACACCGACGAAATGCCGCAGGCGACCGAGTCTTTTGCTGTTCTGTCCTTCCGGCACCCGCAGCACGACGATGTCGTGTTCGTGGAGCGACCATGCTCCAACTCGTACATCGAAGATCCGGTCGCGTGCCAACTGCTGCTGCAGGGATTCGAGGCGTTGAAGCGTGCAACGTCGGGGGCGGAGGAGTCGACCGACTTCATCGCAGAACTCGTGGAAGGGCGGCTTGGATGAACGACGAGCTTCGCTTCGCCCTGAACGCGCTTTCACTGCAAGGGTTGGCGCTCAAACGCCACATTCTCAGCAGGCTTCTCAACAGCTTCCCTGCGCAACTGACCGCCACTGAGGTCGCGAAAGGTGGGCCACATCGAACCGACGCATCCGTCCGGGGCGCCCTCAAAACGCTCGATCGCATCGGCGCTGTGCAGCTCTTGTCCCAGGACGAAACCGGGGATGTCGCCCGGTGCCGCATCGCACCAGGCACCCAAGAGACGATCCGTGCGTTCCTGCTGCAGGAGGATGAGGAGTCACGCACATTGTCTCCGTTGCCTCCCCGGCGGGCCTATCAGCAGGTGCTGAGGGCGATGTACGAGTACCCGGAGCAGACCTTCACCCTCAAATCCTTGCTCGACAGGGTATGGAGCGAACGCACGAGCGTACGGGCACCGCTGGTCGAACTCTGCGAAGCGGGCTATCTGCTGCGAGGCCTCACCGATGAGAGCCGACACGGTCGTCCGGAGTTCACCTACCGGCTGAACCCGAACGCCAAGGACCACGCGGACGCGCTGCTTTGCGCGCCCACGTGCTCGCCGCGGCCAAGGAGCTAGGCGGCCGCCCAGTCGCCGAACGGGTCCTGAGAGTGACCGACGAGCTCCGCGATCGACTTCAGCACGCGCGTCGGCCGGTACGGGTACATCTCGGCGCTCTCCGCGGTGAAGACGCCGGACAGCACGAGGATGGTCGACAGGCCCGCTTCCAGGCCCGACCGCACGTCGGTGTCCATGCGGTCGCCGATCATCAGCGCGTTCTCGGAGTGCGAGCCGAGCGCCCGCAGAGCCGAACGCATCATCAACGGGTTCGGCTTGCCGACGTAATACGGCTCACGGCCGGTGGCGCGCTCGATCAGCGCCGCCACGGCGCCGGTCGCGGGCAGCGAGCCCTCGCGCGACGGGCCGGTCGCGTCGGGGTTGGTCGCGATGAACTTCGCGCCCTCCTCGACCAGGCGGATGGCCTTGGTGATCGCGGTGAAGCTGTACGTGCGGGTCTCGCCGAGCACCACGTAGTCCGGGTCGCGGTCGGTCAGCACGTAGCCGATCTCGTGCAGCGCGGTGGTGAGGCCGGCCTCGCCGATGACGAACGCCGAGCCGTTCGGGCGCTGCGAGTCGAGGAACTTGGCCGTGGCCAGCGCGGACGTCCAGATGGACGTCTCCGGGATGTCCAGGCCGGTGCGCTGCAGACGCGCGCGGAGGTCCCGTGGCGTGTAGATGGAGTTGTTCGTGAGCACGAGGAACGGGGTCTCGGATGCACGGAGCTCCGCGACCAGCTCGTCCGCTCCCGGGATGAGGTGCTCCTCGTGCACGAGGACGCCGTCCATGTCCATCAAGTAGTGCCACATGGGTCTAAGTATCGATCACGCGGGCGCGGAACGTCGCGATCTGGAGCTGGAGATAACGCTCGATAACCTGGAGTTCATCCTCGCCGAAGTGGCCGAGCACCTCGATGAGGCTCTGCCGCGCCTCCTCGAAGAGGTGCCCGAACTTCTCCACGTCGCCGATGGTGACCTCGACGAGGACCTTGCGGCGGTCGTGCGGATCCCGGACACGACGGACGAAACCGGCGTGTTCGAGACGGTCGATCACGCCCGTGACCGCACCGGTGGAGAGACCGGAGAGCTCGGCGAGGCGGCCGGCCGTCAGCGGTCCCTCGGCCCTCATGGCCAGGTCGATGCACTTCTCGTCGGTCGCGGACAGGCCCATCTTGGCGGCGACCTTCGTGTGGAACATGACGGTGAGCGCGCTCTGCTCCCTCATGTACCAGGTGAACCTATCCAGCACTTCAGGTTCCATGTTGAACATCTTAGCCGCTAAGACAATTCCTTGTGAGGGTGCTCCAAACGGGCGGAACGTGAGAAACCCTATTTGTAGCGTCATCCACAAGGGGATGTTCATTACTCTGGGAGAGGTGACAGCTGTTGATCTGGGACTACCCATCGTGCGCGGCACCTCTGACGTGTCCGCACGGCCAGACACGCCGCTGCTCCTCGACAAGTTCGGCCGGGTCGCGAAGGACCTGCGGGTCTCGCTGACCGACCGCTGCAACCTGCGCTGCACCTACTGCATGCCGGCCGAGGGCCTCGACTGGCTGCAGAAGGACGAGCTGCTCACCGACGCCGAGCTGATCCGGCTCATGCGGATCGCCGTGGTCGACCTGGGCGTCACGGACATCCGCTTCACCGGCGGCGAGCCGTTGCTGCGGCGCGGCCTGGAGCAGGTCATCGCCGCGACGGCCGAGTTGGAGCCGCGTCCGCGCATGTCGATGACCTCGAACGGCATCGGTCTCAAGCGCAGGGCCCAGTCGCTCAAGGACGCCGGCCTGAACCGGATCAACGTCTCGCTCGACACCCTCGATCCCGACCGGTTCGCGACGCTGACCAGGCGCGACCGCATCACCGACGTGCTGGACGGCCTCGACGCCGCCCGCGAGGCCGGGCTGGAGCCGGTGAAGGTCAACTCGGTGCTGCTGCGCGGCATGAACGAGGACGAGGCCGTCCCGCTGCTGCGGTTCTGCGTCGAGAACGGCTACCAGCTGCGGTTCATCGAGCAGATGCCGCTGGACCCGCAGCACGGCTGGACGCGCACGAACATGGTCACGGCCGACGAGATCCTCGCGATGCTCTCGACCGCGTACACGCTCACCCCGGAATCCGCGCCCCGCGGTGGTGCCCCCGCCGAACGCTGGCTGGTCGACGGCGGCCCCGCTGTCGTCGGCGTGATCGCCTCGGTGACCAGGCCGTTCTGCGCGGCCTGCGACCGCACCCGGCTCACCTCCGACGGCCAGATCCGCAACTGCCTGTTCAGCCAGACCGAGACCGACCTGCGCGCGCTGTTGCGCGACGGCTCCCCCGACGCCGCGATCGCCGACGCCTGGCGCGCCACGATGTGGGCCAAGGCGGCCGGTCACGGCATCAACGACGCGGGCTTCCACCAGCCCGACCGTCCCATGAGCGCCATCGGAGGATGACAGTGAAATCCCCTGGGACATCTCCTGGGACCGCCGTGAAGATCCGCTACTTCGCGGGTGCGCGGGCCGCGGCCGGGGTGACCGACGAGGACCTGCTGCTCGACGCCTCCGAACCCACCGTGGCACTCGTGGTCAGCACCATCCGCGAACGGCACGGCGCCCAGCTCGGCAAGGTCCTCGCCGCGTCGAGCTTCCTGCTGGACGGCGTCGCCGTGCGGGACACCTCGACGCGCGTGCCCGCCGGTGCTCAGCTGGACGTGCTGCCTCCGTTCGCGGGCGGCTGAGCGCTCAGGAACGCCTCCGCCCGCGCCACCACCGCGCCCTGCTCGCGCGATCGAGCCAGCTCCAGGGCCTCCGCTGCCAGGTCCTGGTCGCCGGTCGCCTCGGCCACCACGAGCAACGCCTGAGCCTCCAGCAGCAGGTCACCGCTGTCCCGCACGTCCCGCAGCAGCTCCCGGGCGAGCGCCGGATCGCGCCTCGCGAGCTTCAGCTGCGCCTTGTGCCGTCCCACCGGGTAGTCGATCCGGTTCGCCAGCTCGACGGCCGCGTCTAGGTCTTCCAGGACGACCAGCGCCTCGACCTCGACCCGGACGTCGTTGATCTCCCGTGCGGCTTCCAGGCTTCGGCGCGCCAGCACTCGCGCCTGCTCGTGGTCACCGGTCTCCGCGGCCACCCCTGCCAGGTTGGCCAGCACGTTCGGGTCGTTCTTGTACGCCTCGAGCTTCCCGTACCCCTCCAGCGCGGCCTCGAGCCAGCGGCGGGCCTGGTCGTACTCGCCGAGTTCGCGATGGGCGACACCGATGTTCTCGTCCGCGATGGCGATCTTGACCGTGAACCCGTGCTCCTCCGAAAGCCGCTTGGCCTCGTCGAGGTGCTCGATCGCCTTGCGCAGCTCCGCGCGGGCGCCGTGGACCGTGGCGAGGTTGATCAGCAACGTCACGAGCAGGGCCGGCTCGTCGGACGACAGTCGCCGTGCCTCCCGCATGTCCGCCAGCGCGCCGGTGAGGTCGCCGAGGTCCCTCCGCACCAGGCCCATGTTGTTGAAGAGCGTGCCCTTCATCAGATCCGAGGTGGCCAGCCGAGCCGCCGCGCCGTACGCCTTCAGCGCCTCGTCGTACGCGCCCAGCAGCCAGTGGAGCTGACCGAAGCCGTTGAGCATCGCCGTCTCGCACACGGCGTCGCCCGCCGCACGTGCCGAAAGGAGGCCCGCGGTCAGCACCGCCATCGAGTCCGTTCGATAGCCGCCGTAGACGAGGTAGCCGCGCAGCGAGTCGGCGATGTGGCTCGCGAACGGATGCGGCGCGACCTGCACGGCCGTCACGAGCGCCGCGCGTTTGGCGTCGAACCACCCTCGTGCCTCGTCCGCGGTCGTGAACACGCGCCCTTCGACGTCGAGCCGCAGCGGATCCAGGCGTCTGGTGGCGGTGAAGGCGAGTTCCGCGGCGTGGGACGTGGTGGCCGTGTAGAAGGACAACAGCCTCCGCAACGCCGGCGGGCCTTCCTCACCCACCTGCTCCGAGGCGAAGAGCCGGATCAGGTCGTGCAGCGCGAACTGTTCTCCCGCCTGCTGCACGAGCCCGGCACGCACCAGCACGTCGAGCCGCCGAGCTGCGTCCTCTGTGGACAGACCACTGAGCGCGGCCGTGTCCGGCAGGTCGAAGTCGGCGCCGGGATGCACGCTGAGCAGTCGGAACAGCCGTTGCGCGTCGTCCGGCAAAGCCTTGTAGGACAACGCGAACGCCGCCCGCACCGCTGCGTCGCCCTCGATCTCCAGCGCGTCCAGCCGGTCGCCGCCGCGCAGCTCGGCCAGGTAGTCGGGCAGATGCCGGTCGGCGACGTGCGTGGCCGCGATGCGCAACGCGAGCGGCAGGTGTGCGCACAACCTGATCAGCTCGGCGCGGTCCTGCGGCGCGCCGCCGATCTTCAACCGGTCGAGCAGCGCACGGGCCTCGGCGTCGGCCAGCACGTCCAGCCTGATCTGGCCGGCCAACTCGTTCCTGCTGGTCACGATGGCCGTGCAGCCCTTGACGTCCGGCACGAGCGGGCTCAGCTCGGTGGCGTTGTCGAGCACGATCAGCACGCGCCGGCCACGCAGCTTCGACCGGTAGAGCGCGATCTGCTCGTCGCGGTCGAGCGGAACGTTCGCGGGTGACACGCCGAGCGCACGCAGGAACCGGCCGAGCGCCTGGTCGACGGTGACCGCCGGGCCCGTGGCGAACCCGCGCAGGTCGAGGTGCAGCTGGCCGTCCGGGAACCGGTCGCGGATCCGGTGCGCGAGCCTGATCGCGAGCGCGGTCTTGCCGACACCGGGTGGACCCGTGATCGCGAGCACGGAAGCGTCCGAATCGGCCAGCGCGGTGAGTTCCTCCTCGCGGCCGACGAAGTCCGGCAGGTCGGCCGGCAGCTGGTGCGGCCCCGGCTTGCGCGGCACCAGCCGGTAGCCGCCGGGCTCGGTGACGACCTGCTCGGTGGCGCGCAGCCGTTGCACGAGGTTGCGCAGCGCCTGCTTCGGGTTCGCCGGACGCTCGGCGCCCCAGATCGCGTCGATCAGCTCGTCGAACGACACGGGCCGGCCCGGTCTGGCGGCCAGCGCCTGCCGGAGCGCGTCGATTCTCATGCCTTCAGATCTTGGCCACTGGATCTTGCCCAGTCGATCGCGGACGGCGTTCAGGCGCGCTGTCGCCTCCGCTCGCGCCGACCGTCGCTCGACCGTGAGGAGCGTGTCTCCGATGGCCCAAAGCGCGTGAGCCACGCCTCACTTTCCGTAATAGATCTCGGTCGATCTCAGAATGGAAACGGACCGATAACGACGCCTTTGAGCTGTGTGTTTGTAGAGTCCACACAACAATCCGAACCGTTACTGTGACGCGCGTCACAGCTTGAAACGTTTGGTGAGACCTCCGTCGGTTACGTACGGTCGCTCCTCGGCTGGCCCCGACCAGTCACGAGCACGACCGGAGGACCAGCACCGAGCCCAGTCCGAGGGTTCTCCGGAACAACCCCGAGCGAGAGAAACCGCCGGACTGGGACGCAGGGACGTACCGGGCCCCGAACCCGAGTTCCTGGCAGCAGGTGCGGTGGACCGAGAGGCACATGCTTTTTAACCGAGGCAAGCAGGGCAAGCAGAGTTCCGCCGCTCGCACTATCGCCAAGGTCGCGGCTGTCGGCATCATCGCCGGCGCCCCTCTGGGCATGGCCGTTGGCACCGCCAACGCCGCCCCTGGTTTGGACTGGGACACCCTCGCGCAGTGCGAGGCCAGTGGTAACTGGGCCGCCAACACCGGTAACGGCTACTACGGCGGCCTGCAGTTCACGCAGCAGACCTGGAACGCCTACGGCGGACAGGGCAACCCGGCCAACGCCTCCCGCGAGCAGCAGATCGCTGTCGCCGAGCGCGTGCTGGCCGGACAGGGCCCCCAGGCGTGGCCGGCGTGCACCGCGAAGATGGGTGCGGGCCAGGTCCGCAAGGCCGCTCCTGCCCCGCAGCAGCAGCGCAAGCCGCAGCCGCAGCAGCGCCAGGCCGCTCCGGTGCAGCAGGCGCCGGTCGCCGTCGCGGGCTCGAAGTCGAACCCGAACGGCAACTACGAGATCAAGGCGGGCGACACCCTGTCGAAGATCGCCGACGCGAACAAGGTCGCCGGCGGTTACCAGGCCATCGTGGAGAAGAACAAGGAATTCCTCACGAACCCGGACCTGATCTTCCCGGGCCACAAGATCCTCATCTGAGCGGGAGCTTTGGCCGATTGACCGTTGGCCCCGCTTTGACGTGGGCTGATGCAGGAGCCAGGGATCTCACCGTTACCCCCCGACGGTGAGATCCCTGCCTGCGTTCCCAGGCCTGGGCGGTGGTGGCGGCTCGAAGTGAGCCGTGCCGGGCACGCCGCGTGGTGGTGCGAAGCGGGCCATCGAGCCAAGGCGGCCCGCAACCCGACCCGCACGTCCCGAAGGCCGGCCTCGCCCCGCTCAGGGGCAGTTGACCCACTCGTCCGCGCCGTCCGAGAACACCTGCCGCTTCCACACCGGCAACCGGGCCTTGACCTCGTCCACCAGGTCCGCGCACAACGAGAACGCCTCCCCGCGGTGCTCGGCGGCCACGGCGCAGGCCAGTGCGACGTCGCCGATCTTCAGCGGCCCGACCCGGTGCGACACCGCGATCCCGTGCACCCCGGAGTACTTCGAGGCCAACGCCGAGACGACCTCGGCCACGACGTCGCCGGCGGACGGGTGCGAGTGGTATTCCAGCTCCAGCACCGATCGGCCGCCGTCGTGGTCGCGCACCACGCCGGAGAACGTCACGACCGCGCCTGCCCGGTCGGAACCCACGAGAGCGGCGTGCTCCTCGACCGACAGCGGTTCCTCGGTCACGACGGCTCGCAGCACCACGCTCATTTGTGGTCACCTCCACGCAGTTGGTCCAGCGCATGCTCTACGACGTTGCCGAGCACGTCCAGCCCGTCGCGCACGCCGCCGGTGGACCCCGGCAGGTTCACGATCAGCGTCCGTCCCGCCACGCCGGCCACGCCGCGCGACAGGACGGAGCCCGGTACGCGCGGCCAGCCGGACATGCGGATCACGTCGGCCAGGCCGGGCACCTCGTAGTCCAGCACCGCGCGGGTAGCCTCTGGCGTGCGGTCGGTCGGGTTGATGCCGGTGCCGCCTGTGGTGATCACCAGGTCGGCGCCCGAGGACACCGCGGAGGTCAACGCGAGCTGGACCGGTTCGCCGTCCGGCACGACGACCGGCGACGGAACCGAGAAACCCCGCGATTCAAGCCAGGAAACGATGATCGGGCCGCTGCGGTCCTCATAAACACCAGCGGCGGCACGGTTGGAGGCCGTGATCACCACTGCTTTCACGGACGTTCCCACAGGCCGGACTTGCCGCCTTCCTTGCGCTCCACCCGCACCGCGTCCAGCGACGCCGCCGGGTCGACGGACTTCACCATGTCGTGCAGGGTCAGGCCGGCCACCGAGACGGCGGTGAGGGCTTCCATCTCGACGCCGGTGCGGTCGGTGGTGCGGACCGTGGCCGAGATCAGGACTGAGTCCGAGGCCAGGGCCAGGTCCACCGCCACCGACGACAGGGCGATGGGGTGGCACAGCGGCACGAGCTCCCAGGTGCGCTTGGCCGCCATGATGCCCGCGATGCGAGCGGTGGCCAGGGCGTCGCCCTTGGGCAGGCCGTCGGCGCCCAGCAACGCAACCACCTCGGCGGTCGTGTGCAGGATCCCGGTGGCCACGGCGGTCCGGGTGGTCTGCTCCTTGCCGGAGACGTCGACCATCCGGGCCGCGCCTTGGGAGTCCAGGTGGGTGAACTGCTTGGTCATACCGCGATCGTATGCCTGGCCCCGACTTACAGCCTGTGCGTAAAGCCCCTAGGAAGTCGCTGCCTTGCGGACCGCTTCGGCCACGGCCGGAGCAACGGTGTTGTCGAAGACCGACGGGACGATGAACGACGCGTTCAACCTGTCGCCGTCCACCACGTCGGCGATGGCCTGCGCGGCGGCCAGCAGCATCGCGTCGGTGATGGTGCGGGCGTGCGCGTCCAGCAGACCGCGGAAGACACCGGGGAACGCCAGCACGTTGTTGATCTGGTTCGGGAAGTCCGAGCGGCCGGTCGCCACGACGGCGGCGTGCTGCTGGGCCTCCATCGGGTCGATCTCCGGGTCCGGGTTGGCCAGCGCGAACACGATGGCGTCCTTGGCCATCGTGGCGACCTGGTCCGCACCGAAGAGGTTCGGGGCCGAGACGCCGATGAACACGTCTGAGCCGACCAGCGCGTCGTGCAGGCGGCCGGACTGGTTGTCCTTGTTGGTCGTGGCGGCGATGGACTTCAGGTTCGAGTCCAGGCCGGGGCGGTCGCGGTGCACGATGCCGTCGACGTCCACGGCGATGATGTCGCCTGGCTCCTGGGCCTGCAGCAGGCGGATGATCGCGGAACCGGCGGCGCCGACGCCGCAGACCGTGATGCGGCAGTTCTTGATGTCCTTCTTGACGACCCTCAACGCGTTCCGCAAAGCGGCCACGACGACGATGGCCGTGCCGTGCTGGTCGTCGTGGAAGACCGGGATGTCGAGCTTCTCGCGCAGGCGGGCCTCGATCTCGAAGCAGCGCGGCGCGGAGATGTCCTCGAGGTTGATGCCGCCGTACACGGGAGCGATGAGCTCGACCGCGCGGATGATCTCCTCGGTGTCCTGGGTGTCCAGGCAGACCGGCCAGGCGTCGACGCCGGCGAACTTCTTGAACAGCGCCGCCTTGCCTTCCATCACCGGCAGAGCGGCGGCGGGGCCGAGGTTGCCCAGGCCCAGCACGGCCGAGCCGTCGGTGACGACCGCGACGGTGTTGCGCTTGATCGTCAACCGGCGGGCGTCGTCCGGGTTCTTGGCGATGGCCTCGCACACCCGCGCGACACCCGGCGTGTACGCGCGGGAGAGGTCGTCACGGTTGCGCAGCGGCACCTTGGACGCGACCTCGATCTTGCCGCCGAGGTGCACGAGGAACGTGCGGTCCGACACCTTGCGCACGACGATGCCGGGCAACGTCTCCAGCGTGTCGGTGATGTCCTTGGCGTGGTTCGCGGACAGCGCGTTGCAGGTGAGGTCGATGACGACGCGGTCGTTGTGCGACTCCACGACGTCGAACGCCGTGATCACCCCGCCCGCGCGGCCGACGGCCGACGTGAGGTCACCCGCAGCGCTCGCTGACGGCGGCGCCTCCAGGCGAACGGTGATCGAGTAACCAGGGCCGGGGACCGGCATCGTCTTCCTCCCACGAAATACAGCTCAAGCGGGAAACGAGCCTATCCCCGGGCCCTTTGCGGTACTCACGCGACTCGGCGTTCTTAAGACCGCTCTGACAGTCCGATCAGGACACGTCAGGACTTGTTGATCTCGGTCACCGGGTGCGTGTAGCCGAGGTCCTCCACCGGCAGCGGGAACGTCACCGTGCCGAACGGGGAGAGCGCACCCTGCACGTCACTGGTCAGTTCGGTGACGGGGTGGCCGCCGTCGGGGCCCTCCGGCCAGTGCGGGTCGACCCGTCCCGGGCGTCCTTTCGCCACGTTCTCCTCCTCGGTGGTGCCGATGACGCGACAAGTGTGACAGACCTGTTTTCTCATCCGGGCGACGACGGGATCTCCAGCGGTCCATATACCGTGGTGAGAATGTCCGGCATCACTCTCGCCGACTGGCTGCGCGCCCAGGACGACATCGCACTCGTCGCGCTGCTGCGCGCGCGCCCCGACCTGGCAACGCCCCCACCTGCCGATATGTCCGTGCTCGCGACACGGGTCGGCACCAGGGCGTCGATCGCGCGCGCCTGCGAGGACCTCGACACGTTCACGCTCGCCGTGCTCGAAGGCCTGGTCGTGCAGGGTGCGGACGCCGAGCCCGTGGCGTTGGCCACACTCGCGGAACTGCTCGGGCCCGACGTGAAGCCCAGGCCGCTCAAGCAGGCCGTCGCCAAGCTCAGGGCCCAGGCGCTCGTGTGGGGCGACGACGACGCTATGTCGGTCCCTCCGGTCACGCGGGAGGCGTTCGGCACTCATCCCGGCAACCTCGGCCGCGCCACCGGGCAGACGTACGACCTGAGCGGCATCACCGAGGGCGAACAGCGCGTGCTGCAGAAGCTCGCCGCCGGACCGCCCATCGGCGACACCAAGGACGCCTCACGGGTCGTGCCGCTGGAGAAGGCCGAAACGCCCGTCCAACGACTGCTCGCGCGCAACCTGCTGCTGCGGCGCGATCCCGGCACCGTCGAGCTGCCGCGCGAGATCGCTCTCCAGCTGCGCGGCGAACGCCCTCTCGGCCTGATCCAGGTCACCGAGCCGAAGCCGAAAACATCGACGCTCCAGCAGAAGAGCATCGACGCCACCGGCGGCGGCGAGGCACTGGAACTCGTCCGGCACGTGGAAAAGCTCATCGCGAGCTGGTCCGCCGAACCGCCACCGGTGCTGCGGACGGGCGGCATGGGCGTCCGCGAGCTGCGCAAGGCAGCCAAGGACCTCGACGTCGACGAACGCCGGGCCGCCCTGCTGATCGAGCTGGTGGTCGGCGCCGACCTCGCCGCGAACACCGAGGCCGCCGAACCGGAGTGGGTGCCGACGACCAAGGCGGACGTGTGGCTCGCCGCGACCACCGAGGTCCGCTGGTCGACGATCGCGCACGCCTGGCTGGAACTGCCCAGGCTGCCCGCGCTGATCGGCCGCCGCGACGAGAAGGACAAGCTCTTCACCCCGCTCGCGGACGAGGTCCGCCGCGCCCAGGCACCCCGCGACCGCCGGTGGATCCTCGAGGCGATCGCCGCGTTCCCCAAGGGCACCGCGCTCGCGAACCCCGCCGACCTGGCCGCGCTGCTCGGCTGGCGGGCGCCGCGCCGGGGCGGGCGGCAGCGCGACGAGCTGGTGCGCTGGACCGTCGAGGAGGGCACCGCGGTCGGCGTGCTCGCCCTGGGCGGGATCACCAGCGCGGGCCGCGTGCTGCTCGACGAGGGCCCCGGCCACGCCGCCAAGACCCTCGGCGAGGCGTTGCCGGAACCGCTCGACCACGTGCTGGTGCAGGCCGACCTCACCGTCATCGCACCTGGCAGGCTCGACCCGGACCTCGCGGACGAGATGGCGATCGTCGCGAACGTCGAGTCGGCGGGCAGCGCGACCGTCTACCGGATCAGCGAGAACACGGTCCGCCGTGCGCTCGACTCCGGCCGCACCGCCGATGAGCTGCACGAACTCTTCAAGACCCGCTCGCGCACGCCCGTTCCGCAGTCGCTGACCTACCTGATCGACGACGCCGCGCGCCGGCACGGGAGGCTCCGCGGCGGCGCGGCCGGCTCGTTCCTGCGGTGCGACGACTCGGTGCTGATCAGCGAGGTGCTCGCACACCCGGAGGCCACCCGGCTGGAGCTGCGCCGGATCGCCCCGACCGTGCTCGTCAGCCCGTTGCCGCTGGCGGACGTGCTGGACGGGCTGCGATCGGCCGGGTTCGCCCCGGCGGCGGAAGGTCCCGACGGCCAGGTGCTCGACCTGCGGCCGGGCGGGCGCCGGACGACGCCACGGCAACGCAGTGCGCGCAAAATCGCGTCACCCGCAGTGCCCGCCGACGAGCGGTTGGGTGAACTCGTCCGGCTGGTCCGGGCCGGTGATCGTGCCGCCGCGACACCACGGGGTGAACGGATCGCCGTCCCCGGCCACCTCGGCGCGGGGCCGTCGGCCACCCTGTCGTTGCTCCAGCAGGCCGCACGGGCGCGAAAGCGAGTGCTCGTCGGGTTCGTCGACTCCCACGGCACGGCGGCACAGCGCGTGATCGAGCCGCACGTGGTCGGCGGTGGCGTGCTCGAGGGCTACGACCACAGCTACGGAGAGGTGCTCAGGTTCCCTCTTCATCGCATCACGTCCGCCGCATTGGTCGACGAGAGCTGACTGGCAGTCATCCCCCGGACGTGCCGCACGTCCACCCTTGCGTGACCATTTCGCGACCTAGCGTCGATTGACGTGGGCGTTCCCGAGAGACGCCCACGTCGACGAAGGAGGACCCGCGCAATGGTCAGCTCCCGGTGGGCGCTCAGAGCCGCCGCCACCGTCACGGCTTTGGCGTTCGCCTTGCCGTTCTCATCGGGGACGGCGTCCGCCGACCCGATCCTCGTGCTCCTGCAGGACAACCACGTCAACGCGACGGTGGGGGTGAGCGGCAACGTCGACATGCTCGACGTCGCGGCCGGCGCCCACGTCGCGCTCGACACCGGGCCCGGCATCAGCGTCATGGCCAACGGTGGCATCCAGGTCGCGCTGGGCCTCTGCGCCCACGCGGACGTCGGTGTGGGAGTGGGCGTCGGCGCGATCGTCGGCGCGCACGTCGACGCAGTGGTGGACGCGCACGTCGACGCCGCGGTGGCAGCAGACGCAGATGTCGCTGCTGACGTGAGCGCAACGGATGACCGCGCGCCCACCGCTGTCGCCACCGTCGTCGAGACAGCCGTGGAACCGGTCGTCGAGGTGGCACCCACCGTGGAACCCGCGGCGGTCGTCACCGAAGTCGTCACCGCAACGGTCGTCGAGGACAAGACCGACGCGATCCACATCGGCGGCATCTGGGTCAACGTCGGCCCGCACGCCGCAGCGGTGCTCGACGCGCACGCCGGCGTCCACCTCGACGCCGACATCGACGTGAGCGTCGGTGCCGACGTACAGGCGGGCGTGAACTCGGACCTGGCGAACATCAACGCCAGTGCCGGGGTCGGTGCTGACGCCAGCATCGACCTCGGCTCCGGTGATGTCGGTGCCAGCGCCTACATCGGCGTCGGCCTGACCATCGGATAGCAGCGAGTCACGGCGGAAGGACCACTGCTTGGACGATCAGCGAACCAACTGAGTCAGACCGCAACGACGAGGCGAGCGCCCCACCCGAAGGTGGCGCTCGCCTCGTTCGTTCTGGAGTTGGTCCCCGCGAGGGAGGAGATCAGCCCGCGCGGACGGACATCCACTGGCGCATGGCGTGCTCGACCAGCGTGATGAGCGTCTGCTTCGTCGACTGCCGGTTGCGCGCGTCGCACGTCACGATCGGCACCGACTCGTCGATCGTCAACGCCTCACGCACGTCCTCCAGCCTGTGGTGCAGGAGGCCGTCGAAGCAGTTGACGCCGACGACGTACGGCAGCTGCCGGTCGTCGAAGAAGTCGATCGAGGCGAACGCGTCGGCCAGGCGGCGGGTGTCGACCAGCACGATGGCGCCGATGGCACCACGTACGAGGTCGTCCCACATGAACCAGAACCGGTGCTGACCCGGTGTACCGAAGAGGTACAGGATCAGGTCGCTGTCGAGCGACACGCGACCGAAGTCCATCGCGACGGTCGTGGTGACCTTGTTGGGCGTGGCGGAGAGGTCGTCCACCCCCGCGCTGGCCTCGGTCATCACCGCCTCGGTGGTCAACGGGACGATCTCGGACACCGAGCCGACGAACGTCGTCTTGCCCACACCGAAGCCACCCGCCACCACGATCTTGGCAGACGTCGTCGGCTTCCGTGCGCCCTCGGCGCCCTGGGGACTAGAGCCTGCGAAGCCCACTGAGCACCCTCTCCAGGAATTCCATGGAAGGCCGGTCCCCCACGACCAGACCGCCCTGGTGAATCAAAACCAAACCCATGCTTGCCATGTCGCCGATCAACACCCGCACGACGCCAAGAGGCAAGCGTAGGAGTGCCGCGACCTCGGCCACCGACCGCGTGTCCACACACAGCCCGCAGATCGACCTGTGCTCGGGAAGTACTGCGGCATCCCGTTCGAGGCCACGCTCGCTGGTCGAAATCAGCGCCTCGATCGCAAGATCGTAATCAGGACGTGTGCGTCCACCGGTGCGTGTGTAAGGCCGCACCAGTGAACCCGAGTCCGCAGAAGAAGTTTCCTCCGGACGCACAACGGACTGCGCGCCGGTGCTGTACACCGGCTGCGGCCCGGTGGTGTACGGCAGTTGTTCTGGCACCGTTTCCGGCATCTCGTGCTGGCCGAAGAGGTCCGCGCCCGGGCCACCGAACAACCCGGAGCCGTACCCGTCGATGTCGAACCGGTTCGGCACGTCGTCGTACGGATACGACGACGAGTCATCCACCTCACGCTGAGACATATCGCCTAGCCCTTGCCCTGTAACCCGCTCATCGTGGGGGGTGTCCTCGGCTTCCTCTTGTTCCTGGGGTATCGCGTCAGGCTCGTCGAACTGGAACCCACCAGCGGCCCACTCCTGGTAGTTGAAGTTCCTACCGAAGCCACGGCCTCTAGCGCCAGGTCTGCTAGCCATCTGTTCTCACCCCTGAACTGCCAGTGAGGTCTAGCGACGGACCACGCCCTGAAGCTGCGCACGCAGCTCAGGGGTGAGTTGTTGGCCGACTCTCTCCACCAAAAGCGTCATCTCGTAGGCCACGAGGCCGATGTCGCAGTTGGGGGCGGCGAGGACGGCAAGGCACGAGCCGTCACTGATCGACATCAGGAACAGGTAGCCCCGCTCCATCTCGACCACGGTCTGGTTGACCCCGCCTGCCTCGAAGCAGCGGGCGGCGCCCTGTGTGAGGCTGACCAGCCCGGACGCGACGGCGGAGAGCTGCTCTGCACGGTCCCGGGGCAGGCCCTGGGATCCCGCGAGCAACAGCCCGTCCGCGGACACCACGACGGAATGTGCCACGCCGGGCACCCTCCGCACGAAGTCGGTGATAAGCCAACCAAAGCTGCCTGGCTGCGCTGCGGTCGTCACTCCTGCTCCTCGTTCTGCCGGCTCGATTGGTCACCAGCGTATGCCTCGATCAATGCGTGCCGGCCTCGCTTGACACCACTTTGCAAGCTCGACATCCGCCCGCGCACCGCATCGGCGGTGCGGGGCGGCAGCGGAGGCCGCTGCGCGGTCTGCGTCGTGCCCTGCGGCTTGGGTGCCGCAGATCCTGGCACGAGCTGAGCCTTCGGTGTCCGTTTTGGCAATCCTGCCGATGTCTTCGACTCCGGCGCCTTGTTCAACAACGCCTGAGCCGCTTGCCATCCCTCGTCGGCAGGCGATTGCCAAGCCGATTCGGAAGTGGGTGCCGCCGCTGGAGTCTCCTCCACAACGGGCTCCGGTTCCACAACTCGCTCCTGCTCGGCGGGTGCGGTCACTGGTTCCTCGACCGCCGGCTGGACCTTCGCGCGCGGCGGGCGCACGGGAAGACCAGCGGCCGACGTGGTGGTGGGTGCCACCGCCGGGACAGGCTTGGGCTTGCGGGTCGGCAGTTCCGGTTCGGGCCCGTCCGAGAGCGGAGGAGCCTTGACCGGCTCGTCGATGTACTCGACGCCGTTCTTGTCGACCTTGTCGACGCTGCCGAGCCTCGACTCGACACGGCCGTTGGCCGCGGCGGGTTCGGGGTGCTCGTCCGCCGCGGCGGGAACAGGCTGGGCCGCGGACGCGGACGTCTCGCTGCCGACTGCCTGGAACCACTGCGACAGAACCGCCTCGTAGATCGGCAGGCGCTCGGTCGGTGCGTCCAGGTCGTGCTCGACCTGCTTGCGAGAAGCCTCGGACGTGCCGTTGCGGTGCCCCATGCCGATGTCCAGGGACCCGGTGTCGACCGGGGCCCGCGAGACGCCGTTGCTCGAGTGCGAGTCGTCGTCGATCGGCGGGATCGGGACGAACTGCGTCGTCTCGTAGCCCGGTTCGAACGAGATCTCACCGGCGTCTTCGTGCCGGTCCTCGTAGGCCGTGAAGAGGGTCGGCTCGCCGAAGGAGCCCTCGGGCTCCACGGCCGCCAGCTGGTCGCGACGCCACCGCTCGGACGGCGTCGCGTCCTCGATCGGCGGCTCGCTGTAGACCGGCACCGCCGTCGCGCCGGCACCGGTGTCGGTGATGGAGCTCGGGACGAAGCTGACCGGGATGCTGGGGCTCGACTCGTCGATCCTCGGCGTGGTGCCGGTGGCACCACCGAACGCACCCGCGATACCGCTGGCCCTGGTGGCCGTGGTGCCGATCTCGGTGGTGAGCTCGGCGGAGGCCAGGCCGGGGGCCGGCGACGGCATGCCGAACGCGGAGGCAAGCGAACCGGATCCGGACGGCGGGGTCGAGACCGGCGCCTGACCGGGGAACGCGATGAGCGTCTCCGGCACGATCACCAGTGCCGTCGTACCGCCCTCGATGTCCTCGTTGCCGCGCAGCCGGACCTTGATGTCGTGGCGCTTGGCGAGCCGCGCGACCACGTACAGGCCCATTCGGCGGGAGACGGCGACGTCGACGTCCGGCGGGTCCGCCAGCCGGTCGTTGGCGTCGATGATCTCCTGGTCGCCCATGCCGACGCCGCGGTCCTGGATCTCGATCGCCAGCTCGCCCTTGCGGGTCTTCGCCGTGCGAACGGTGACCTTGGTGACCGGGTCGGAGAACGCCGTGGCGTTGTCCAGCAGCTCGGCGATGAGGTGCACGAGGTCGTTGACCGCGCGACCCTGGACGGTGAGGTCCGGGGTCTGGCCGACCTGCACGCGGGCGTACTGCTCGACCTCGGAGACCGCAGCACCGAGAACCTCGGCGGCCGGGACGGGCCGGGTCAGGCGCCGCGAGAGGTCCGTGCCCGAGAGAACCAGCAGGTTCTCCGAGTTGCGGCGCATGCGGGTCGCGAGGTGGTCCAGCTCGAACAGCGAGGCCAGCTGGTCCGGGTCCTGCTCGTCCTGCTCCAGCCGGTCGATCAGGTTCAGCTGGCGTTCGACCAGCGCCTGGGACCGGCGTGACAGGTTGACGAACATCGCGTTGACGTTGTCACGCAGGAGGGCCTGCTGGGCGGCCAGTCGCACCGCTTCACCGTGCACCGCGTCGAACGCGCGCGCCACCTGACCGATCTCTTCACGCGTGTGCACCGGCACCGGCTCGACGGCGGTCTTCGCCGCGTTCTCCGGGTTCGGGTCCGCGAGGATCCGCTCGACCGCGTCCGGAAGACCGTGGTCGGCGACGTCGAGGGCGGTGCGGCGCAGCGTGCGCAGCGGGTTGAGGATCGAGCGGGCGACGAACAGCGCCATCAGCAACGCGAGCGCGAGGAACGCGAGCACCAGGGCGGACGCGATGTACGCCTGGGTCCTGGTGGCGCCGGCGGTGTCGTCCGTCTTGTTCTGCAGCTGCTCGACCAGCAGGTTCTCGACGTCACGGGTCAGGTTGACCGTCAGCGTGGCGGCGATGTCCCACTTCTCGGACGTCAGCTGGGTGAAGTCCTTCTTGCCCGCCTGCTGGTTGATCGCCGATTCCTGCATGTCGTTCGCGGTGTCGACGATCAGGCCGGTGACGGTGTCGTCGTAGATCTTGGCCTGTTCGGGCGTCGCGGACTTGCGGAAGTCGTTGCGGGCCGCTTCGAGCTCGGCGTCGGCCGCCTGCAGGGCGCGGAGCTGGGACGGCGTGAACGCCTTGCGCTGGAAGACGTCGAGGAGAATCGCCCGCTTGAGCGACTCCTGCTCCTTGATGCGCGCGATGGCGTTCGTGGTCAGGTGCAGTCGCACCAGCTCGGGGTCGTTGATCTCGGAGATCGTCTGCTCACCGAGGCTGATGAGCGTCTCGATCGACTCCGAGTAGGTGCGCTGGACGGCCTCGGCGGGGTACTGCGTGTCGCGCACCGAGTTGCGGAGGCTGTTCAGGCGGTTGAGCTGGTTGAACGCGACCTGGAAGCGCTCGACCGCAGCCGGGTTCAGGTCGGAGCTCAGCTCGGAGATCTTGTTGCTGAACGCCTCGCTGGTGTCGTTCACCCTGCGCAGCTGGCGCTCGAGGACGACCCGGTCGACCTTCTTGTTCGAGGCGACGTAGCTGACCGACAGGTCGCGCTCGCGCTGCAGCTGCTGCACCAGGTCCGCGACCGCTGTCTCCAGGCGAATCTGGTTCGCCAGGTTGTTGAGCTCCGTCGCGGCCTGGAGGTCGCTGCGCACGCGCAGGCCACCCAGGACGAGCGCACAGACAGTCGGGATCAGCAGAACCGCGAGCAACTTCGTGCGCAACCGCCAGTTGCGCAGCCGCCACCCCGCGGATCGGGCGGCAGGTCCTGATGCGGGTCCAGCACCGTCGGCCTTCACCGGGTCCGGTGTCGCCGTCATGGTGCCGTTACCCAGCGCAGCCAGTCCGTCACCCGATTCGGGCCTTTCGGAGCGTGTGGTGTCACCCACGCCAAACTGGCTGGGACCTCTCTCACGTCGGGCCACTCTGGGCTTCCTCTTCCAGCAGCAGTGTCCCGGTCTCTCCCCAGGACCGAGCATGGACTCGTCAAACGGGCCGAATTGCAGCACAGAGGCGGTGCGCCCGGTGAGGCGCCCTACCCCGTCTGAAGACACGTCGGTCTACTACAACCAGTGCCACCCGGCGGGGAGCGTAATGGCCACCCCCTACTCGGGGGAAGTCTCCAGAAGCACTCACCGTATCGAGATGGGGTGTCGTTTCATACGTTCAGGTGGTTAACATCCCCGGTTGTCGGCATGCCCTACGTCCGTCCGAACGCCCAGTTGGGGCTGCGGAGGACCAGGTGTGTAACGACACTCACTGATCAAATCGATGCTACTCAAGGCCTACCGGCGAGAGGTGCCATGGCTACCCGAGCCAAAGCTCTGCGGCTTGCCGCAGTGCTCATCACGTGTGTTCTGACCGCGAGCTGCAGCCTGTTCGGAAGTTCCTCGAACGGCGGCACCGCGGACGTGGAGCGCAACATCCTGCGCATCGGCGTGCTGCCGGTCGTCGACGTGGCCCCGTTGCGGATCGCGCTGACCGAGAAGCTCTTCGAGAAGGCCGGTCTGCAGGTCAACCTGGTGACCCAGCCCAGCGAGGCGGAGGCCATCAAGCAGCTGGACACCACGCTCGACATCACGTGGGCCACGCACGTCAGCCTCTTCCGCTCGGTCGCCGAGGGCACGGAGCTGCAGCTGCAGGGCGAGGCCTACCAGGCCGGCCCGAACTCGATGGCGCTGGTCACGAAGGCCAACTCGGCCTACGACGACCCCGGCAAGAACGCCGCGCCGACCATCGCCGTGAACAGCGAGACAGACATCGGCGCGCTCACGACGCGTGCCGTGCTGGACACCGCCGCGGTCGAGAAGCAGAAGATCAAGTTCCGGCCGATGCCGTTCGCCGAGATGGAGAAGGCGCTGGAGTCCGGCGCCGTCGACGCGGCGTTCATGATCGAGCCGTTCATCACGAAGTCGCAGCGCAACATCGGCGCGAAGATCCTCACGGACACCGCGCGCGGCCCGACACTGGACTTCCCGATGTCCGGCTACGCGGCGTCGAAGAAGTTCGCCGAAGCGAACCCGAAGACGCTCAAGGTGTTTCGGGATGTGCTCCGCGAGGCCCAGCAGCGGGCGCAGGCCAACAAGCTCGCCGTGCAGGACTCGCTGACCAGCTACGCCGACGTCGACCAGCCGACCGCGGCCCTCGTGTCCGTGGGCACGTTCCCGCTGTCGCTGAACCCGATCCGGCTCCAGCGGGTCGCCGACATGATGGACACCGAAGACGTGCTCTCCGGCCGCCTGGACGTGCAGCAACTGCTGCCACCGGGCACGACCAGCTAGCTGTTTTCGCAGCCGTTTTCGAAAGTTTCCCAATCGGTTGTCACAGGACATGAGAAAGGCGGGCCGGTCACCGGCCCGCCTTTGTCAGTTGCTGCCTGTCAGTTGCCTTCGACAGCGAGCACGCAATAGGTGATCCCCGGCGACGGCTCGGCGTAGGCGACCGCCGTGGCCTCACCGCATTCGGCGGTCGCGGCCTTGACGACCTTCTCGATCTTGAGAATCTTCGTGACGGCGAACTCGTTGGGGGCCGCCGGGCACGGGACGACCTTCATGCCCTCCATGTTGATCTTGACGATCTCCTCCTGGTAGCACTTGCCCTCTTCGAGCTTCTCGACCAGGCAGAGCTTCAGCGAGGAACTGCGGCGACCGGACTCGGTGTACTCGGCGTAGTCCTCGCTCGGGCACGCCTCGGTGGTCGAGTTCATGGCCTTGGCGATGAAGTAGTTCGCCTCGGTCGAACCGCAGTCGACCTTCTTGTACTTCGGGCTGATCGTGGTGCCCGTGACGCTCGCGCAGTCGCCGGCCTTGGCCGACGGCTCGGTGATGGCGTTCAGGCCACCGCCGATCAGCGACTTCACCAGGAAGACACCGCCCGCGACCAGCACGAACGCGACGATCGCACCGATGATCTTGCCTGCGCCACCCTTCTTCTTGGGCGGCGGGCCGTACGGCATCGGCTGGCCCATGGGCTGACCGGGCGGCATCTGGCCGGGCGGCGGGCCGTAGGGGTCGCCGGGCGGCGGACCGTACTGGCCGGGCTGACCAGGCTGGCCCATCGGCTGACCCGGCTGCGGCTGGGCGTAGGGGTCGGCGGGGTAGCCGCCCTGCTGGGGCATGCCCTGCGACGGCGTGTACGGCTGCTGCGGCTGACCGTAGGGCTGCTGAGGCTGCCCACCGGGAGGCGGGCCGTAGGGCCCAGGCTGCTGCGGGTAGTTGGGGGTTGTCACTGGATTCCTCTCCGATGGGTCGTGCGAAAGACGTCGGAACCGGAGCCGTGGACGGGCTCCGGTTCCGGGGAAGCTGATGTCAGATGAGTCGTCGACGCGCCTCTAGCCGTTTCGCACGCATGCTCCGAACGGCCCACGCCCCCCGACATGGCCGGAGCAGAGGTTGCCACGCGGCGAAGGAATCCGCCTGGGCTTTACGGAAACGTTACTGCCGCTTGTGCCGAGTCACCGGGGAGCGACGCAGTAGGTCAGCTTCACCTCGGGAAACGCGCGGGCCTCCGCACCCGTCGGGCACGCGGGAGCCGACGTGCCCTTGCTCACCTTTGCCACCTGGAACGACCCTTCTGAGCCGCAGTCCACGGCGGTGATGTCGAAGCCGGACCCGGAGTCGTCGTAGCACTCGCCCTCGGCGTAGATCGGCACCAGGCAGAACCGGATCTTCGGGTCGATCGCCCGGACGGGCACCCAGTCGGCGTCCGCGGGATTGGGACAGGCCGCCGACCTGGCCACGGTCCCGGCGACCACGTAGTTCGCGTTGGGCGCCGAGCAGTCGACGGCGTTGTAGCGACCTTCGTCGGCAGCACCGGTCAGGTACGCGCAGTCGCCCTGCTTCGGCTTCTGGATCGGGGTCAGGTACTCGGTCAGGCCGTAGATCACGACGGCCGCGACGACCAGCGTGGACCCGTAGGTCAGCACCCGCTTCGCCACGCTCGTCTTCGGCGGCCCGGCCTCCCCGTCGATCATCACGCCGCAGAGGGTGTCATGCAGACGCACGGGCGTGCCGCGCTTACCCGAAGATCACGGCTTCTCGTCGCCGCGCTCGAGGCAGAAGGTGACGGCGGGTTCCGGGAAGACCGCCGCGCGTGAGCCTCCGCAGGCGGCACCGTCGGTCTTGCCGGCGAGCACCTTGGCGACCTTCACCGAGTCCTTGGTCGCGCAGTCGACCTTGGCGATGCCGGTCTCCTGGCTCTGGCCGTAGCAGGCGCCCTCGACGAAGTTCGGCATGAGGCAGAACGTGGAGTCGCCCGTGTAGGTCGAGTAGTCCATGCCGCCGTCGGGGCACTTGTTCTCGTTCCACTGCAGGACCTTGGCGATCTTGACGTTCGCGTTCTCCGAGGCGCAGTCGAGCGCCTCGTACTTCGGGTTGTCGAGCGCGCCGGAGATGCGGGCGCAGTCGCCCACCTGGGCCGTCCTGGTCACGTCACCGAGCTGGTTCAGCACGAACCCGCCGAGCAGGACGAGCGCGAAGACAACAGCGATACCCAGGCCGACCTTCTTCATGGCCTGGGTATCGGCGTCGGACAGCGGTCAACTCAACCGAGTTCACCCGATCAGGATCCTTCGTGCACACCCATGCAGTAGACCGAGGCAGGCTCGCTGAACCGCAGTTCGCTCGAACCCTCCGGACACACCGTGCCCTCCTCGGGCAGGCCGTCGACCTTCTTCACGATCTTCACCGGCGACTCGGTGGTGCACGCCTCCTTCTTGAAGGCGCCGTCGTCACCGGACGTGTAGCAGTTGCCCTCTGCGAGGTTCGGCATCAGGCACAGCGAGTCGCCGCCCGACTTCACCGGCTCGTAGATGCCCTCGTCAGGGCAGGGGTCGTCGGCGCTGTTCAGCACCTTCGCGACCCGGTGCGTGGCGGCCGTGTCGCCGCAGCCCTGCGACGAGACGTTCCAGTCGCCGTCCGGCTTGTCGACGTCCTTCGGCGAGGCGCTGACGCAGTCGCCGACCTTCGTGCCGTTGAGCGCGGTGAGCGCGTACACGCCACCGCCGACCAGGATGATCGCCAGCACGGCGACGATGACGGGCTTCAGCCAGGTGTTCTTCTTGGGCGACTCGTCGGTCTCGGTCTCCTCAGGAGCCGGTGCCACCGTGGCCGGTGGCTCGACGGGATCAGTCGACTCGGTGCTCATGCGCGAGAACGTACGACACGACGTGTTGGCTGCGTGTGTCGCCTCACAGTCGGTTGTCGCCAGTTGACGCAGGTCGAACCCATTTGGCGTCGTCAGGGACACTGGTCACCGTGACCGATGGCCCACTGATCGTTCAGTCGGACAAGACGCTGCTGCTCGAGGTCGACCACCCTCTCGCCAACGACGCGCGAACGTCCATCGCGCCGTTCGCCGAGCTGGAGCGGGCGCCCGAGCACGTGCACACGTATCGAGTGACGCCGCTGGCTTTGTGGAACGCCCGCGCGGCCGGGCACGACGCCGAGCAGGTGGTCGACGCGCTGGTGCGCTTCAGCCGCTACCCCGTGCCGCAGCCGTTGCTGGTGGACGTGGTCGACACGATGAGCCGGTTCGGGCGGTTGGTGCTCACCAACAGCCCGGTGCACGGGCTCGTCCTGCACTCCAACGACCGCGCGGTGCTCGAGGAGGTGCTGCGCAACAAGAAGGTCGCACCGATGTTCGGGGCGCGGATCGACGACGACACCGTCGTCGTGCACCCCAGCGAGCGCGGGCGGCTCAAGCAGCTGCTGCTCAAGGTCGGCTGGCCGGCCGAGGACCACGCCGGGTACGTCGACGGCGAGGCGCACGCGATCGCGCTCGACGAGACCGACTGGAAGCTGCGCGACTACCAGCGGCTGGCCGCCCAGGCGTTCTGGGCCGGTGGCTCCGGGGTCGTCGTGCTCCCCTGTGGCGCGGGCAAGACGCTGGTCGGCGCGGCGGCGATGGCCGAGGCACAGGCGACCACGCTGATCCTGGTCACGAACACCGTGGCCGGGCGGCAGTGGAAGCGCGAGCTGATCGCGCGCACCTCGCTCACCGAGGAGGAGATCGGCGAGTACTCGGGTGAGCGCAAGGAGATCCGGCCGGTCACGATCGCGACCTACCAGGTGATCACCCGCAAGTCGAAGGGCGAGTACAAGCACCTGGAGCTGTTCGACTCGCGAGACTGGGGCCTGATCGTCTACGACGAGGTCCACCTGCTGCCCGCGCCGGTGTTCCGGATGACGGCCGATCTGCAGAGTCGCCGGCGCCTGGGGTTGACCGCGACGCTGGTGCGCGAGGACGGGCAGGAAGGCGACGTCTTCTCGTTGATCGGGCCGAAGCGGTACGACGTGCCGTGGCGCGACATCGAGGCGCAGGGCTGGATCGCGCCCGCCGAGTGCACCGAGGTCCGGGTGACCCTGACGGACAACGAACGGCTGCAGTACGCGACGGCGGAGCCCGAGGAGCGCTACAAGCTCTGCTCGACCGCGCGGACCAAGATCCCGGTGGTCAAGCGGGTGCTGGACCAGCATCCCGACGAGCCGGCTCTGGTGATCGGTGCTTATCTGGACCAGCTCGACGAGCTTGGTGAGGAGCTGGACGCACCGGTGATCAAGGGATCGACGAAGAACAAAGAGCGCGAGGAACTGTTCGACAAGTTCCGCAAGGGCGAGCTGCGCACGCTCGTCGTCTCGAAGGTCGCGAACTTCTCCATCGACCTGCCAGAGGCGTCCGTGGCCATCCAGGTGTCCGGCACGTTCGGGTCGCGCCAGGAGGAGGCCCAGCGCCTCGGCCGGATCCTGCGTCCCAAGGGCGACGGCAGGCAGGCGCACTTCTACTCGGTCGTCTCGCGCGACACGCTCGACACCGAGTACGCGGCGCACCGGCAGCGGTTCCTGGCCGAGCAGGGCTACGCGTACAAGATCGTCGACGCGGACGACCTGGTCGGATGACGTTCTGGTGGATGTGGGACCCGGCTGGGACCGTGCCCGTGCGGCGGTTCCGGTCGGAGGAGTCGCTGGCCAGGTCGGCTCCGGACACGCAGGTGGTCCGGTCGGACGACTTCACGTGCCCCTCGCAGCGCCGCCGCGCCACGGCCGTGCGGTCGGACTTCCTGCGGGTGACCGGTGATCCCGTCCAGGTGGCCCTCGTCGAGCAGCGGCTGTGGACGCTGCTCCTGGCCCTGCGCCGGGCTCAGCCGCTTCGTGACGCGCTGGCGACCGCGATCCCCAAGGCGGGGCGGGCGGCGCTGGTCGCGGAGCCGTCGCGCGAACTGGCCGAGTTCGACCGGCGCTTCGACCAGTTCGCCGCCGCCTTGCAGGTCCTGGTCACCGACCCGACGCCCGAACAGCTACGCCACACCGCCGCCCTCGACTAGCTGTTGACGCGTCTGCAAGTACCACCAACTCGACCTCAAGAGGCACTTTTCTACTGCCAACAGCTCTCGGAGCCTGCGGAGCGGCTACCGGTTCGGCAGGCGGCGAAGAGGTTGGGTGCGGTTGAGGGCGATTCGATCAAGGGTTGGTGGTACTTGCAGACGCCTGGTGTTTTAACCCTGAGGCTCTTTGGCTTTGGGGTAGCGGGTGTGTTTGTGCTGGTTGGGGCGGCCGGGTGGCCGTCCTGGCCAGGTGTGGAGTTTTGTCGTGGTTGGGCGGGGGTGCCCAGCTCGGCGCGAAGTGCGCGAAACCCGCGTTTGACCCGGTGGGGGCTCATGAGGTGACCGCGTTCCCAGGGCAGTAGCCGGGTGCGGGTCAGGCCGCGAGCGAGTAGAAGCTGGGTGTAGGCGGTGGCGACCAGCCAGCTCCAGCGTTCGGCTTGGTGCGGGGTGCGTGGGCGGGGTGTGGTCCAGGCGAGGTGTTGTTTGCCGAAGCGGAAGAAGTGCTCGATGCCGAAGCGGCGCAGGTAGGCCCGCCAGATGGTGTCGAGGTTGAAGTTGTCGGGCGGCCCGGTGTGCCAGAGCCAGATCGTTTTGTGGCGGGGGTTGTTGGAGCGGATGCGGATCAGGTCGCCGTGGATCAGTCTGCGGTTGGCTTTGGCGGGCTGGTCTGCGGTGTCGGGTTCGCGGTAAGCGCGGGACGGGCGTAGGTGCAGCCGGTGCCAGCAGGTCACGGTCAGTCCGGCACGATCTGGTCCGGCCGCGACGATCTGGGCCTGATCCGGGTCGGGCCACGTGGCCTGGTCGGGCAGCTTCATCGGCGGGCCATGCCGGCGGGGACGTCCTGGGGTGCCTGGTGTGGCAGGCGGGGGTTCGGTGAACAGCACGCTGTCAGTGCGCAGCCGGACCACGATGTGCACCCGCTGCTCGGAGAGCACGCCCAGTGCCGCGGGTGAGTATCCGGCGTCGCAGCACACGATCGGGATATCGGTGACGCGCCGTTGGGCAAGGTGGTCGAGCAGGCGGCGGATCTGTTGCGTGGCAACGAGATTCGCGTTGTTGTCGGGGCCGGCCCGATCGAGATCGACCGGGTGACCCAGGAACCGCGGGACGGGCCGATCTGAGCCAGCCAGCTCACCGCCCAGCCAGGCGTGGTGCAGTTGACCCGATCCCTGCCGCCGGGGTCCTTGCGGGAGTCGTAGTTCAGCGTCCGTTCGGGACAGGTCAGGGCATCGGGGCGATGCCAGGCTGACACGTCCGCTGCGAACACCAAGCCGAACTCCGGCTGGATCGCACCGGCCAGGGTCCGGCGTAGCTTGTCGGTATCGACACGACCTTTGGCCAGTGCCGCGTAGACACTGCCATGTCCCCGGCGCAGCTCCGGCTGCAAAGTCAGATGCGGCAGCGACTCCAGCCGTCCTGATACACACAGCAGTGCATCACCCGCCTCGAACAGGGTGTCGGCCCAGCCGGTGAAACAGTCATAAACCGCCTGCCGGAACCTGCGCAGCCGGGCGAGTTGATCGTCGTGATCGGGCTCGGGCAGACTTGCGGGCACGGCCACCGCCTGTCGTTCGAGATCTTTGGTCGGACCTCGAAGATGATCAAGCGGTGGCCGTACCCACGTCAAAGATCGACTGACCCACGGTTAAAACACCAGGCGTCTGCAAGTACCACCAACTCGCAGTTGGTAGTACTTGCAGATGCCCTAAGCCAGCAGGGCGGGGATGTCGGCGACGCTGGGCAGCAGGTGCGTGTGCTGGGCAGCGCCCAGTTCCTCCGCGGTCTGGCTGCCGCTGAGCACACCCACCACGAAGCCCGCGCCCGCGTTGTTGCCCGCTTCCAGGTCGCGCACGGTGTCGCCCGCGGTCAGCACCCGCCGGACGTCTCGGACGCCGGTCAGCTCCATCGCTGTGAAGATCATGTACGGCGCCGGGCGGCCGGCTTTCACGTCGTCCACGCACACCACCGCGTCGAGCACGCCCTCGCTCCAGCCCAGGACGTCGAGCAGTCCGTCGACGATCGGCCGGTCGAAACCGGTGGTCAGTGCGACCTTCACGCCGTTGGATCGCAGCTGTGCCAACGCTTCCGGCACGCCGGGGATCGGCGTCGGCGGGGTCTCGGCGTAGTACTTCGCCAGCCGCTCGTGGAAGTCCGCGAACTCGGCGTCCACATCGGAGCGCCCGAGCATCGACGAGATCGCCTCGTACTTGTCGGCCCCCATCCAGTCACCGACGTCGTCAGCCGATCCGCCGGCGGCGATCACGGTGTCCGCCAGCGCTTGGTAGACCAGTCCGTGCTCCTGGACCGTGGTGCCGGCGATGTCCAGCACGACGAGGTCGATCACGACGCCCTCCAGTCCCGCAGCAGCGCCGGGTGCGCCTGCTGGGAGTTCTCGATCGAAAAGCTGACCATGTCCGGGCGGTAGCGGTCGTCGGAGTACTCGACCGGCCGTCCGTCCACACCGGACGCACGCCGCCGTTCCCGCAGAAGTGGTGCACCCAACGCGACTTCCAGCAGCTCGCTGTCGTGCTCGTCCGCCGCGACGGCGTCGATCTGGTGCCGGGCCACGGTCATGTCCACGCCCTGCTCGCCCAGGTAGGCGTAGAGCGAGCCGCTGTCGCAGTCGAAGTCGAACAGCAGGCGCCCCACCGGTTCCACGAACGTCGTGCGCTCCAGCATCGTCGGCCTGCCGTCGATCAGCCGTTGCCGGAGCAGCTGCACGACCGGCGTGCCCTCGTCGAGCTGGAGGGCGTCCGCGATGTCCGCGTCGGCCGGGCGGCGCGCGATCTCCAGAGTTCGTTGCCCTGGCACGTGCCCGAGGCCCGCGGCCCAGCTGGAGAACGACAGGAACGTCTCGAACGGCTGCGACAGCGTGTGCCTGCGCACCACCGCGGGCTTGCCGCGGCCGCCGCCGATCATGCCCTCCGCCCGCAGTGTCGTGAGCGCCTGGCGGACCGGTGCGCGCGAGGCGTTCCACTGCGCGCACAGCTGCGATTCGGACGGCACGGTGTCGCCGACGGCCAGCTCACCCGAGGCGATGCGGCGCCGCAGATCGGCCGCGATGCGCTCGTGCAGGGGCATCTCCATGCCGCCAACCATACATGTCATAACAAGTCTGAACTCCAAGTGAACACATCAGGACAGCCATTGATTCTCCTTCGGCAGCCACTCATCGTTCTTGTCATGACAAGTGTGGACCTGGTGGTCGTCGGCGCGGGGATCGTCGGGCTCGCGCACGCCTGGCACGCGGTGCGACGGGGTCTCTCCGTCGCCGTGGTCGAGCGGGACGAGCACGCGGTCGGAGCGTCCGTGCGCAACTTCGGGCACGGCTGCGTCACCGCTCAGGACGGGGTGGCGTTCGAGTACGCGATGACCGCTCGTGAGGAGTGGCTGAAGCTCGCCGAGAAGGCCGGTTTCTGGCTCCGCGAGTCCGGCAGCGTCGTCGTGGCACGTCACGACGACGAACGCGCCGTGCTCGAAGAGTTCGCCTCCGTCCGCGAGATCGAGCTCACCGACGAGGGCGCGTTCCTGCCGCTCGACATCCGCGTCAACCCGCGCGAGGCGGTGCACGCGATCGCTTCGCTGCTCGCGGAACGCGGTGTGACGTTCCACTGGTCCACCAACGTGCTCACGGTCGAGCCGGGCCTGGTCCGCACGACTCGCGGCGAGATCGGCTGCCGCGCGGCGGTCGTCGCGGTCGGCCACGACGTCGACAGGTTCTTCCCCGACCTCGCCGACGAACGTCAGATTCAGCGCTGCCAGCTGCGAATGCTGCGGGTCGCACACGGCGGCGTGATCGACTCGGCGGTGCTGACCGGGTTCTCGATGCTGCGCTACGAGGCGTTCGCTCGCTGCCCCAGCATCGAGAAGGTCCGCGCACGCCTCACACACGACCACCCCGAGCTGGTCGAAGCCGGGCTGAACCTGATGTTCACCCAGCTCCCCGACGGTTCGCTCACCATCGGCGACACCCACCACTACAGCCGCACGGTCGATCCCTATCGGCCGGAGCACCTGGACGACCTGGTGCTCACCGAGACGGCCCGGCTGCTCGGCGTTCCCACGCTGAAAGTCCTCGAACGCTGGCGCGGCATCTACGCGTCCGCCCCAGAACCCTTCCTGACCGCGACGCCCGCTCCCCGGATCCGGGCCGTCTCGGTCACCTCCGGCATCGGCATGACCACCGCGCTCGGCCTCGCCCCGGCCGTGCTCGACGACCTCCTCCAGGAGCTGTGATGAGAGCCTTCAGCGTCGTACTCGCCGCGACACTGTTGCTGACGACCGCCTGCGGCACAACGCAATCGGCCAACAGCGGTGACTGCCCCAACAACGGCAAGGTCCGCTTCGGCGTCGAGCCGTACGAGGCCCCCGACAAGCTCAAGCCCGCCTACGAGGTGCTCGCCAGGGCGCTGGCGACGAAGCTCGGCTGCGAGGTCGAGCTGCAGATCGTCGACGACTACGCGGCCGAGGTGCTGGCCATGCGCAACGGCAAGCTGGAGATCGCCCAGTTCGGGCCGCTCGGTTACGTCTTCGCGTCCCAGAAGGCCAAGGCCGAACCTCTCGCCTCGTTCGCGGACGGCTCCGGCAAGCTGACCAGCTACACCGCCGGCATCTGGGTCGCGAAGGACTCGCCGGCGCAGAAGATCGAGGACCTGAAGGGGAAATCGCTCGCGCTGAGCAGCGTCGGGTCAGCGTCCGGTGACGCACTTCCCCGCTACGGCTTGAAGAAGCACGACGTCGCCGACGTGAAGCTCGACTACGCGGGCGGTCATCCCGAGGCCATGCTCGCGCTGATCAACGGCAAGGTCGACGCCGGCGAGATCAACAGCCAGCAGCTGGCCAGCGCGAAGGCCGCGGGCACGTTCGACGAGTCGAAGTTCCGGCAGATCTGGAAGTCCGAGCCGATCCCGAACGACCCGATCACCGTGCGCGGCGACCTCGACCCGGCGTTCAAGGACAAGGTGCGCAGGGCGTTGCTGGAACTCGGGCCCGCGGACGTGGAGAAGGTCGGCGCGTTCCTCGACGTCACCCCGCCCGGTCCGCTCGTGCAGGTGGACAACGACACGTACAAGGTGCTCTTCGACCTCGCCGCGACGCTGGGACTCAAGGAAGAGGACGTCTGATGCTCGCCATCCGCGGCCTGCGCAAGTCGTTCGGCGGCCGCACCGTGCTGGACGGCTTCGACCTCTCCGTCGAACCCGGCGAGTTCGTGGCACTGCTCGGGCCGAACGGCTCCGGCAAGTCCACGGCCCTGCGCTGCGTGGTCGGGCTGGAAACGCCGGACGGCGGCGAGATCGACGTCAGCGGGAACGCCGCGATGGTGTTCCAGAAGATCCACCTCGTCGGCCGCCGCAACGCGCTGGACAACGTGTGTTCCGGCGCTCTCGGCCGGCTTCCGCTGCACCGCTCGCTGGTCTTCGGGCAGGACGTGCGCGAGGAAGCGATGCGGTGCCTGGACCGGGTCGGGCTCGCGGACCGTGCTTTGGACCGGTGCGCGCGGCTGTCCGGTGGGCAGCAACAACGTGTGGCGATCGCGCGGGCGTTGTGCCAGCGCGCCAACGTGATCCTGGCCGACGAACCCGTGTCGGCGCTCGACCCGCAGGCCGCGGTACAGGTCATGGAGTTGTTGGTGGACCTGGCTTCCGAGGGTCTGGCGGTCGTCGCCGTGCTGCACCAACCGGAACTCGCCCGGACCTACGCGCACCGAATCGTCGAGATGCGAACGGCGGTGGCGGCATGACGATCACAGTTCCGAAGCGCCGCTGGCCCTCCGCCGCGGTGTGGGCCGCCGTCGCGGTCTTTCTGGCCGTGCACGTCCTTGCCTGGCAGGCCACGGAGTTCTCACCCGCCGCGCTGATCGCCGGTTGGGAGGGCATGGCCGACTTCCTCGCCGAGTCGCTGCCACCGGACTTCTCGGTGCTCGGCAAGTCGCTGGAAGCGGCGGTGATCACCCTCTACATCGGACTGCTCGGCACGACGTTCTCGATCCCGTTCGCTCTGGTGCTGGCGTTGCTGGCCTCTCGCGCAACGACTTCCGCCGCGTGGGCACAGCAGGCGGCGCGCGCGGTGCTGTCGTTCCTGCGTTCGGTGCCGGACGTGGTGTTCGCGCTGATCTTCGTGACGGCGGTCGGGCTCGGGCCGTTCGCTGGCGTGCTGGCGCTGGTGTTCCACAACACCGGCGTGATGGGCAAGCTCTGGGCGGAGGCGATGGACGAGAGCGACCGCGGGCCGCGCGACGCGTTGCGGGTGACCGGTGCCTCCGGCCCGCAGATCGCGCTGCACGCGGTCCTCCCGACGGTGCTGCCTTCGCTGGCCGGACTGCTGCTCTACCGGCTGGACGTGAACGTGCGGTCGTCGCTCGTGCTCGGCCTGGTCGGCGCTGGCGGGATCGGCTTCCTGATCAACCAGTCGATCAAGCTGTTCCGGTTCGACGAGATGGTCACGCACATCCTCGTGGTGCTGCTTCTTGTTGTTGTGGTCGACCAGGCGTCTGCGTTCGTGCGCAAGCGGCTAGGTGCTTGACCTGCACTGCTCACCGTTGTCGTTGCCCTCATTGCGATGGTGGTGGAGCCTCGGCAACAGCTGCGCACGGGCGGTCGTTACGCAACGATGACGTGGCAAGAACGTCCTCATGAGACCCGTCGGGAAGGCTGGAGGGCATGCCGCGCGTACTGCTGATCGAGGACGACGAGGCGGTCCGCGAGGGACTGTCGCTCGCCCTGACCTACCAGGGACACACCGTGGACGCGGTGCGCACGGGCGAGGAGGGCCTCGAGTTGCTGGGGAGCGTCACGCCCGACGTGGTCGTGCTCGACCTGATGCTGCCGGGCGTCGACGGGTTCGAGGTGTGCCGCCGCATCCGTGCCTCCGGTGACCTCCCGATCATCATGCTGACCGCGCGCAACGACGACATCGACGTCGTGGCTGGTCTGGAGGCCGGTGCCGACGACTACGTGGCCAAACCCGCGCAGGCCCGCGTGCTCGAGGCCCGGATCCGCGCGGTGCTGCGCCGGTCGTCCGTGTCGGTGCCCGAGGTCGTGGCGGAGCGCTACCGCGACCTGACCATCGACCGCGAGGGCCTCGTGGTGACGCGCCTCGGCCGGCCCGTGTCGCTGGCCCCGACCGAGCTGCGGCTGCTGCTGGAACTGTCCTCGTCGCCCGGCCGGGTCATGTCCCGGCAACAGCTGCTGGAGTCGGTCTGGGACCAGGGCTACCTCGGCGACTCACGACTGGTCGACGCGTGCGTGCAGCGGCTGCGTTCGAAGATCGAGGACGACCCGGCCGCACCCCGGTACGTCCAGACCGTGCGCGGCTTCGGCTACCGGTTCGGGCCGCTGTGACCCTGCGCCTCCGGCTGCTGCTCGCCTTCGCGTTCCTGAGCATCGTGACCGCCGGGGCCGTGGCGGGCGCCGGTTACGTGCGGGCCCGCGACGCGATCGTGCAGCGCGCCCAGGACAACGCCGTCATCGAGACCACGAACCGCGTCGAGCAGCTCTACCCGCTCCCCGCCCGGCCACCCGACGCCGCGTCTCTGGAGCGCATCGCCGGAAGGATCTCGGGCCGCGAGGGCTCGGCGCTGGCCCAGGCGCGGGGTGTCGTGGCGGGCTCGATGGACCCGTCGCTGATCACTCCCGAACTGCGGTCCCTGGTGTCCTCCGGCCGCGTCGGCTGGCAGCGCGTGCCGTACGGGGGCGGGGTGTGGCTCGTGGTGGGCATGCAGCTGCGCGTGACGCCCGCTGGCGCGCCCGGCGGCTCGTCCACCGACTCGTCCGGCATCGAGGTGTACGTGCTGCGGCCGTTCACCTCCGAGATCGAGTTCGTCGGCGAACTGGCCCGCAACGCGTGGCTCATCGGCGGCGCCGGCCTGATCCTGGCCCTGGGCCTGGGTTTCCTGGCGTCCCGAGGCGTGCTGCGCCCCGTCCGCGAGCTTCAGCTGGCGGCCTGGCAACTGGGACAGGGCGACCTGTCCGCACGGGTGCCGGTGCGCGGCCGGGACGAACTGGCTTCCGTCGCATCGACCTTCAACAGCACAGCATCGTCTTTGGAGCACTACGTCGGTGAGCTGCAACGAATGGAAGCGGACGCACGCCGGTTCGTGGCCGACGTGTCGCACGAGCTGCGAACTCCTCTGGCCGCGATGACCGCCGTGACCGACGTGCTGGACGCAGAAACGGCTGACCTGCCCGGCGTCGCCGGCCAGGCCGCGCGGCTGGTGAACCGCGAGACGCAGAACCTGACGCGCCTGGTGAACGACCTGATCGAGGTCACCCGGTTCGACTCGGGCACGGCAGCGCTCGCGCTGGACGAGGTGGACGTGGCCGAGGTCGTGCGCGCGTCTCTGCGAATGCGCGGCTTCACGGACGTGACGACTTCCCTGCCCACCGACGTGCGCGCGCGCCTGGATCCGCGACGCCTGGATGTGATCGTGGCGAACCTGGTCGGCAACGCCCTGCGGCACGGCGCGCCACCGGTGTCCCTGACCTTGTGGATCGAGGGCTCGTCCCTGCTGATCTCGGTGGCGGACTCCGGGCCCGGGTTGCCCGCCGCGGTGCTGCCGCACGTGTTCGCCCGGTTCTACAAAGCCGACTCGGCGCGCGGACGGTCCGAGGGCAGTGGGCTCGGGCTGGCGATCGCGTGGGAGAACGCGCGGCTGCACGGGGGCACGCTGGTGGCGGCCAACCGGCCTGGTGGGGGTGGGGCGTTGTTCACGCTGCGGCTGCCGCTGGGTGGTGAGCGGTGAGGCCGAAAACTGTCGGTGCCGGCTGGGAGAATGGAAACAGGGGGACCCCCGGGAGGGGACCCCTGCGCGAGCTTGGCCTGGCGGTGCGACTGCGAGCGGCGAAGCGCCCCGTGCGCGGGCTTGGCCTGGCGGTGCTCGTCCTGGCCGTCCTCACCGCGTGCGGCATCCGGCCGACCGACCCGATCCCCGGCCTCGAAGCCCCCAGCGGGCCCGTCGAGAACACCTCGCCGACGGTCTACTGGGTCGCCGCGGGCAAGGTCGTCCCGGTCAGCCGTCCCCAGGGCAGCCTGAGCGGCTACGACGTCATCTCCCTGCTCGCCCAGGGCCCCGACAACGCCGAGCAGAGCCGCGGCTTCACCACCGAGGTGCCGTTCGACGCGGCGCCCGCCACCATCGACCGGGTCGCGAACGGGCTGGACGTCACCATTTCCAGCGACGTCTCGCAGCTCAGCGGCGTTGCCGTCCAGCAGATCGTGTGCACGTTGCTCGGCGTGCAGCCCGTCGGCTCGGTGAACCTGCGCGGCGGCGGCCATTCGCTGGAGTTCCAGAAGTGCGCTTGAATCGGCGCGTGCACGTCTACTCCATCCCGATGCGTTCCCGGTTCCGCGGCATCACCCAGCGCACCGGGTTGCTGTTCGAAGGGCCCGCAGGGTGGGGCGAGTTCTGCCCGTTCGAGGAGTACGACGACGACGAGTCGATGCCGTGGCTCGCGTGCGCGATCGAGGCGGCGAACGACGGGTGGCCGGCCCCGGTCCGCGACCGCATCCCGGTCAACTGCACGGTTCCGGTGGTCAGCCCGGAGAAGGCGCACGAGATCGTGGCGCGCTCTGGCTGCTCGACGGCCAAGGTCAAGGTCGCGGAGTCCACGCTGGCCGAGGACTGCGCACGGCTTGAAGCGGTGCGCGACGCGTTGGGGCCGCAAGGTGCCATCAGGGTCGACGCCAACATGCTGTGGGACGTCGACACGGCCGTTGCCGCGATCAAGGCGATGGACAAGGCCTCACACGGTCTCCAGTACGTGGAACAGCCGTGTCACACGCTGGAAGAGCTTGCCGAAGTCCGCAAACGCGTCAACGTGCCCATCGCCGCGGACGAGTCGATCCGCAAGGCTGAGGATCCGCTGAAGGTGGCCGTGGCGGGCGCGGCGGACATCGCGGTGATCAAGGTGGCGCCGCTCGGGGGTGTGCGCAGGGCGCTGGAAATCGCCGAGGCGTGTGGACTGCCGTGTGTGGTGTCGTCGGCGCTGGAGACATCGGTCGGGATGGCTGCCGGGGTCGCGCTGGCGGCGGCTCTGCCTGAGCTCGACTACGCGTGTGGGCTCGCCACGCTTCAGCTGTTCGAAGGCGATGTCACGAGCGATTCACTCGTGCCAGTCGACGGCTATCTGCCGGTGCTCACCAAGTCACCTGTGCCGGACCGCATCGAGGGGTTCGAGAGCGATGCGCTCACGAAGGCCTGGACTGATCGGTTCGACAGGGTGCTGAGCAAGCTCAGTCGATGAGTCGATCCACCTGGATCTTCAACGGGAACGGCTCGACTGCCTCGTAGACCCTGGTCTCCGCTGGCGCCTCCAGATAGCCGAATTCGCTGGCCAGATGCATCGCGGCCAACGAGATCGGCTCGTCGAGGTCGATGATCCAGTAATACGGAATGCCGGCCCAGGCGTATTCGTCACGCTTGGCGCAATAGTCCGTGTGGCGCGAACTCGGCGACAACACCTCGACGGCGAGCACGACCTCTGATGCCTTGATGAGGCCACCTACAGCCTCCTGTCGCTCGCCGGCACTGCGTTGCACCACGAGCACATCAGGACGCAGGACGAAGCCTGGTTTGTCAGGTGGTGCCAACTCCAGGTCGACATCGAGGTCGTAAAGAACCTCGAGATCGTCGGGTACCTGGCCAACGAGCTGCAGCAGCAGGTTGCGACCTGCCGCGTTGTGCCTGCGAAGTGGGCTGGAGCGCATGATCAGACGGCCGTTTACCAATTCCGTATAGCCGTCTTCGGTTTCTCCGAGCGCGGCGTACTGAGCGACGGTCAGCAGACCCGTCGCCACAGAAAGACGCCTCGGAGGCCTATCAGGTAGTGCGGTCACTGCGTCTCCTTCCGTCTCAGTCACCGTCGCACATGGAGGCGCTCCAAACCTCCCCGCAATTCCACACCTTCGAGCGATCAGGGCTTTCCGCGAGCCAATCCCTGTTCCTTCGCCCCCATGCTGAACACGATGCCCTCGGTCCGGTTGATCGCCTCGGTCCGCCGAGCAGTGGCGGGCACCCGAGTCAGGTCCACCAACCGGATCGGCGGCCCCAGCTCCACCAGCGTCGGCGTGTAGGAAGCCTCGACCACGGACCACCCCGCAGCCCCCTGCTCGAACTTGAACCGCGCGATCGCCCCCTCCTCGGTGACACCACGAGGCTCAGCGTGCCGGGCGACCTCGTTCCCCAACCCGTAGGCGACCCACTTGTTGCCGATCTTCTCGAACGGCTGCACCACGTGCACGTGCGTGCCGATGATCAGGTCCAGCGCGGGGTCGGCCAGCAGCTGGCGGGCCAGGGCTTTCTGGTCGGCGGTGGCTTCGTGCTGGTACTCGTTGCCCCACTGCACGGACAGCACGACGACCTCGGCGCCGGCTTCGCGAGCCTTACGAGCATCGGCGAGGATCTTGGCGGCGTTGATCTGGTTCGCGCGCCACGGCTGGGGCAGCGGGATGCCGTTGAAGCCGTAGGTGAACGAAAGCTGGGCCACCTTCACGCCGCCCGCGTCGAGGATCAGCGGGGCCGCGGATTCCTCCTGGGTGCGGAACGAGCCGGTGTGCTTCAGGCCGACGGCGTCCATCGCGTCCAGCGTGGTGGTGATCGCCGAGACACCGCGGTCCAGGGTGTGGTTCGAGGCGGTCGAGCACGAGTCGTAACCCACGTCGATCAGGCCTTTCGCCACCTCGGGCGGGGCGAGGAAGGCCGGGTAGCCGAAGAACGGGCCCTCCTTCGTGCCCAGCGGCACTTCGAGGTGACACAGGGAGAGGTCGGCCTTCAGGGTGTCCTTGATGCCCGAGAACAGCGGCAGGAAGTCACGGCCCGCCGCACCTCCGTCGGCGACGGCCTGGTCGGTCAGCGCCGGGTGGATCAGGATGTCGCCGCCCGCGGTCAGCACGAACGACCGCGGTGGGGGCGGGCCAGATGACGTGGGCGAAGGGGGCGCGGGCGCCGACGTGATGACGACGGGCGAGCCGGTGCACGCGGACAGCAGGAAGCCGGTGGCCAGCACGAATGCCGGCCACCGGACCACACGCTTCAGCGTTGCCGCCTGCGTCGCAGGACCACGAACAGCACAACGGCCAGCACCGCGGCCGCGATGGGCAGCACGCGCTTCAGGACCGGTACGCCTGCGGTGTCGATCAGGTCGATCGGCTCGTCGGGGACCACTCGGAGATGCTGCTGTTGCGCCACCTCGTCAGGATCCACTGAACCCAGCGTGCTCGCCAGGCATTCCGCGAACTGGTCGACGAGCTTGCCGCTGACCTCGGAAATCAGGCCGCGACCCAACTGCGCCGGACGGCCGGTGATCGCCAGGTCCGTCTCGACCTCGACCGATTCACCCACCTGGAACGTCACCACGGCCGATGCGGTGCCGTTGCCACGGGTGTCCTTGCCCGCGGCTTTCATGACGGCGCGGCGCAGCACGGGGTCGATCTCCACGAACTCGCCGCTCCCCCGGTACAGCAGCTGCACCGGGCCGAGCTTCACCTTCACCTCCCCGCTGAACGACTTGCCGTCGACCGACGTCAGCGTGGCGCCGGGCAGACAGGGCGCCACGCGTTCCGGGTCGATCAGCGCCTCCCAGACCTCCTCGGCCGGGGCAGGCGCGACGAACGAGTGCGTCAGCTTCATCCCGCTACCGCCGCCGTCAGCGCGCGGCCGGTCAGCACCCGAGCCAGGTTGTCCTTGTAGCTGTCGCCGGAAGACGCCTTCAGAGCCGCCGCGGAGATCGCCTCGGCGGTGGCCGGTTGGCCGACGAGCGCCGATTCCACGTCGACGGCACGCACCGGCCCGGAGCCCACGTTGGTGAGACCGATCCGGGCGGCGGCGATCGAACCGCCGCTGACCTGCACGGCCGCCGCGACCGCGACGATCGACCACGCCTGCGCGACCCGGTTGAGCTTCTCGTAGTGCGCGCCCCACCCCGTGTACTTGGGCACGCGCACGTCGATCAGGATCTCGTCCGGGCCCAGCGCCGTCTCGAAGTAGTCGACGAAGAACTCCGCCGCGGGCACCTCACGACGTCCAGAAGGCCCAGCGATGATCATCACCGCGTCCAGCGCCAGAGCAGGCGCCAGCAGGTCGCCAGCCGGATCCGCGTGGCACAGCGAGCCGCCGAACGTGCCGCGGTGCCGCACCTGCGGATCCGCCACCGTGTCCGTGACCAGCCGAAGCAACAACGCGTGGTCCTGGATCAGATGATCACGCTGCACCTCGTAGTGCGTGGTCATGGCACCGATCAGCAACGAGTCACCGTCGTCGCGCACACCGGTCAGCTCGGTCAGCCCGCCGATGTCGATCAACGCCGTGGGCGCCGCCAGCCGCATGCGCAGCACCGGCACGAGCGACTGCCCGCCCGCGATGATCTTGGCGTCCTCGCCCTCCTCGGCGAGCATCCGCACGGCTTCGTCCACGGAGGACGGGAACAGGTACTTGAACTCCGCCGGGATCACGACTGTCCTCCCTGCGAATCGATGGATCCGAGACCGCCCGCAGCCGGCGCGGACGCATCCGCGGCCCGGCCTTGCAACGCGTTCCACACCCGTTCCGGCGAGCACGGCATCTCGATGTCACGCACACCCATGTGCCGCACCGCATCCAGCACGGCGTTCACCACCGCCGGCGTCGAGGCGATCGTGCCCGCCTCGCCGACTCCCTTGGCGCCCAAGGGGTTGGACGTCGCTGGCGTCTCCGTACGAGCTGTGATGAACCCAGGCAGGTCCGCCGCACACGGCACCAGGTAGTCCGCGAGCGTCGCCGTCGTGAGGGTGCCCATCTCGTCGTGGATGGCCTCTTCGAACAACGCCTGAGCGATGCCCTGGGCCAGCCCGCCGTGCACCTGGCCGTCGACGATCAACGGGTTCATCACCGTGCCGACGTCGTCCACCGCGACGTACAGCCGGATCTTCACCATCCCGGTCTCGGTGTCGACTTCCGCTGCGCACAAATGGGTTCCGTGCGGGAACGAGAAGTTGTCCGGGTCGAACGTGGCATCGGCGTCCATGCCGGGTTCCATGCCGTCAGGCAGGTCGTGCGCCACGTGCGCGGCCAGCACAACATCGCCGAGAGTCCGAACCGTCGACGTGCCTCGAACCGAGAAGGACCCGGCAGCGAACTCCACGTCCGACTCGTCGCACTCCATCATGTGCGCGGCCAGCGTCCGCGCCTTGGCGAGAACTTTGTCCGCCGCGTGCACCAGCGCTGTGCCACCGACGGTCAACGACCGCGAGCCGTAGCTGTCCATGCCTTTGTGCGACGTCGCAGTGTCACCATGCAGCACTTCAACGTCCTCGAACGGCACACCCAGCCGGTCCGCGACGATCTGCGACCACACCGTTTCGTGCCCCTGACCGTGCGGCGACGTTCCGGTGATCACCTCGACCTTGCCGGTGGGCAGCATGCGGATGGACGCGGTCTCCCACCCTCCCGCGGCATAACGCAAAGCGCCCAGAACCCGTGAGGGCGCAAGACCGCACATCTCGGTATAGGTGGAAATTCCGATGCCGAGCTGCACCGCGGAACCGTCCGCACGACGACGTGCCTGCTCCTCGCGCAGCTCCTCGTACCCGAACAGCTCCATCGCACGGGCCGTCGCGGCCTCGTAGTTGCCGGAGTCGTAGGTGAGTCCGGCGACCGTGTTGAACGGGAACTCCTCGTGCTTGATCCAGTTCATCTCGCGGATCTTCATCGGATCCATGTCCAGCTCGGCCGCGAGCTCGTCCATCATCCGCTCGATCGCGAACGTGGCCTCCGGCCGTCCGGCACCGCGATAGGCGTCCGTGGGCACCTTGTTCGTGAACACGTTGGTGCACACGAACCGGTAGGCCGCGAACTTGTAGATCGCGTTGAACATGAACGCGCCCAGGATCGGCACGCCCGGCGTGACCAGGCGCAGGTAGGCGCCCATGTCGGCGAGCAGCTCGGCCTTCAGTCCGGTCACGGTGCCGTCGCGGCGCGCGGACAGCGTGATCTTCTGGATCTGGTCACGGCCGTGGTGCGCGGACAGCATCGACTCGGTGCGCGTCTCGGTCCACTTCACCGGCCGGCCCATCCGCCGCGCGACCAGCAGGCACAGCAGCTCTTCCGGCGTGACCTGGAGCTTGCCGCCGAACCCTCCGCCGACGTCCGGCGCGATCACGCGGATCTTGTGCTCGGCGATGCCGGTGACCGCCGCGAGCATCCAGCGCAGGATGTGCGGGATCTGCGTCGCCGACCAGACGGTGAACATGTCCGCGTGCGGATCCACGACGACCGAACGCGGTTCCATGAACGCCGGGATCAGCCGCTGCTGCCGGAACGTCCGCTCGATCACGACCTCGGCGGACGCGATCTCGTCCTCGACGTTGGTGCCGCTCCCCGCCTCGGCGGAGTCGAACACCCAGGTCGCGCACTTGTTCGTGCCGAGGTCCGGGTGCACCAGATCGTTGTCCTGCAAGGCTTCTTCCATGTCGAGCACGACCGGCAACTCGTCGTAGTCGACGTCGATCGCAGCCAGTGCGTCGGCGGCGCGGTAGGCGCTGTCGGCGATCACCAGCGCGACGGCCTCACCGGCGAAGTTGACCTGGTCGACGGCCATCGCGGGCGCCGGGGGTGACTTCATGTCCTCGGTGATCGGCCAGGCACACGGCAGAGAACCTTGCTCAGCGGCGAAATCCTCACCGGTGAGCACGACCGCCACACCGGGCATCGCGGTCGCGCGGCTGCAGTCGATGTTGGTGATGCGGGCGTGGGCGACAGGGCTGCGCAGCACGGCCATGTGCAGCATGCCGGTCAGCTGGAGGTTGTCGGTCCACCTGGTCTGACCGGTGATCAGCCGGGCGTCTTCCTTGCGGAGCCGGGCTTTGCCGATCTCCGGTTCCGCGGTGGCGGTCATTCGCCACCTACCGGCTGCTTCGACGCGACGGTCTCGTCGCTGTGCTGTTCGATCTTCGGGCCGGCACCCGGCTTCATCCGCTGTGCGGCGTCCTGAACCGCGCGGACGATGTTCTGGTACCCCGTGCAGCGGCAGAGGTTGCCCTCCAGGCCTTTGCGCACGGTCTCGTCGTCGGGATCCGACTCGTCGGCGAGCAGGTCGATCGCCTGCATGATCATGCCTGGCGTGCAGAAACCGCACTGCAACGCGTGGTTGGAGCGGAACGCCTCCTGCACGGGGTGCAGCCGGCCGTCCCGGGCGAGGCCTTCGATCGTGGTGACCTCGTGCCCGTTCGCCTGCACGGCGAACATCTGGCACGACTTCACGCTGTGGCCGTCGAGGTGCACCGTGCACGCGCCGCAGTTTCCGGTGTCGCAGCCGACGACGGTGCCGGTCTTGCCCAGCCGCTCCCGCAGGTAGTGCACCAGCAGGAGGCGGGGTTCGACCTCGTCGGCGTACGTGACTCCGTCGACGTTGACCGAGATGTGCATTTGAACCCTCCCAGGGTGGTGGGCCTTTAGTGACGAGGGTCACTTCAGCTTGCTCCCTGTTTGTGAGTTCAACAACCCGATCAGTGATGAATCGGTTCACCAAGATCGACCAGACGCCGGCCGGATCCCTTCCACCGCAAGGAGATGATCTCGGCGGCGATCGACACCGCGGTCTCCTCCGGTGTCCTGGCGCCCAGATCCAGGCCGATCGGCGAGGCCAAAGCCTCTAGCTCGCTCTCGGTCAGACCTGCTTCCCGCAACCGTTGCAGCCGATCTTCGTGTGTGCGCCGGGATCCCATCGCGCCGACGTACCCGACCTTGAGTCGCAACGCGACTTCCAGCAACGGCACGTCGAACTTCGGGTCGTGCGTCAGAACGGCGATGACCGTGCGCTGGTCGAGCTTGAACGCCTCACCTTGGAGGTACTTGTGCGGCCAGGCGACCACGACCTCGTCCGCCTCGGGGAAACGGGACCGCGTCGCGAAGACCGGTCGCGCGTCGCAAACGGTCACGCGGTAGCCGAGGAACGCGCCGAGCCGGGCCATCGCGGCGGCGAAGTCGATCGCACCGAACACGAGCATGCGCGGTGGCGGTTCGAACGAGTTCACGAACACGCTCATGCCCTCGCCACGCCGCTGGCCGTCCGGGCCGTACTGCAACACGCCGCTGCGCCCTGACGCCAACATGCCGCGCGCGTCGTCCGTGACGGCGTCGTCGGCCCGCGAAGACCCGAGGCTGCCCGACCGTCGATCAGGCCAGATGACCATGCGCCGGCCGATGCCGTCCGGGTGCTCGACGACCGTCGCGATCGCCACCGGTTCCTCGGCGCGCACCGTCTCCACCACCTCACCGAGCTGCGGAAACGTGTCGGCGTTGATCTTCTCGACGTAGATGTCGATGATCCCGCCGCAGGTCAGCCCGACCGCGAACGCGTCGTCGTCGCTCACCCCGTACCGCTGCAGGACCGAGCCCTCGGTCTCCTGCGCCAACTCGTAGACGGCACCTTCGACGCACCCGCCGGACACGCTGCCGATCGCCTCGCCGTCCTGCGTCACCAGCATCGCCGCGCCCGCGGGCCGGGGAGCCGAGCTGAAGGTCGCGACGACGGTCCCGACGCCGACCGTCTCGCCGTTCGCCACCCGTTCCGCGAGGTCGAACAGGACATCACGCACGGCGCACCTCCTTCAGCAGTTGTTCCAGGGCGTGCACGCTGTGGCCGGCGACCATGGTGTCGACGTGCGGGAGAGCTGCCACCACACCACTCTGCACCGGTCGATAACCCGGCTTGCCCGCGTGCGGGTTGGCCCAGATGACCTTGTGACTCACCCGTCTCAGCCTCGCCATCTCGTTCGCCAGCAATGTCGCGTCACCACGTTCCCAGCCGTCGCTGAACAGCACGACCACCGCGCCCCGCTGCCGCCACTGCTGGTTGAACCTGCGCAGCGTCTCGCCGAGCCTGGTGCCGCCCTCGTAGTCCGGGATGGCCCGGCCGGCCGCTTTCAACGCCCGTTCGGGGTCGCGTTCCCTCAGCTGGCGGGTCACGCGGGTGAGCCGGGTGCCGATCGTGCGGACCTCGACGGGCATGGCGTGCGCGATCACATGCGCGAACCGCAGCAACGCGTCGGAGTAGGCGGCCATCGAACCGGACACGTCGATCAGCAGCACCAACCTCCGGGCCTTCACGCCACGACGACGGTGCCGGGGCCGGGTGATCTCGCCGCCCATCTCGATCATCGCGCGGACCGTGCGGGCCAGGTCGACAGGGCCACGGCGGGCCTTCCTGAGCCGGCGCGACCGCCTGCGCGGCGGGAGTGGCTTCAGCATGGCGATCAACGGCGCCGCGTTGAACTCGGAGATGTCCTTGTGCTTCAGAACTTCCACATCGGACGCGGCCACGCCGACGGTGACCGAGTCGAGCTCGATCGTCGTGCGCGGACGCGGCGGGGTGCCGCCGAAGTAAGCCCGGTAGGCGGCGTCGTAGCGCGGTAGGTCGTCCGGGTCGGCGCACAACGTGAGGCGCCCGGCCCAGTACAGGTCGACGTGCTCGGTGGCCCGCAGGAACGCCTGTACGCGATCGGGCCCGCACTGAAGTCCGGCGCCCCGCAGGACGCGCGTGAACCCCACGCAGGCTTCCGTCACCCCACGATTGTGCTCCCGATCACGCGATCCGCGTCCTCCCGGTACTTCAGGACGGCCCCGAGCGTCGTCACGTCCGGCTCGGTTCGCCCCAGCGCCTGCAACGCCCGCGCCCAGTCCAGCGACTCCGCGACACCCGGCGGCTTCAGCAGATCGAGGCCCCGCATCCGGTGCACAGCCTCCGCGACCTGCCGCGCGAGCCGTTCGTCGAGGCCAGGCAGGGTGCGGCGGAGGATCGCGACTTCTCTTTCCAGACCGGGATGCTCCAGCCAGTGGTAGAGGCAGCGGCGCTTCAACGCGTCGTGCACCTCGCGGGTCCGGTTCGAGGTCAGCACGGTCAACGGCGGCGTCACGGCTCTGATCTCGCCGAACTCCGGGATGCTCACCGCGTTCTCGGACAGCACCTCCAGCAGGAACGCCTCGAACTCGTCGTCCGCCCGGTCGATCTCGTCGACGAGCAGCACGCACGGCGCGTTCTCCAACGCCTGCAGCAACGGCCGTGCCAGCAGGAACCGTCGCGTGTAGAGGGACGCCTCGTCGACCTCGCCACGGGTTTCGAGCACGCGCAGGTGCATCAGCTGACGCGGGTAGTCCCAGTCGTACAGGGCCTGCGTGGCGTCGATGCCCTCGTGGCACTGGAGCCGGATCAGCGGCACGTCCATCGTCTTGGCCAGCGCCAGCGCCAGCGAGGTCTTGCCGGTGCCGGGTTCGCCTTCCAGGAACAGCGGCCGCCCCATCCGGACCGCGAGGAACGCCGCCGTGGCGATCCCGCCGTCCGGCAGGTACCCCGCGTCGTCGAGCCCTGACGCCAGTTCCTCAGGGGACTCCATGAGCCTCAGAGTAAGCCCTTTAAGGTGGACTGATGGGGTCAGCGAAGCAGGTCCAGGTCACCTTCGACTGCGCGGAACCCGTGCGCGTCGGCCGGTTCTGGTGCGAGGTGCTGGGGTACGTCGGACCGGATGGGCACGACGACGATTCGTGGTTCGCGGCCGGCGATCCGTCCGGAGTGGGTCCGCGGCTGTTCTTCCAGCGCGTCCCCGAGGGGAAGATCGTCAAGAACCGCGTGCACCTCGACGTGCGGGTCGGCACCGGGCTGGTGGGCGAGGAGCGCCTCGCCGCGCTCGAGGCCGAGTGCGCACGACTGGTCGCGCTCGGAGCGGTGCGCGGGCAGCTGCTGCTCGCCGACGAGGACAACGAGTCGTGCCAGAACATGCAGGACGTCGAGGGCAATGAGTTCTGCCTCGACTGAAGCCCTGAGAACCCGGCCCGGACTCAGGGTCGGGTTCCGGGTGGTCACCGATGTGCCGTGGCTCTGTTTCGACGAATCTTGAGCCATGACGAACAACGTGCTCAACGAAGCCACTGACCAGGTCAAGAAGCTCCGCCGCAGCCGGAGCGACAAGATGATCGCCGGTGTCTGCGGCGGCATGGCCAAGATGATCGGCGTGGACGCCGCGATCCTGCGGATCATCCTGGTGGCGGCGACGCTGCTCGGGTTCGGCACCGGAGCGATCCTCTACGTCGCCGCCTGGATCCTCATGCCCGAGGAAGACGCGGCCGTGTAAGCCTCGTGATCACCATGGGAGTCAGGACCGCACAGGTGACCGCCGGCAGGGGTGGGGGACTCCACCCCTGCTGATCAACGCGGGAACCCCGGCACACCGGGGAGCTTTTGCCACGGGAGTGGGCCGTCGAGGGGTCGGTACTCCACACCCAGTGCGTCCAGGCGCGGCAGATGATGTTCCGCCAGCCGTTGCACGAACTGCGGATCCTTCTCCGCCGGGGACCACATGACCTCGGCGAACGCCGCGAGACGAGGGAACGCCGCGTAGTCCACCCGCCGGGCCGAGTCGAGGTGCTCGGTCCAGATGTTCGCCTGCGCCCCCAGCAACCGCCCCGGCTCCTCACCCGTGAGCCCGGCAGGCACCGGATCCCACGCGTAGACGTCCTCCAGCGTGGTCACCGTCCCCACCGGAATCGGTTCGTCCAGCGACTCCGACTGCCGGTAGTCCAGGTAAACGTGCTGCTCAGGGCACATCACCACGTCGTGGCCCTCGCGCAGGGCGGTGATGCCGGGCTCGACGCCGCGCCACGACGCGACGATCGTGCCGACCGGCAGCGGACCGGACTCCAGGACCTCGTCCCACCCGTACGGCCGCCGCCCGCCGCGCACCACGTGCTTCGCGATGGCGCGGACCAGTTCGCCCTCGTGGCCGGGCGCCTCGTCGCCGCCGAGCCCGATGACCTCGGACGGGAACACGTCCATCAGCTCGTCGAACACGTTCCGGTAGAAGTCCACAGTGGACTCGTCCGTGTTGAGCACGCGTTCGTTGACACCCCAGTCCGTCCAGACTCCGCCGCCGTGCACGCCGAGCTCCGGGTACGCCGCGATGGCCGCCTGCGAGTGTCCCGGGATGTCGATCTCCGGGATCACCGCGATGTGCCGCGACCGCGCGTACTCGACGATCTCCCGCAGGTCGTCCTGGGTGTAGAAACCGCCGTGCGGACGTCCCGCCATGCCGGCCGAGCGCCGGTCGCCGAACCGCGAGTCCTCCCGCCACGACCCGACCTCGGTGAGCTTCGGATAGCGCTTCACCTCGAAGCGCCAGCCCTGGTCGTCGGTCAGGTGCAGGTGCAGGACGTTGAGCTTGTGCGCGGACAGCAGCTCGACGTACCGCAGCACCTCCCGCTTGGGCAGGAAGTGCCGCGACACGTCCAGCATCACGCCACGCCACTGGAACCGCGGATGGTCGACGATCTCGCACGCCGGGATCACCACGGGTTTCTCCCCCGCCGCCCGGAACGCCTGCGGTCCCAGCAGCTGCCGCAAGGTCTGCAGCGCGTTCATCTCGCCGGCCGCGTCGTTCGCCTCGATCAGCACGCCGTCGTCGGACGAGAGCAGCCGATAGCCGCCGGGCGGGCCGTCGACGAGAACCGTCTCCCAGCCCCGGTACTCGCAGAGCCTTCCGCCGTCCACATAGGACACCGGGCGTGGCAGGAGGTTCATCCCTTCACCGCCCCCGCGAGGCCGGAAACCAGACGGCGTTGCACGAGCACGAAGAAGATGAGCACAGGGATGGTCATCAGGGTGGAGCCCGCCATGATCGCGCCCCAATCGTTCTGGTCGGGTTTGACGAACACCTGGAGAGCCAGCGGCAGGGTCTGGTTCTCCACGGCCGAGATGATGAACGTCTTGGCGAACAGGAAGTCGTTCCAGGCGTGGATGAACGACAGCACCGACGTCGCCACCAGGCCGGGCGCGACGAGCGGGAACAGCACCTGCCACAGGAACCGGAACCGCGAGGCGCCGTCCAGGGTGGCGGCCTCCTCCAGTTCCACCGGCACCGCGGCGACGAAGCCGCGCAGCATCCAGATCGCGAACGGCAGGCTGAACGCGAGATGCACCAGCACGAGCGAGCCGAGGTGGTTCAGGCCGAACGCCGGAACCGAGTCACCGACCGACCGCATCAGGAAGAACAGCGGCACGGTCAACGCCTCGACCGGCACCATCTGCACCACCAGCAGCATGATCAGCAACGTCGTGCGGCTGCGGAACCGGAACCGGGTCAGCGCGGTCGCCGCCAGGAACGAGATCAGGATGCTCAGCGCCACCACGATCAGCGCGACGATGATGCTGTTCATGAAGTAGCGCCCGAAGTTCGCGACGGTCAGCGCCCGCGTGAAACTGTCCAGCGTCGGCCGCGTCGTCCACGGCACCGGATCGGCCGAGATGATCTCGTCCTCCGGCTTGAACGCCGACAGCACCATCCAGAACAGCGGGAACGCCACGACCGCGGCGATGATGAGGACGAAGCCCTCGGTCAGCCAGCGCCTCACAGGACCTCCCCTGACCGCCGCAGCGCGCGGAGGTAGACCATCGTGATCGCCAGCAAAAGCACGGTCATCACGACACCGATGGCCGCGCCCAGCCCGTACTCCGACGCCGCGAACGCCTGTTGGTAGGCGTAGACGTTGAGCACGAGGTTGCGCCCGGCTATACCGCCGCCGTTGGTCATCACGTAGATCTGTGTGAAGACCTTGAAGTCCCAGATGATCGACTGGATCGTCACCACGAGGATGATCGGCCGCAGCAACGGCAGCGTGACGCTCCAGGCCGTGCGGAACGTCGACGCGCCGTCCAGTGCCGCGGCTTCCAGCACCTCGGTCGGAATCGCCTTGATGCCCGCGTAGAGCGTCACCATGACGAACGGGAACGAGCACCAGATCACCTGTGCCGCAACGAGTCCGAACGCCGTCCACTTGTCGAACGTCCAGGAGAAGCCCTGGATGCCGAGTACCTCGTTGACGAACCCGAAGTTCGCGTCGAACAGGAACAGCCAGATCGTCGACCCGGCGACGGCGGGCGTGGACCACGCACCGAGCGCCGCCAGGAACAACGTCATGCGCACCCAGGTTCGCACCCGAGTCGCCAAGATCGCGAGAAAAGCGCCCACTAGCAACGTGCCGACCACGCAGACCGCCGCGAACGCGACGGTCTGCCCGAGCACACCCCAGAACTGCTGGTTCCCCAGCAGGTTCTGGTAGTTCCCGAGACCGAGGAAGGTGAGCGGCGCACCGCCGCTCACCTGCTCCTGGCCGTAGTCGTAGAGCGAGATGAGCACCAGCTGGTAGATCGGGTAGGCCAGCAGGCCCCCGAGTACCAGCAGCGCTGGAGCCAGGTAGGCGAACGCGGTCCGCCCCTGGCCTTTGGCGGTCATGCTCACGACGTGAAGGCCGCGTTCATCGTCTTGGCGGCGTCGGCGGTGGCCGTGTCGACGTTCTTCGCGCCGGTGACGATCTCCTGGAGCATCGTCGGCACCACGGTCTGTGCCTCGATCTTCGCCCACGCCGGCGTGACGGGGACGAACTTCGTGCCGGACTGCAGGGTCTTGGTGAACGGCTCCAGGAACTTGTCGGAGTCGCTGACCTGCTTCTGCACGTCGCCGAACGTCGGCAGGTTGCCCATCGCCGTGTACATCTTCTGCTGGTACTTCTTCGACGCGAGCAGCTGCGTGAACTCGTTCGCGAGCGTCTTGCGCTGCGTGCCCTTCATGACGCCGAGCAGGTTGCCGCCGGCGAACGCGGGCGCGATCGAGCCCTTGGTCTTGCCGGGCAGCGGCACGACGCCGTACTTGCCCGCGGCCGCAGACGCGTCGACGGACTTGCGGTTGAAGTCGCCACCGATGGTCATCGCGGCCTTGCCCGCGCGGAACGCCTCGACGCTCGCGTCACCGCCGTTGCCGGCACAGGTCGCGGGCGGACAGATGTCGTCCTTGATCAGCTCGGTGTACTTGGCGACACCGGCCTTGGCCTCGGCGCTGTCGATGGCGGCGGTGAACTTGCCGCCGTCCTGCTTGGCGATCTCGCCACCGTTCGCCCAGATGAACGGCAGCGCGGCGAACAGGTACTTGCCGCCGGCGGAGATGCCGATCAGCTCAGGCTTCTTCTGCCGGATCTCCCTGGCCGTCGTGGCGATCTCGTCGAGCGTCGCCGGCGGCTTCAGGCCGAGCTCGTTGAACACGTCGGTGCGGTAGTAGAGCGCACGGACGCCGACGAACCACGGCACGCCGTAGGTCTTGCCGTCGACCTTGGCCGTGTCCAGGATCGTGGGCACAAGATCCTGGGACTCGCTCCAAGAACCGAGGTCGAGCTCCGAGAAGCCGCCGGCGGACACGTAGCCCGCGAGGTCGGTGTTGCCGAACTCGGCGACGTCCGGCGCGCTCTTCGGGTCGCTGAAAGCGGCCTTGAAGCGTTCCGCCCTGCTGGACACCTGGATGTACTGGACATCGACGGTGACGCCGCTGTGAGCCGCCTGGAACTCGGAGATCGCCTCCTTCACCACGCCTTCCTTGGGCCCGCGGTTGACCTCGTCGAACAGCCAGACCCGCAACTGCCCGGTCTTCTCGTCCGCACCCGAGTCGGTCGGTCCTCCAGACTGCACCGGTGCGCAGGCGACCACCGCGCCCACGCCCAGCACAGCCACGATCGTCTTCAGCCTCATCGCGCCCTCCGCATTGCACATGTTGCAACAGCCATTTCACAGGAAGCAACGTGACTGTAGAACGGTCCAGGGCAAGGGTCTAGACCAGACGATTGACCCATTCCCGAACCGATGCCGCGTCCACCGGCGAATCCCACCCCGAGGCGCGAACCGCGCTGCCAACGTGAAATCCGTTCACGCCCGCTGCCAGCAGTTCTTCGACGTGACGCACCTGGAGGCCACCGCCGACGAGCAGCGCGGGCGGGGCCTGGCCGACCAGCTTCTTCAGGTTCTCGAGACCGTCCTCGACCCCCTTGGGACTTCCCGCGGCGAGCACGGTGTCGCAACCGAGGGTCTGAACCGTCGCCCAGGAACGGAAAATGTCCGCGGCGTTGTCGAGCGCACGGTGAAAGGTCCAGGCGCAGCCTTCGAGCTCCGCGACGAGGTTCAGCGTGACGCCCTCGTCGATCTCCCCCTCGGCGTCGAGGAAGCCCAGAACGAACTCGGTGGCGCCCGCCTCCCGCAGCTCCCAGGCCTGCCGGCGCAGCTGCTTGAGGTTGCCGGGCGCGAACCCCTTGGCGTCCCTGAGCATCACGCGAACAGGGATGTCGACGGCCTGCCGCACCTCCTTGAAGGTGGAGACCGACGGGGTGAGGCCGTCGGAGGCCATGTCCGCGACCAGTTCCAACCGGTGCGCGCCACCCGCCTGCGCGGCCTCGGCGTCCTTCACGTTCAGTGCGATCACTTCGAGAATCGGCATGGTCTAGACCATAACGGCCGACGGGGAACACGACTGCGGCATGTGCTTTCGGGAATCGAGGAGCCGGACCCACGTTTGGTGCGTCTGAGCTTGTATCTGCCCGCCTGAGTTCCGCTCTTTCTCAGTGAGCGCTTTGTTCAGGCGTGGAGCACGCGTCGGTCGGTTCGAGGGGTGCCGGCCGGCGCGAGCTCCCACCCACTGGCGGCCCGTGATCCGGAGGGGGAATCACGGGCCGCTGGCATACCCGGAGGAAGATGAGCCTCGACGTGGCGGCGATACTGCTCCAATCGAGTGAATTTTGTATCTACCGCCCAGTTAGCCCTTCATGAGTTGGCGGACGGCGCTGACAGGGCGGCCGATCGGAGGTGCTGCATGGACGAGCTGCACACGGCGGATGACCGTCCGCCGTGGGACGGGCTTGAAGGCACCGAACGACACGCGGTGTGCGTCGCGGCCGCACGCGAAGGCAACCGCGACGCACTGGACGTGCTGGTGACCGAGCTGACCCCACTGCTGTGGCACGTGGCCCGCGGCCAAGGCCTGGACCGGGCCGCCGCGGAAGACGTCGTGCAAACCGTCTGGCTCGCGTTCTTGAAGAACATCGAGAACATCCACGAGCCCAAAGCCCTGGTCGGCTACTTGGTCGTCACAACGAGGCGTGAAGCGCGCCGAACCTGGACACCCAACAAGCGTGAGACCCACCTGTCCGACGAATACGCCGAACAGCTCGAGTCCGACCACGGCCTGCCAGAGGACGTGACGCTGATGGACGACCGCGACCGCAGGCTCTGGCTGGCGTTCGGCAGGTTGACCACGAGGTGCCAGGAACTGCTCCGACTCACCGTGCTCGCGGGCCGCGCGGAGTACCGAGCAGTGGCAGAAGCACTGGCCATGCCCCACGGCAGCATCGGTCCGACCAGGGGACGGTGTCTGACCCTGCTGCGCAACTACCTGGAGACGGAAGGAGGATCGCGGTGAACGAGATCGACCCGCGCGACGACCGCAGGGGCCTTGAGGACACCGCCGTCCTCTCCGAACTGAACAGGCTGGTCGACGAACTGGACCCGCCACCGGCAGACCTGGTGGACCGCGTGAAGTTCGCGATCGCTCTGGAATCCCTGGACGTGGAAGTCGCCCGGTGGGAACGCGCGGGCTCGTTCGCCGGCGTACGCGGCGGCCAAACCGGCACGATCACCTTCACCGTCGACAACCTCACCCTGATGGTGAACTTCACCTCAACCGGCTCCCGCCACCGCATAGACGGCTGGCTGGTCCCCGCAGGCGAACACACAGTCGAGGTCCGCGTAGCCGACCACCAGTCCTCCTGCACCCAGGCAGACGACGGCGGCAGGTTCGTCCTGTCCGACGTACCAACAGGAACCACGCAAATCCTGGTGCACCTGGTGAACTCACGCGGCGAACCAGGCCGAACAGTGGTGACACCAACAATCATGCTCTAGCAACACAACACAACTGGGGAACTGGGGATTTCAGACACCGCACCAACGCCGATGCCGCAGGCGAGGCGACCCGACGGCGAAGCCGAGGCGCTATAGGCGACGGCGAAGCCGAGCTGCTCTTCTCGTGTGGTTCCGGTGGGGGGTCCCCGTCACGAGTCGTGCCACAGCTCTTGCTGCAACCAGGGAGGGGTGTCAAACCGCCACGCTTTCGG
>NZ_JAXAVW010000046.1:0-80072 GCF_033949945.1 Lentzea miocenica
CAGGCGCTCAGGTTGCCTGTCGGTGGGCCAGACGTGATGCGATCGCAGCTCACCCACATCCACGTGATGCTGGTGCGGCAGTACCTCACCTTCCGGATCATCCCGACCGCGATCGGCGCTCACTCTGGGATGTCCGGTTCGTTCACGCAGCTCAGTTTCGACAAGTTCGAGCCAGTCGTGTTCATCGAGAGCGAGAACTCCGGGCTCTTCCTCGAAGACAAGCGGTCGTTGGCCAGCTACGCCGACGTGTTGAAGCGGTTGGATCAGGACGCCTTGGATGCGGAACAATCGAGGAGGCTGATCACCACCATGCTTGCCTGAGGAGGCGTGCCGTATGTCCGTATGGCGTAAGAGCAGCTACAGCCCTTCTGCGAGTGACTGCGTCGAGGTCGGTCACGGCATCGGCATCCGCGACAGCAAGTCCCCCGTCACCCACCTCGCCGTAAATCGTGAGGCGTGGGCGGCGTTCCTTGGCATTGTGAAGGCGTGCGCCCCGACTACCCGCTGAAAACCGACCGCCTCCTCCTCCGCCCCTTCGAACCGGGCGACTTCGACGACCTGCACGCCTACCGCTCGAACCCCGAGGTCTGCCGCTACCTCTACGGCGAGGCCGCCACGCCGGAGGAGTCCGCCGAGCGCCTCGAGCGGAGCCTGGCCATGGACGAGTTGACCGAAGAAGGTCAGTGGCTCGTGCTGGCGGTCGTGCTGGACGACGAGGTCATCGGCGACGTCGTCCTCAAGTGGGTCAGCGAACAACACCGCCAGGGCGAGGTCGGCTACACGCTCAACCCCGCCCACCAAGGCAAGGGCTATGCGCGTGAGGCCGCCGAGGCCATGCTCAAGGTCGGGTTCGAGGAGCTGGAACTGCACCGGATCACGGCCATCTGCGACCCGCGCAACGAGCCGTCGTGGCGGTTGATGGAACGGCTCGGCATGCGCAGGGAGGCGCACTTCAGGGAGTCCGAGATGTTCAAGGGCGCCTGGGGCGATACCTACGTCTACGCGCTGCTCGCCGAGGAGTACGAACGTGCTCAAGCCTGACTTCCCGATCAAGACTGCCCGGCTCGCCCTGGCCCCTGGCAAAGTCGCTTCTGCTGGTTGGCGTGTGCAAGTACCACCAACTCATGATCGAACCGCCGCTACCTGCACCCAACTCGGCCTTTGCCGGCGCTCAGGCTCGGGTTCAAGGGCGAGTGGGCCGACGGTTTCGTCTACGCCATGCTTGCCGAGGAGTATCGGCAGCTGAAGTAGGGGTGATCATGTCGCGGGTTGCGGCCATCGACTGCGGGACCAACTCGATCCGACTGCTCGTGGCGGACGTGACCAAGCGCGACGACGGCACCGCGTGGCTGCGGGACGTGCACCGCGAGATGAAGATCGTCCGGCTCGGGCAGGGCGTGGACGCGACCGGGCGGTTGCACCCCGACGCGATCCAACGGACCAAAGAAGCACTCCTCGACTACGCGCGCACGATGCAACGCAAGGGCGTCGAGACCGCGCGCATGGTTGCCACGAGTGCGACGCGCGACGCGAGCAACCGGGACGAGTTCTTCGGGATGACCGAGGAGATCCTCGGCGCGCCCGCGGAGGTGATCACCGGGGACGAGGAGGCAAGGCTGTCCTACCTCGGCGCGGTGGCCGATCTTGCCCCGGACGAGGGACCCTTCCTCGTCACCGATCTGGGTGGAGGTTCGACCGAGTTCGTCCTCGGCGGCGGCACGGAGGTCGAGGCCGCGAGGTCGATGGACATCGGGTGCGTGCGCCTGACGGAGCGGTTCATCCACTCCGATCCGCCCTCGAAGGCGGAAATCGCGGAAGCGGAAGCGTTTGCGCGCGCGGCGATCAAAGAAGCGTTCGAAGTGGTGCCCGTGGAGAAGGCGAAGACCTGGATTGGCGTCGCCGGCACTGTTACGACGTTGTCAGCCCTGGTCCAAGGCCTGGAGGTGTACAACAGCGACGATATTCACCTCAGCAGGATCACACTTGACAATGTTCACGAAATCACCGACCGTATCCTCTCCATGACGCATGATGAGCGTGCCTCGCTCGGGCCCATGCACCCCGGTCGAGTGGATGTGATCTGCGGTGGAGCAGTGGTTCTGCGTGCGATTGCCGAGGAGCTCTCGAATCGCGCGGGTATTCGCACGCTCGTGTGCAGTGAGCACGACATCCTCGACGGCATCGCGTTTTCGCTGGTCTGAAGCCGAATTAAGGTCGGCTTGAGGTGATCGTGACAATTTTGTGACCGATTTCAGAGCGCGTACTGCTGGACGCCCCGGTTAACGTCCTCTCACGTTTTGGGAGGTGGACGAGACCTCCCGGGGAGGCGCGCGCACGCAATATCTGCGGAGCGGCGCCGGGGAAAGGCGGGAGAGACTGATGTCGCGATCACGGGTTGCGTGGGTGGCTTTGCCAGCCGCGCTCGCCATGACGCTCAGCGCATGCGGCGGCGGTGGCGGTAGCACCAACGCCACCGATGGCAAGGACAACCCGGACGGCACGGTGTCCATCTACGGCACCGAGCCCAAGAGCACCTTGTTCCCGGCCAACACGACCGAGGCAGGCGGTGGCAAGGTCACCGACTCGCTGTTCTCGCGGCTGGTCGGTTACAAGACCGAGGACGGCGCGCCCTACAACTTGATGGCCGACTCGATCAAGTCGGATGACGCCAAGGTCTACAACATCAAGATCAAGCAGGGCTGGAAGTTCCACGACGGCACCGAGGTCAAGGCGAAGAACTTCGTCGACGCCTGGAACTGGGCCGCGTACGCGCCGAACGCTCAGCAGGCGGCATCGTTCTTCGCCCCGATCGCGGGCTTCGAGGACGTGCACCCGGCCGACGAGAACGCCAAGCCGGCCAAGGACAAGATGTCCGGTCTCGAGCTGGTGGGCGACTACGAGTTCAAGGTCACCCTCAACGGCCCGACCTCGGTCTTCACCACGATGATCGGCTACACGCCGTTCTCGCCGATGGCCGACTCGTTCTTCGCCGACCCGAAGGCCGCCGAGGCCAAGCCGATCGGCAACGGCCCGCTCAAGTTCGTCTCCCGCACGCCGAACGCGCTGATCAAGATGGAGCGCTTCGACGACTACAAGGGCGAGGACAAGGTCCACTTCAAGACCTTGGACTACAAGATCTACTCCTCCCAGGAGACCGCGTACCAGGACCTGGTCGCGGGCAAGCTGGACTTCATGGAGGCCCTGCCGCCGTCGGCCAAGGTCGGCGAGAAGTACAAGGCGGACCTCGGTGAGCAGGTCGTGACCGCGAACCTGCTGGGCCAGAGCGCGATCGCGTTCCCGCAGTACATCCCGGCGTTCCAGAACGTCAAGCTGCGCCAGGCCGTCTCGATGTCCATCAACCGGGAGCAGATCACGAAGACCGTGCTGGCCGGCTCGTACGTGCCGTCCACCAGCTTCGTCTCGCCCGGCATCAAGGGTTACCGCCCGGACACCTGCGGCGAGTTCTGCAAGTTCAACCCGGAGAAGGCCAAGCAGCTCTTCGCCGAGTCGGGCTTCACCGGCAAGCTGACCATCCAGTCCAACCAGGACGGTGGCCGCAAGGAGCCGCTTGAGGCGGCGTGCAACAGCATCAAGCAGACGCTCGGTGTTGACTGCGAGTTCGTCGGTGCCACCAACTTCGGTGCGTTCCGCCAGATCGTCGACGGCAAGCAGCTGACCGGCATGAGCCGTTCGGACTGGTCGGCCGACTACCCGTCGATCGAGAACTTCCTCAACCCGCTGTACCGCACGGGTGGTTCGTCGAACGACTCGAACTACTCGAACCCCGAGGTCGACGCCCTGCTCAAGAAGGCCGACCAGACGGCCAACGAGGACGAGGCGATCAAGATCTACCAGCAGGCAGAGGACCTCATCGCCAAGGACCTGCCCTCCATGCCGACCTGGAACGAGAAGGGCATCGGCGGTCGTTCCAAGAACCTGCTCGACGCCAAGATGTCGTTCAAGCGTCAGGGCGCCCTGGAGTCGTTCCGCGTCAAGGCCTGATTGCCGAACACCTGAGTTCTGATTGACCATTCCGGCCCTGCGTCCGTCGAGCGTTCACGGGCGTGGGGCCGGAGCGGTGTTCAGGATCAGGAGCGCCCCCCACCACGCAAGGAGCCGACCTAATGGGTCGCTATGTGCTGCGCCGTCTGCTGCAGCTGATACCGGTCTTCCTCGGGACCACCTTCCTGATCTACGCCCTGGTCTGGGCGATTCCGCAGGACCCGTTCGCGGGCAAGTGCGGCCAGCGGCCGTGCGATCCGGCCTACATCGCGGAGATGAGCCAAAAGCTCAACCTCAACGACCCGTTGCTGCTCCAGTACTTCAAGTACCTCGGCAACCTCATCACCGGTGACTTCGGCACCACCTTCAACGGCGTGTCCGTCGGTGAGCAGATCGCGACCTCGTGGCCGATCACGCTCAAGATGGGCCTCATCGCGCTGATCATCGAGGCGATCATCGGCATCACCGCCGGTGTCCTCACCGGTCTGCGCAAGCAGGGTTTCCTGGACAACCTGGTCCTGGTCTCGACCCTGTTCCTGATCTCGCTGCCGGTGTTCGTCACCGGTTTCGTGCTGCGGCTCTACCTCGGCCCGCAGGGCTTCGACCTCATGGACACCTCGGTCAGTTCCGATCCGACGTTCGGCGAACTGATCCTGCCCGGCTTCGTGCTCGGCAGTCTCTCGATGGCCTACGTGGCCAGGCTGACCCGTTCGAGCATCGTGGAGAACCGCCGCGCCGACTACGTGCGCACGGCGATCGCGAAGGGCCAGCCGCAGACCCGAGTCGTCGGCATCCACCTGCTGCGCAACTCGCTGATCCCGGTGATCACGTTCCTCGGCACCGACCTCGGCAGCCTCATGGGCGGCGCGATCGTCACCGAGGGCGTCTTCAACATCAACGGCATCGGCGGCCTGATCTTCCGCGGCATCCAGGAGAAGGAAGGCATCATGGTCACGGGCATCGTGACCCTGCTGGTGCTGGTGTACCTGCTGATGAGCCTGATCGTCGACCTCCTGTACGCCGTTCTCGACCCGAGGATTCGCTATGAGTGACCCAGGATCCGTGTCCGGTGGAGCCGGACTCGAGGCGTCCGCGGCGGCCGGTGTCGACCAGGCCAGCCACCTCGACGACTCGTCGCAGAAGCAGCGCAAGCCCCGCTCGCTCTGGAGCGACGCGTGGGGCGAGCTCCGCACCAAGCCCACGTTCATCATCTCGCTGGTGATCATCGCGGTCATCGTGCTGATGGCGATCTGGCCGACGCTGTTCACGTCGGTCGACCCGCGTCACGCGGATCTCGACAAGTCGTTGCAGCCGCCTTCCGGCAGCGCGTGGTTCGGCTATGACCTGCAGGGTTACGACGTCTACGCCCGTGCGATGCACGGCGCTCGTGCGTCGCTGCTCGTCGGTATCTTCGCGACGCTGCTGACCGTGCTGATCGGGTCGACCGTCGGCATCATCGCCGGCTACGCGAAGACGTGGATCGACAGCGTGTTGTCGCGGTTCAGCGACATCTTCGCCGGCATCCCGTTCGTGCTCGGTGCGATCGTCATCCTGACGACGCTCAACGCGCCGACGGAGAACCCCGGCGTCTTCCGGATCATCACCCAGGTGGTGCTCTCGATCGCCGTGCTGTCGTGGCCGGTGGCCATGCGCATCATGCGTTCGGCGACCTTGGTCGCGAAGCAGCAGGACTACGTCAAGGCCGCCCGCGGGCTTGGTGCGTCGCCGCTGCGGATCGTGTTCCGGCACTTGCTGCCGAACACCGTGGCGCCCGTGCTGGTGTACGCGACGATCGCCCTGGGTGCCTTCATCGGCGCCGAGGCGACGCTGGCGTTCCTCGGCATCGGCCTGCGTCCGCCGGTCGTGTCGTGGGGCGTGATGATCTCGGAGTCACGCGACTACTTCCAGTCGGCTCCGCACATGCTGCTGTTCCCCGCGGGCTTCGTCACGATCACCGTGCTGGCCTTCGTCATGCTGGGCGACGCCGTGCGCGACGCCCTCGACCCCAAGTCCCGTTAGGGGAATCCTGTGACTCAGCCATTGCTGGAGGTCGAGGATCTCCACGTGGAATTCCGCACCCGCGACGGTGTCGCGAAGGTGCTCAACGGCGTTTCGTACCACGTCTCGGCGGGCGAAACCCTTGCTGTGCTGGGTGAATCCGGTTCCGGCAAGTCCGTGACCGCTCAGACGATCATGGGCATCCTGGACACGCCACCGGGGTTCATCACCAACGGGTCGATCAAGTTCCGCGGTGAGGACCTGCTGAAGCAGACGGCGGAAGAGCGGCGTCAGGTGCGTGGCGAGGGCATCGCCATGATCTTCCAGGACGCTCTTTCGGCGCTCAACCCCGTGTTCACCATCGGGTTCCAGATCGAGGAGCAGCTCAAGGTCCGGCGCGGGATGTCCAAAGCGGACGCCCGCAAGCGCGCGATCGAGCTGCTGGACCAGGTGAAGATCCCGAACGCCAAGGGTCGCGTCTCGGACTACCCGCACCAGTTCTCCGGCGGTATGCGGCAGCGCGCGATGATCGCGATGTCGCTGGCGCTCGACCCGGAGCTGCTGATCGCGGACGAGCCCACGACCGCTCTGGACGTCACCGTGCAGGCCCAGATCATGGACCTGCTGGCGGAGATCCAGAAGGAACGCGACATGGGCATGATCCTGATCACCCACGACCTCGGCGTGGTCGCCGACGTCGCGGACCGGATCTCGGTCATGTACGCGGGCCGCATCGTCGAGCACGCCGACGTCTACGAGCTGTTCCGTGCGCCGGGGCACCCGTACACGGAGTCGTTGCTGGAGTCCCTGCCCCGCGTGGACCTGCGCGGCCAGGAGCTCAAGACGATCAAGGGCCTGCCGCCGTCGCTGACCAACATCCCGCCCGGCTGCCCGTTCAACCCGCGCTGCCCGCGCGTGTTCGACAGGTGCTCCACCGAGGTACCCGCTGTGCACAACCTCGGCATGGGCCGCACCAGCCGGTGCCACATCGCGGAGGAGGTCGTCGCTCGTGGCTGAGCCGATCCTCGAGGTGGAGAACCTCGTCAAGCACTTCCCGGTCCGCGTCGGCGTGCTGTTCAAGCGCACCGTGGGCCACGTCAAGGCCGTCGACGGGGTCTCGTTCTCCCTCAACAAGGGCGAAACCCTTGGTGTGGTGGGCGAGTCCGGTTGCGGCAAGTCCACGCTGGCCCAGGTGCTGATGCGCCTGGAGCCGCCGACGGCGGGCCTCGCACGCTTCGAGGGCCGCGACATGTTCGCGATGAAGGGCGCGGAGCTGCGCAAGCTGCGCCGCGACATCCAGATCGTGCTGCAGGACCCGTACACGTCGCTGAACCCGCGCATGACGGTCGGCGACATCGTCGGTGAGCCCTACGAGATCCACACCGAGGTCGCGCCCAAGGGCGACCGGCGGCGCAAGGTTCAGGAGCTGCTGGAGACCGTCGGCCTCAACCCGGAGCACATCAACCGGTACCCGCACCAGTTCTCCGGCGGTCAGCGCCAGCGCATCGGCATCGCCCGCGCTCTGGCGTTGAAGCCCAAGGTGATCGTGTGCGACGAGCCGGTGTCCGCTCTGGACGTCTCGATCCAGGCGCAGGTGATGAACCTGCTGGGCGACCTGCAGTCCGAGCTCGGCCTCTCGTACGTCTTCATCGCCCACGACCTGTCGGTGGTGCGCCACCTGTCGGACCGCGTCGCGGTGATGTACCTCGGCAAGATCGTGGAGATCGGCACCGAGGACGAGATCTACGAGCGCCCGATGCACCCGTACACGCAGGCACTCCTGTCCGCCGTGCCGGTGCCGGACCCGACCCAGCGCGGCCGGCGTGACGTCATCCGTCTGACGGGCGACGTGCCTTCGCCGATCGACCCGCCGTCGGGCTGCCGGTTCCGCACGCGGTGCTGGAAGGCGCAGGACATCTGCGCGACCGAGGTTCCCGAGCTCGTGGTGCGCAACGACGGTCACCCCGCCGCGTGCCACTTCGCCGAGGAGCGCGCGGTCGTCTGAAGTTCATCTGGAGGAGGGGTCGCGCTGTGAGCGCGGCCCCTCCTTCGTTTTGCTGGTGGTTCTAGCGTTCACGGTGTGCGGCAGCACCCGCGTGGTGGATTGCCGTCACGCCTTCGGGGTAGTTGGTTATTATCCAAGTAGCCATCTACCTGGCGAGCTGCTGCTCTTCCGGCGGTATGCCCCGTCGGTGGCCGATCACTAATTTTCATCGCGTTCGGTTTCCCGATGCCTGGGGAGTAAACAGCGATGAAGAAAACGTTCCTGGTCGCGCTCGGAATCATCGGCGCATTGGTCGCCACGGCCGTGCCCGCCAGCGCGACCGACAGCGGGCTTTCCGGAAATCTGCGGAAAGGCGAGTGGGTTCACTACGGCACTCAGCGCACGGTGACCGTCGGCGGCACCAACATCTACGTGCGCAAGACCGATGGCCCCGAGATCGACGTCAAGTGGCGCCGCTGCGCAGGCGGGGCAGAGGGCTCGGCGGTGCGACTGCAGAACGCCGACCCGACGCCGTACGTCCGGATCGGCTCCGGTTTCCGGGCGAGCACCGTTTTCTGCCTTTCCGCGAAGTCTTACGGCAGCAACGCCACGGACACGTGGAACGGCAACGTCCGGTGGAACGTGAGCTGACAAATGCGGTTCGTTTTCCTGCTGTTGTTGTTCGTCGCGGGTTGTGGTGCGAACGCCGCTGAGCCGTTGGGATATCCAGACGAGGTTCGCTCACTTCATTCGACGATGAAGTGGCCGGCCGATGTTCGTCCTGATCTGGACGCGCTGATCAAGGCGACCGCTCCGGCCGAGGGTGAGCAGGGCTTCGCGCACCAGGCGTTGGCGGTCGTGAACACCTGTGCCTGGTATCGCTCGTGGGACGTGGCGGTGCTACGGGACGACAAGGCGCAGGCGGCCACGGCACTCGACGCCATCGAGCACCTCGTGACCCGGTATCCGCCGGAGGACGACACGGCAGGGCGCCAGTTCGTGCGGGACGCGGCCGCGAAAGCCTCGTCCGGCGACCCGGCGCTGGTCCGCGACTACGTGGACGCGAACTGCTTCGACACCAAGTGGGCCTAGCTCGACGAGCCCGCGCTTCCGGGCGCGGGTTCGCTCAATCCCTGCGCGGACTGTCCCTGGCGAGATCGGTGATCGACACGCCGGGGGCCACCTCGCGTTCGCCGGTCTCCACGAACCCGCGCCCGCGGTACAGCCGGAGCGCGGGTTCGTTCCTGCTGCCCGTGCTGACGGTCTGCGGCCCGTCCGGCAACGCGTCGAGCAGCTTCGTCGCGATGCCTCTCCGGTGCGCCCGCGGGTGCACGACGAGGCGGCAGATGTCCACAGTGGACCCTTCGAGCTCGTAGGACACCGCGCCGGCGAGCCCTTCCTCGTCGTAGAGCCCGAGGAACGTCTCGCTGGACGCCTTGAGCTCCTCTGGCGTCTCGTGCAACGCGGGAATGCCGTCGAAGCCGATGATCTCGGCCTCGACGGCATAAGCCAGCCGCTGCACCGTCCACAACTCGTGCAGGACGGCGTCGTCGGACAGGTCCAGGATCACGTGTTGGACGAGTTCCGCACGAAGTTCGCCAGGTCCTCGGACTGCTGGATCCTGCTGGGCTCGTGCACGTACATCATGTGGCCGGCCGGGTAGTAGGCCGACTCGATGTTCGCCGTCAGCTCCTTCGGGATCTGCAGGTGCGCGAGGAGGTGCTCGGCCGCGAAGTACGGCGTGGCGCCGTCGAACCAGCCGAACGCGACGTGGACCTTGAGGTGCGGGTTCGCCCGCATCGCCGCCGAGAGCTTGCCCGCGGTGGTGACGTGCCGGCCCTCGAACTCCTTGTAGGACCACTGTTCGATGGCCCGCGAGAGGACCTCGTACGGCAGGTCGTTGGAGTACCCGAGCTCGGCGTGCAGGTAGTGGTTGAGCGAGGACGCGTACGGGCCGAGGATGGCGTCGATGGACGGGTCCGCGGAGATCTCCTCGCGGCCGTAGTCCTTGTCCCAGCCGGTGAACCGGCCGTCGATGCGGCCGACGGTCTTGCGGTCGCGGCGCAGCAGCTCGGTGAAGAACCGGATGTGCTCGATGCGCAGGTCGACCGCGTCCACGTACTCCTCGGACAGGCCGGTCAGCCGCGCCAGCTTCTCGACCGTCGCGGCGCGCTCGACGTCACTGAGCCGGTTGCCGCGGGCCAGCGCGTAGGGGTAGTCGCGGACCGCGAACTCCTCGGCCTCGGCGAGCACCTCCTTGAGCGGACGGTCGCCGTGCAGGCCGTGGTAGTGCGCGATGGCCGTGTACGTGGGCAGGAAGAGCGTGTAGCCGAGGTCGTGGCCCTCGTTGAACTCCAGCGTCGCGAAGTCCAGCACCGAGGAGATCAGCATGAGCCCGTTGAGGTACATGCCGTACTTCTTCTGCAGGTGCTCGGCGAGACCGGCCGCGCGCAGCGTTCCGTACGACTCGCCGCAGATGAACTTCGGCGACATCCACCGGCCGTTGCGCGAGGTCCACAGCCGGATGATCTCCGCGATGGAGTCGATGTCGGGCTGGTAGCCGTGGTAGCTGCCGGGCTTCTCGCCCTTCGCCGCCCTGCTGAAGCCGGTCGACACCGGGTCGATGAACACGAGGTCGCTCTCGGCCAGCAGGCTTTCCTCGTTGTCCGCGATCCCGTACGGCGGCGCGGTGAGGTTGCCGACGTCGCCGCTCAGCACCCGGCGAGGCCCGAGGAGCCCCATGTGCAGCCAGACGCTGGCGGATCCGGGCCCACCGTTGAACGCGAACGTCACCGGCCTCTTGAGAGGGTCGGCGCCGTCGAGCGTGTACGCGGTCAGGAACACCTCGGCCTTGGGCTTGTGGCCCTCGAACACGCCGTCCTTGATCACTTCTTCCTTGAGCACGACACGCCCGGTGACGGCGGTGTAGTTCAGCTCGCGGCCCTTGACGTTGATGCTGTGCTGGGTGGTGACCAGGTCATCAGCGGGAGACTCGGGCTTCTCTTCGGTCTTCTCCTCGGACATAGGAGCAACACTACGGAACTCGACGATCGAATAACGGCCTGCCGAGCGTGCCCGCGCCTGGTCGCCTGGCGGGAGTCGGTGGCCGCCGTGAAACGCGCTGCCTTCCGCGATCAGGAGTACTGGGGCAAGCCGGTTCCGGGCTTCGGGCCGATGGACGCGTCGCTGCTGATCGTGGGCCTCGCGCCCGCCGCACACGGGGCGAATCGGACCGGGCGGATGTTCACCGGCGACCGCTCCGGCGACTTCCTCTACCGCGCGCTGTACGAGGTCGGACTGGCCTCACAACCCGAAGCCTGGGCCCTGGACGACGGCCTGGAGCTGTACGGCGTCCGGATCGCCTCGCCGGTGCGATGCGCGCCGCCCGCGAACAAGCCGACGCCGGAGGAACGGGACCGGTGCTCGCCGTTCCTGCGCGAGGAGCTCGGGCTTCTGACGTCACTGCGGTCCGTGGTGGTGCTCGGGGCGTTCGGGTGGCAGGCGTTCCTGCCGTTGCTCGGGTCCGCGCGGCCCAAGTTCGGGCACGGGGTGGAGGTGTCGCTGGGCGGGTTGCGGGTGTTCGGGTGCTACCACGTTTCGCAGCAGAACACCTTCACCGGGAAGCTCACCCAGGAGATGCTTCAAGGGGTGCTGGCCCGCGCCACAGCGGCCGAACCCACGTCCTGATCCGGGCGCAGATCGAGCTTGCACCCGAACGTGTCATGCAACGCGCATTTGATCGCTTGTTCCGCAAAGTAGCATGTTCCGTGTGTCGCGGAACGGAGCGGAACATGGAACGACCGAGGCTCAGCTGGTTCGTTCCGCCGAGGAGGCGGTTCGAGCGGTGCTGCCGGCGGCGTGGTTGGTCGAGCCTGCGAGGTCGCTTCTGGAGCCTGGTTCACGTCGTGGCTTTCGGCCCGATGGTCAGTTCATGATCGCCGCACCGGACGGTGTTGAGACATGGGTGCTGGTCGAAGGCAAGGGCGTTGTCGTGCCGCGAGACGTCACCAGGGTGGCTCAGCAACTCGCGGAGTACGCGGCTGCTGCAGCGGTTCGTGGTGTTCAAGTTGGGGGGATGATGCTCGCGACCCCATTCGTGTCGCCGACGACGCGCGCACAGTTGGATCAGCACGGGCTCGGTTGGTTCGATTTGACCGGAAATCTGCGCCTCAGGCTCGATCGGCCCGCGGTGTTCCTGGACCGGGTGGGTGCGGATCGAAGCGGGTTCAGGGATCCGGCAGACCGCTTGCTCAAGTCTCTCCGTGGTCCGGCAGCGGCCAAGGTCGTACTCGAGTTGTGTGAGACCTCGTTACCGGTCGGCGTGCGGGATCTCGCCGCACGAGCGCAGGTCGGCGCAGCCACGAGTGTGCGTGTGCTTGAGCTTCTTGATCGAGAGGCAACGATCGTCAGGAGTCAAGACGGAACGGTGGTCGCTGTGCGCAAACGGTCACTGATCGATCGTTGGACGCAGGACTACAAGGTCATGGCATCGAACGAGATTGTCGCGGCCTTGGACCCACGTGGGCTCAGTCATGCGATGAAGGCACTGTCGACTGTGGAGGCACGGGTTGTGGTGACGGGCTCTGCAGCTGCCCGTGCATACCTGCCGGACGACATGACTCCTGTGTCGCCACTCGTCTCACTGAGCTTGTACACCGAAGATCCACTCGAGTTGATGGATCGACTGGGTTTGAAGACGGTCGAACGAGGAACAAACGTGCTTGTCCTGCGACCGTACGACGAAGTTGTCCACGTGAAGTCGCGGCACATCAACGGAATCGACTACGCCGCCCCTGCACAGGTGGTGGCGGATCTGTTGACAGGGCCAGGCAGGTCGAGTGAAGAAGCAGAGCAGCTGATAGCAGTGCTCGAATCGAGTGAACCAGGTTGGGATCGATGATTTCGGAGGAGTACGTCCAGGCGCGGGCCGTGTTGCTGGACGCCCTCGAAGGGCTGGGTGCGCACCGAAGTGCGGTCGTTCTTGTTGGTGCACAGGTGTCTATGTGCACGCGGACGATGCTGACTTCGCAACTGCGCCGACGACGACCGATGCGGACCTCGCGTTGATTCCAGATCGGCTCGCGGACGAGCCCTCGGTCGTGGCTGCGATGCGTGCCGCAGGTTTCGTGCCGGGGAAACAGCCTGGGAGCTGGCTCGGCTACGGGGGGATCGTTGTCGATCTGATGGCGCCTGAAGCCTTGTGTGGTCGAGGAGGGCAGCGGTCCGCGCGTCTTCAGCCTCCTCACCAAGACAAGATCACCGCACGCAAGACGTTCGGGCTGGAAGCCGCGGTTGTGGACAACGAAGTCCGAACCATCCGCGCGCTGGACCCAGGTGATCCCAGATCGTTCGAGATCAAGGTGGCGGGTCCTGCGGCACTTCTGGTCTCAAAAGTCATCAAGATCGCGGAACGACGCGATCAACCGCACCGGCTGAAGCCCAAGGATGGGCTCGACGTGCTGCGATTGCTTCGTGCGGATGATTCGGGCCGGTTGGCGTACAGCTTGCACCCGCTTGCCTCGGACCCGCTCTCGGCCGCGGTGACGAAGCAAGCTCTCGACGAGCTCCGAACCCTCGCGACACGGCCGGAAGACCTGCTGCCGAGACTTGCCGCCGATGCCGAGACGGGTTTTGGTGATCCCGATGAGATCAAGATGTCGATGGTGGTCCTGGTGGGTGATCTGCTGAATGAGTTCGGTCTCGTGAACGTGGGCTGAAGCGCGAGCGGCCCGGAGCGGCCGCCCTGCGTATCCGTAGAGGTGAGTGTTCACGGTGGGGTCGTTGGGTGGTGAGCTGATGGGCAAGCGGAGTCCTGCACACGTGCTGTGGACCGAGGGGCCGGCGGCGTTCTCGTTCCTGGTCGACCAGCACGGGTTCACCGGCCCGCACACCATCGAGCCCAGCGGCTACACCGAGCACGGCGGTATTCGGTACGAGCGCGGCAAGCTGAGCATCGAGATCGACGTGTGGAGCGGGTACGGCAGCGACCGGGGCGTCACCACGACGGTGTGGGTCCGCGAGCGGAGCGCCTGCGCCGGGCTGAGGGCCCTCTACGTCGCGTGCGGGCTGGGGCCTGAGCGGGACGTGCCTGAAGGAGGGGGCAGCGGGCACGTCGTGCGCAAGCGCATCGGCGAGCATTCGGCGGCGTTGCGCAAGGTGGTGCCGCACCTCGTCGACGTGGATCCGCAAGCGCCTGTTTGGACGTTCCTGCCCTTTCCCGTCTGACACGTGCAAGATGGCCAAAGGATCATCCGAATCCGGCCACAGCGTGTAAGGCTGACCCGTATGAAGTGGTGGCGGGCGGTGGTGGCGGTGGCGGCACTGCTGATCGTCGTCGTGGCGACCGGCGGTTCGTCGCCGATCACGCTCGTCAACCGCCTGGACGACCGGCCGCCGCCGGACAACGGCGGGGTCGCGCTGGACGTGCCGGCGCCGCAGGAGCTGCCTGACGTGGTGGCCCTGCCGTTGACGGTGTTGGTGCTGTTCCTCGCCGGACTTGTTCTGTTCGGACTGGTCGGGATCATCCTGGCGATCGAGCTGCCGCGCTGGCGCCGTCGTCGTGGCGTGCGCGGGGTGGAGATCGAGGGCTTCGAGATGGCGCCGACCTCGTCGGTGGTCCAGCGCGTCGAGAAGGCGTTGCAGGAGTTCACCGAACATCCGCAACGGCCGCCGCGGGACGCCGTGATCGCCGCCTGGCTCGCGCTGGAGGAGGCCGAGCAGCGCTTGCCGCATCAGACGCCGACCGAGTTCACCGAGAAGCTCGGCGTCGACGCCACCGTCCTCAAGGATCTCTACCAGCGGGCGCGCTTCGGGCACGAGGACGTGACCGCCGCGCAGGCTCGGCAGGCGCAGGAAGAGTTGGGCCGCATCGTCCGGGAGCTCGCATGAGAACCGCGCTGGCACTGGTGATCGGGGTGATCATCGGCGTCGTCATCTGGTGGCTCGGCGCCTCACCGATGTGGGCGACGGCGCTGGCCGTGCCGCCCACCGCGTTCGCCGTGCTGGTGTCCCGGCTACCGCGGGCCACGGACATCGTGTGGAGTTCGGCGCCGCCACCGCCAGGCTCGATCAGTTCCGCGCACGCCAGCACGCTCGCGACCAGGCTGGCGGAGGCGGCGGAGAACCCGAGGCGCTACCAGGAACGGTTCCGCGCCCGGCTCGCACGACTGGGGATCGAGGCATCCGAGATGCCGGACCCGAAAGAACTCGCGGAAAGGCTCAGGAGGGTCGAGTGACCAACAGCATTGCGGGGGAGGCCGAAGCCGTTCTCGCCGAGATCGGCAAGGTCGTGGTCGGGCGCACCCGGACCGTGCGGCTCGCGCTCGCGGCCGTGCTGGCCGGTGGGCACGTGCTGCTGGAGGACGTGCCGGGGCTCGGCAAGACGCTGATCGCGCGGTCGCTCGCGCAGGCGCTCAGCCTCGACTTCCGCCGCCTGCAGTGCACGCCGGACCTGCTGCCCGCGGACGTCACCGGGTCGTTCCTCTACGACCCCGGCAGCCGCGAGTTCGAGTTCCACCAGGGGCCGGTGTTCACCGGGTTGCTGCTGGCCGACGAGATCAACCGGACGCCGCCCAAGACGCAGTCCGCGTTGCTGGAGGCCATGCAGGAGCGGCAGGTCACGGTCGAGGGGCGCACGTTCCCGTTGCCCAGGCCGTTCCACGTGCTCGCCACCTCGAACCCCGTGGAGTACGAGGGCACCTACCCGTTGCCCGAGGCGCAGCTCGACCGGTTCCTGGTGCGCCTCGACATCGGTTATCCGCCCGCGGAGGAAGAAGTCGAGGTCCTGCGCCGGCGGATCGCGCGGCAGCAGGAGGACGCCGAGGTGGCGCCGGTCCTCGCGGCAGGGCGGCTGTTCGAACTCCAGGCCGAGCTCGAGAAGACCGCCGTGGACGACGATCTCCTGCGGTACTGCGTGGATCTGGCCGTCGCGACGCGGCAGCACCAGTCCGTCGAGGTCGGCGCATCGCCACGAGGTGCGCAGGCGCTCGTGCTCGTCGCCCGCGCTGTGGCCACTTTGGACGGACGCGGTTACGTGACGCCCGAGGACGTCAAGGAGTGCGCTGTCGCCGTGCTGGCGCACCGGCTCGTGATGAAGCCGGAGACGTGGACGTCCGGCGTCAGCGGCGTGCAGGTCGTCACCGAGCTGCTCGGCAAGGTTCCGGGCCCGCCGAGCTCATGAGCAGAGCGGACAAGATCAGGGACGCTTTCGCCCAGTCGCACGGCGCCCACTGGCACGCCACAGACGCGTACACGCGCGCCGTGTGGCTCGGTGTCGGGCTCGTCGTCGCGGGCCTGTTCCTGCACCAGGTCGAGATGGTGCTGTTCGGCGTCCCGCTCGTCCTCAGCGTGTTGCTCACGAACAAACCGAAGGGCACGCCGACGGTCAGCGTCCGTCCGGTGCCGCGTGGTGCAGGAGCCGGTGTCGTGCACACCGTCGCGCACGTCGACGGCGCGGACGCGGAGATCGCGGTGGTCAGGCTGCCGGGCGGGTCCAAGGCGGTTCCCGCGCACTCGCCCGATCTGCCCGTGGAGATCCGGCGCGACGCGTGGGGTCCTGGCGTCGACCTGCGGCTGGACCACCTGTTCGCGGGACCGGACGGCATGCACGTCTACGGCCCGATCGTCGGTGCCGAGCACGTCCGCACGATCCTGCCGCCGGTCGAGCACCACCCGTCCGGTCCGCTGCCGCCGCGCCCCGCCGGCCTGGTCGGCATCCACCGTTCACCGCGTGCGGGCGACTCCACCGAACTGCGTGACATCAGGGCGTTCCAGCCGGGTGACCGCCTGAAGCGCATCGACTGGCGCGTCACGACCCGCACCGGCACGGTCCACGTCCGCGAACGGCACGCGGAGGCCGACGCGGAGATCGTGCTGGCCATCGACACGCGGACCGACGTCGGCGCGAACGTGGCGGACTGGTCGTCTCCTCATTACGGCGCCACCACGCGTCCGAACGGCAGCCTGGACCGCGCGGTGCGCAGGGCGGCGTCGATGGCCGCCGGGTATCTGCGCCAAGGCGACCGGGTGGCGTTGATGGACCTGAGCCGGCCGCAGCTCAACGTCCGTTCCGGGGTCGGCCGCCGGCACCTGATGCGCATCCGCACGCAGCTCGTCGTGTGCGTGCAGGCCGCGGGGTGGGCGTCACGCGTGGCGTTGCGGAAACTCCCGCACGGGTCGGTGGTCGTGCTGCTGTCGCCGTTCCTCGACGACGACATCGCCGAACTGGCCGTGCAGACGCGCAAGCACGGTCACGTCGTGCTGGCGATCAACACGCTGCCGTTGCCGTTGAAGCCCGACCCGGAGACGCCGTGGGGTGAGGTGGCCGCGGAGATGATCGCCGCGGAACACCGGCTGCGGCTCAAGCGCATGATCGGGCACGGGGTGGCGGTGACGCCGGAATGCTGATGCGACTGGCGATCGTGCTCGCCGCGCTGCCGGTGGCGCTGATCCTGCACCTGGAAGCCGACACGATCGCGCCGCTGATCATCGTCACGGTGCTGACGGCGCTCACGGTGCTGATGCCGGGGAGCGCGGGCGCGGCGTTGCTGATCGGGTACGCGGCGCTGGCGATGGCGTTCGCCGACGGGCACCCGCTGCGGCTGGGCGTGCTGTTGATGATCCCGGCGTTACATCTGATTCACGTGACGTCCGCACTCGCCGCGGTCGTTCCGGTGAAAACGAAAATCGAGCCCGCTGCGCTGAAAGCACCAGCGCGCCGGTTCGCCATTGTCCAAGCACTCTCGTTCGTTGTCGCGGGCTTCGCGGCGTTCGTCCCATCGGGGCCTCATATCGGCCTTGTGGAGCTGCTCGGACTGGGGGCCCTGACGGTCGTGATCATGGTCGTCGCGCTGAGGATCTGAATCGACTCTCTCAGCGAGAACTCCTCAAATCCGGCTCAAGCCGCAGGTCAGTCGCGGGGGTGTTCGGCATCACCCGGCGACGGTAGTCACAACGGCCCCTCTGGACGCGCGAAAAAGGGGGTCGTGGTGCGACCATATGTGTATGGCTGCTGTGAAGTCGCAACCCACGCGAATCGTCATTGTCGGCGGTGGGTACGTCGGGATGTACACGGCTCTCGGACTGCAGAAGAAGCTGCGCTCCGGTGAGGCGTCGGTCACCGTCATCGACCCGCAGCCGCACATGACCTACCAGCCCTTCCTGCCTGAGGCGGCAGCCGGCTCCATCGAGCCGCGCCACGTCGTCGCCCCCCTGCGCAAGGTGCTCAAGCGCTGCCACGTCGTCACCGGCCGCGTCACCAAGATCGAGCACGCGCGCAAGATCGTGACCGCCGAGCTGTCGGACGGCCACGTCGAGGAGATCGAGTACGACGTGCTCGTCTCCGCGCTGGGTGCGATCTCCCGCACGCTTCCGATCCCCGGCCTGGCCGAGGTCGGCATCGGCATGAAGACGATCGGCGAGGCGATCTACGTCCGCAACCACGTGCTGTCGCGCCTGGACCAGGCTGCGAGCACGAACAACGCGGACCTGCGCAAGAAGCTGCTGAGCTTCGTCGTGATCGGTGGCGGCTTCGCGGGCATCGAGACGCTCGCCGAGCTCGAGGACATGACGCGGTATGCGCTTCGGTACTACGAGGGTGTCAAGCCGGAAGAGATGAACTGGGTCCTCGTCGAGGCGATGGGGCGGATCATGCCGGAGGTGTCCGCGAAGCTCGGCGCGTGGACCGTCGAGGCGCTGGAGAAGCGCGGCATCAAGATCTACCTCGACACGCGCGTGAAGTCGCTCGAGGGTGGCCACGTCACCCTCGACGACGGCACCGAGTTCGACTCCGACACGATCATCTGGACCGCCGGCATGAAGGCGAACCCGGTGCTGCGCAACACGGACCTCCCGCTCGACGAGCGCGGCCGCGTCCGGTGCACCGCCGCCATGCAGGTCCAGGGCCTCGACGGCGTGTGGGCCGCCGGTGACTGCTCCGCGGTGCCGGACCTCTCGCGCACCGAGGAGGACCCGACGGCGACGTGCGTGCCGAACGCGCAGCACGCCATCCGTCAGTCGAAGCTGCTGTCCAAGAACATCGTCGCCTCGATGCGCGGCCAGAAGCCGAAGGACTACTTCCACAAGTACCTCGGCTCGGTCGCCGGCCTCGGCCTCTACAAGGGCGTGGCGGACGTTTTCGGCCTGCGCTTCAAGGGCCTGCCCGCGTGGTTCATGCACCGCAGCTACCACGTGGCGTTCATGCCGACCGTGAACCGCAAGCTGCGCGTGCTCATGGACTGGACGCAGGCGCTGTTCTACGGTCGCGAGGTCGTGGCGCTCGGCCAGATCAACGACCCGAAGTCGGACTTCGACCGCGCGGTGCAGAGCTGATTCGCTGCGCGATGCGGAGCTGACGCTCTGTATTGCTACTTACTCCGCGTGAGTGCACAGGTGCCCCGGACGTTATCTCGTTCGGGGCACTGCTGTGGGCCGGAGGCGGAACTTGAGCGCCCAATCGGAGTAAAGCTCTGAGGGCTGCCTTGACATTGCGTTACGTGAACCTGAGACTACGGCTGGTGCATCACCTGAATGCGTGATTCGCCGTGTGGGGAGAGAGGTGATCCCGATGTCTCTCGAGGAGCTGGCCGCACAGCTTCGTCGCGGTGAGATCGAGGACCCCGCGTTGGCGCAGTACGCCGCAGAGTACGCGCAGGCGGGGCAGAGTTTCCGCAGCAAGAAGGACGATTGAGCAGGTCGGCTGACGGGCGGGTGCCAGGTGCCCCGTCCGAGGCTGCCAGGCCCCTGTTGTTGCAGGGCCAGGAGTACCTCTTCCGCTCACCGCCCAAATGCCTGGACTTCCAGGAACAGGTCCACCGCCTCGGCATGGTCGACGAGGGCGACGGCAACCCCCAACCCTGCGTGTTGGTCTTGGCCCGCGCCGCCGACATGGAGATGAACGAGCTCTCCATCGCCCTGGCAGAGCGCGGCATCCGCATGGCCCGCATCGACGCCGACCGCTGCGTCGACCTTCCACTCTCCGTCTACACCGACCAGCCGCTGATCGAACTCGACCGCTGGCTGCTGCGCCCACTACTGGTCTGGCGCCGCCACTTCGAACTCTCCGCGGTCCCCGTCGAACCCGGAACCCTGGCCGGCGCCTACGCAGTCGACCAGTGGGCCTCAGTGGCCAACTGGCTGTCCTCACGCTCCGACTGGGCTCATGTGAACCCTTCGCGCTTCTCGACGCATCTGGACCGTCTGACGCAGCTTTCCGACGCTTCTTCCTTCGGCCTCCGCGTCCCCCGCACAGCCGTGACAACGCGCCCAGGCCGCACCCGCCCCGGCGGCGGCCGGTGCATCGTGAAAACCGCGGGCCGTCACCTGCTGGAACCGCGCCCCGGCGTGCAACACGGCCTGTTCCCACGCCCGTTGGAAACCTCGCGCGCCTCAGACGCCCCCGAACCAGCCCCGGTGATCGTCCAGGAGTACGTGCCGTCGGACACCGAACTGCGCGTGTTCGTGGTGGGAGAACGCTGCATCGCCTTCCAGGTCGACAAACTCGACCCGGCCCAACTCTGGGTGGACCCCGACGCAGTGCGCGTGACGCCAACGTCCGTGCCGTCTTCTTTGCAAGACCGACTGCTGGCGCTGGCCCGCCACTGGCGCGTGCAGGTGGCGGCGTTCGACCTGCTCGTCACCGGCAACGACCACGTGTTCCTGGAGATCAACGTCAACTGCGACTGGCGCTGGTTCGAGCACCGAGCAGGCGACAACTCCGTCTCCGCCGCCGTGCACGACTGGGTGGCGCTGAGGTTCAAGGAGCTGCTCGGAGCCGGAAGGGGCCGCTGATGTTCGGGTCCGTTCGACGCTTACCCGGATGCTCGTTCTAGTCCAATTCGCTGGGCCGTGCGGGCGAGAAACGACCATCCGCTCACACAGGCCGACGATCAAGGCTTAGGCTCCGCGTCGCCCCCGTAGCCCAATCGGTAGAGGCAGGTCCCTTAAAAGGATCACAGTACGGGTTCGAATCCCGTCGGGGGCACCATCTGCATCCAAACAAGGATCTGGTGCCTGAACAGGCGTTTTGCTCGGCGTAGGCATGGCTTCGACGATCCTTTCGGCCGTGTCCGCTACCTCCGAAAGGGCTTCGGAGGGAAGCCGGAGAGTAACCAGAAGTTGATCATGATCATCGTTTAGGTGGACGCTGAGCTGAGTGATCTTGAACAGACGTCGTAGCAGCAGGTCAGGGGCGTCGCTGAGGTTCATGGCGAGGCATGGGAGCGCGTCCAGGAGTGCGGCATCCTCGGCGGTGGGTTTGTTTGGCTCCGGCGTGTCGCACGGTGTGGCCTTCGTCACGAGATCCCGCTTCTGCTCCTCCAGCTCGTTGTAGGTCTGCCGCAGTCCGCGGCTGAACGCGTCGTCGCCTTCCTGGGCCTGACGGAGGATCGTCGCCTGGCGCCGCTCGATGTCGTCGAGCGTGCGTTGGAGGCGCTCCAATTCGGCTTGTTGTTCATGGGTTGCGCGGTCGTCAACCGTCGCAAGATCGGCTTCGAGGAGCGCACGGCGCTCAGGACCGAACACGCGGTCTGCGAAGAAGGCCGTTATGGCCTCCATAAGCGCGTCTTCGCGGACGTAGACCACCTCGGCATGCCCGGAGTACCTGTCGGGCCGTCCTCGGTTGTTACTGCGCGCTGAGCACATGTAGTAGACGCGGTCGTGGCGGTAGCTGCCGTACATCCGCCGGCCGCACGCGTCGAACACCATCCCGCGGAGCAGGTACGTGCGCGTGGCGATCGGATGGACGTTCTTCTCGTCGTTGTCTCGCGAGCCTCGCTTGGCCTGTCTCGTCGCGGCCAGCTCGTCGAACATCCACTTCGGAATCAGCGGCTCGTGGACCGGCTCGTTCGACCACACCCACAGCACGGGCGAGTTGACCTTGCCTCGCTTCGACCGCGTCGCGCGACGGTTGAACACCTGGAAGCCGGTGTACTTCGGGTTCCGCAGGAGGTCGCCGACGCTGGACTTGCTCCAAGCGCCCCTCGCTCTCGCCGGGCTCGGCGGCTCCGGCGGCGGGTACTTGGCCGGGTCCGCGTTGAGCCGGTCGGCGATCGTGCCGTAGCCGAGGCCCTCGTGATAGCGCCAGGCCGCGATCTGAGTGACCGTCTCGGCCTTGAGGCCGTCGGGCTCCAGGCGCGTCTTGGTCTGGCCCTTCGCGGCCTTGGTGGGGTTGGGGTGGCGATAGGTCTTGGCCTTGTAGCCGTACGGCGGCTTGCCGATGTTCCAGCCTTCGCGCACGTGGGTGCACAACCCACCCCATGACTGCTCCAGGGTGTTGAGGACCTCGTACTCGGCCACCGACTGGTTGATCCGCCGCTGCAGGATGCGTTGCGCTCGGCTGCCGGTCAGCGTGATCGGCTCGTTGGAAGCGAACAGCGGGACCTCGGCTCGCTCCAGTTCTCGCTCGATCGAGAGTCCCTCGAACGTTCGGCGAGCCACGCGCGAGACACTCTCGCAGATCACGACATCGAACCTGCGGCCCTTGTGCGTGGCCTCGTCGAGCAGGTCGGCGACGCCGCCGTCACGGGCGATCGGGATGTCGTAGCGCTCGTAGTTCTCACCGCGACCGCGTTGGTCCAGCTCCATGCGGCCAGACTCAACGTCGTAGAAGTGCGCGACGATCACCCACGACTCTGGGATGGCGGCCTTGCAGTTCCCCAGCTGCCGCAGCATGGATTGTCGTGGATCCTGCTGATCGTCGGTGGATGTCCGCCCCAGGAACGCCACTCGAACTTCGTTGCGCAGCAACGCAACCGGCATGCCGAGCGGCGAGACCGCGTAGTCCGACAGGCCGGACGGCCCAGACGGCACGGCGTGCAGCCGCGGTTGGTTCATCAGGCAGCCTCCTGATCGTCGGCCTGTTCGACGCGCTGGGTTGAAGCCCAGTCGAGGAGGTCTCTGATCACGGCGGCCAGTTCGCCGCGCAGACGATCGCCTTCAGCGCCGCTGACATAGCGCACGTGACCGGAAGAGGTCCAGTTCTTCGTGCGGTTTCGCATCTGATTGTACTGCCGCTCGTTCAGGCTGTAATCCTTGTCGCGCAAGGATTCTGTGTCACCAATGGGTGGTTTTCGAGGCGGAGGAACGCTGTTCATTCCCATCGCCACTCATCTCCCATGGCCTGGCGGGTCATGGCGTGATCCTCGGGATCCCATGCCGCCTCACTGAACGGAATGCCGTTGAGTGGCATGTGCAGCGCGATGTTCGGGCCGCGTTGCGGTAGCTCACTCAACCGCTGCCGTTCCCTGACCTGTTCGCGTGAAGACCAAGTAGCCCAGATCGGCCCTGCCGCACCGTCGGGATGGTTGTGATCACGAGACGACGTCGCGATGAGGAGGCGAGGATCCTCGTAGCCGAGTTGCTGTCGCAGCGCCGAGCGGAGGTTCCGTTCGCGTTGCGAGGAGTGGACGGAGAACAGCAGAACTCCGAACGCGTCGGTGCGAAACCTGGTGTAGTCGCTGAGCTTGGCCACGACCTTGGACAGCGGCTCGGTGCCCGTGTCGTGTTCCAGGAAGAACCGCACCCGTCGCCCATGCTCTTACCAGCAGCCGTACGCATCTGGCCGGAGTTTGGTGGTCTTGTTCCAGAAAAACTCCGTGCAGACCTTCTCCGGCCACCATTGTGTGAGTTGGGCATCTGGTCGCGTGCGTGCATGCGCGGCCAGGCCGCAGAAGAAGTCGTTGACGCCGAGCTGGTGCGCCAGCTTCGGCCACAAGCCCAACCGCTCCAAGCGTTCCGCGTACGCACCAGGCGCCGGCGGCTTCGCTGCCCGCTGCGCCGCGATCAGTCGTGCACCGCGGTAACCGAGCGCGAATCGCGTCTGACTTGTGCCGCCAGTGCTGTACGAGTCGCGGAACGCGAACACCACGCCGAGTCCGCGCAGCTGCCGCAACCGATCCTGTGCGCGCCGCACCGACGAGAACTCGATCGCCGCGATCTGGTTGGTGGTGAGGACTTTGTGCTCGTGAAGCAGAGCGAGGATCCGTCGATCCCGCTCGACCAGCCGGAACCACAGGGACGCATCGGGCTCCCCGGCCCGGCTGCCGCCGCGCCCACGAATGTGGCGAGTTCCGTTGATGTCACCCCTCAGTCGGCTTTCGGCCGAGCCTCCGCGGTACCACCGTTGACCTGCGGATCGAGGGGTTCGAGCATTGGCGGATGGGGTAGCGGATTCAGAACGCCTTGCATCCGCTTCCCCATGCGCAGGGCCATGCGCTGACCCATCCGCACTGCTGTCCATGGCTGTCTCCCTCCGGAGCTGCCGAGCCGTAGTCGCTCGTGCACCCCTTAACTCCGGAATTCGAGGCCTGATTGGACAGTGGGACTTCGATAGTTATCGGTTCGACATCAGTCGGTCGTGCGCAAGTCGTCGCACAGGCGGACAAGCAAGTCCTTGGACCCGGCCTCGTCCAGGCTCTCTTGCTCAAGTGCACGTACGACAGTCTCGTAGCCTTCGACTGAGTCTTTCGCCTCAGCGAAAAGGCTGGAGTTCTCGGTCTCAACCCATACCAGGGATTCGTACTTCGCGAAGGTCAACAGCGTGAACGGCCCGGCCAGCCCCGCGTGCGCGCCACGCGCGACCGGCACGATCCGGATCCGAATGTTCGGGTGGTTCGCCATGAACATGAGGTGCAACAGCTGTCCGAGCTGCACCTCGACACCACCGATCCTGAGCTGTAGAGCCAGCTCGTGGATGAAGAAGGTGCACTTCGTGCCGTTCCGAATCAGCTTCTGCATCGCGAGCCGGGCCTGCATCCGGTCCTCTAGCTCGTCTGCGGGTGACGTAGCGGAAGCGAGAAGCGCCTCGCGCATGTAGTCGGTCGTCTGCAGAAACAACGGCACCATGTGCGTGTGCCAGCAAGTCAGCGATTTCGCCACCTTGAGGTGTTCAACCGCCGTGCGAAGCCGGATAGGTGAACACACACCGTGCTGCTGCCACCAGCCCAAGACGCCCGTCTTGGGGTACAGCGCCAACAGGTGAGCCAGTTCGTCGGCGTTGACACGACAAGCACCCAGCAATGCAGCGATCTCGACCAGGGTGGCGCCGCCCTTGCCGTTCACCACGTCCGAGACCTTGGCCTCGTCCCAGTCCACGATCTCGGCGGCTGCGCGCGAGGTCAGGCCAGCGCCCGCGATGGCTGCTCGTACGCCGGCGCCAAACTCGCGACCACGCGCGGTGGAGAACCTCTTCGGCATGCCTAGCTCCTCGCTTGATCGGTAACCAGCTGCAAGTGCCGTCCTGAGACTCGCGACGGATCTTGAAGTCGTAGTGAGGCCTCGTTCAGCCAGAGCGAAGACAGTTCTTCAGGCCGGACGACATCGCCAATTGCCACGAGGGCGCGTTCGTAGGGCGCGCGTTCTGCGGCGGACTCGAGCCAGGTGTCGCCGCCGTGCAGGGTTCGAAGAAGGACGACATCGTCAAAGCGCTTCTCAGCGAACCGCATCACTGTGAACGGTGTACCCATGCCGAGGTATGGCCCTGCTTCACCATCAACGATCCGGAGTTCGAACCCAGGCAGCTCGCTCAGCTCGTCCAGGTGCTCCAGCTGGTCCGCCATCACTCGCGAACCGCCGGCGCCGCTGTTGAGCACTGACTCCGTCACGATCAACCGGACGCTCAACCGCCGCGGACTTCCTGGTTGGGCAGCTTCCTTCGCTCCCAACCCCAAGCGTCGCAGGGCGTCTTGTTGCAGATCGAGATCGAGGTTGCTCACTGCTGCGCCGGACTCGACAAGGGCATCGTGGTACGCGCTGATGCGCACAAGCTCAGGTAGCGCGTCGGTCGCCACGATCGCTAGTTCGCTGGCTTCGGCGATGACGTCCCACGGTGTCCACGTGAGCCGTGCCCATGCATCGCCGTTGATCCGATCCCACATCTGAGGATCCATGGCCCGCTGCGCGACACGGACGCAGAGTTCGATCTCGTCGTCTGCGGCGCCGCACACGGCGCCGATCGTCACGACTTCACTCGGCGAAATGCGCTGAGCAGCCCGGCAGAGGTGCGACAGCTTCGCGGCCGAGAATCCAACCCGATCGCCCAACTCCGTGAGAGACCAACCGCGCTTCGTCCGCCAGCCCAGCACAGTCCGGCTCAACGCGCGGACCTCCAGGCTTGCTCTCCCGTTGACCAGTTGTAGCGCCATGTGCCATCAAGCCTGTTCTTGATCCGTGAGTCCGTTCCGACGTTCATGCCCGGTGTGTCTTCGGCTGCCAGCACGTGCGTTCACGCGTCGTTGCAGTCGCCGCCTGGGCGGCAAGATGAACGTCGAGCAACATGCGGCAGGGCGCGGACACCCTTCGCCAGACCGGTCCGCTCCGGCACTTCCTGCAACAGCCGTTCTCGTCAGGCTGGTGTTGGTCGACGAACACACGCAGCGCGGCCACCAACCGCGGGACTTCCTGCCTCGCCATCGACAACGCGGACGCACCGTCGCCGTCGGAGGCGATCCGTGACACGAGGTCCAAGTGCTCCACGAGTCGTCGGCGTAGTTCGGAAAACAAGACCAGGTTGCCCATGGCTGCACGCCCTTCGGCTGCTAACTGGCTCGGAGGCGGGAGTGCCCAACCTGCCGCGGCTGCTCGGTTGAGTTCGATGTCCTGTCGTTGACGAAGGCGAGCGCAACCGCCTGACGGAACAAGAGAAGTCCTTGCTCCGCGGCGTTCGCTTCCCTGCAGTCCAGAGCCGAAGTGACCACCACAGCAGCTCGCGCGAGCACTGCCGTCTGTGCCCGTGTCAGGTTCACGACGACCGGAACGACATCCTCAAGATGCGCCATCACCGGAACCCTCCGTTGGGATCGACCTGGGCCGACGGGATCCTCGGGCGTGGCGCGCTAGCTGAACCGGACACGCCCGTCCGGGTCATCTCCCCGCAAGGGGCCAAGGATCCCGTCGACAGCGCCTGCAGTAGGGGTTAATTAACCCCATATGCGATACCCGGATCGTGTGAATACGTCCTGACCTGCGACGTGGTTAGGGTGATCACGCGTGCCGTAGTGCGAGGAGGCAACTGGGTGCCGAGCGACAAGACGTACAGGAAGTCCAAGCTGGGTCGCCTGCTTGATCAGCTTCGCAAGGACGCGGGCAAGGACCTCGGGTACCTCGCAAGCGAGCTTCGGAAGACCGAGGCGCACCTCTCCAAGTGCTTGAACGGCACGAACCTCCTCGGCTGGGCCGACCTCGGCCTGTACCTCGACCTCGTCGAGGCGGACGAAGACCGCCGGCGCAAGGCGACCGAGTACTGGGAAGACGCCAAACAGGACAGCACGCGCGTCCAACATCCAGCCGCGTACAACCAGGCGGCTCGCTCGTACGCCCGTGCTGAAGCCGATGCCTCACAGCTGAAGCAGGTGGAAGCGGTCTGGATCCCAGGCATGTTGCAGGTCCCGGAGTACACGCTCGCGCTCCGCGAAGCGGCGCACCGGTTCGTCAACCCGAAGGTTCCCGCCAACCGCACCGTCGCCGCTCGGCAGAGCCGCCAGATGCGGCTACACGGAGACGCTCCGCTGCAGGCTCATTTCCTGATCGACATCGCGGCTCTGCGCCGTGCAGTCGGCGGACCTGCTGCCATGTACGCGCAGTTGCTCCACCTGATGGCGGCCGCGGCCCTGCCGAACGTGACGATCCAGGTGATCGGTGAGGACGCCGGCGCTTACGCCATCGACGGCGTGACCATCCTGAGCTTCGACGACGAGGACTTCCCCGACGTCGTCTACCTGGAGACCAGGGGAGGCGGCAAGTGGGTGGAGAATGACGTTGACGTAGAGAAGTTCCGCAAGTCGTTCAACGAGATCGCGGAGGAGCTGGCCTTCACGCCCGAAGAGTCGCTCAAGGTCATCCGCGAACAGGCTGAACTCTTCAAGGAGAGACTCCAGCGACATGACGAACCCTGACAAGACGTGGCGCAAGTCCAGCTACACCGCTCCTGACAACAACTGCGTTGAACTTGCTGTCGGCGTGGCCGAGACCGCGATGCGGGACAGCAAAGATCCTGATGGTGGGTCGTTTGTGGTCAGCGCGAGCACATGGACCATGTTTCTTGCGCACGCAAGGTCCGGCGGCTTCGGACTCTGAAGTAAATACATGTCGTGTCGATCCCGGCTTCGATCGCGATGTCATGCCCCTGGTCGTGGCCGATGACGGATGGACGAGCCGTCGTGGTGCAACGAAGTGATGCTCACAGCGTCGGCTCGTCTTCTCGGACGTCCGACCTAGGTGCCAGGGCTATATGGATGAAGTCCACTCGCTTCGTGGCTAGCGGTTCCGTCAGGATCACGGGTCCGTAACCGGCAGGGCAACAGGGCCATGTGGGGGACGTCTGCCCTCCGATTTGCTGCTGCCGAAGATGGACTGACCCAGCTACTCTGTGTTAGAGGGCTTGGCTGGCCACCGATCAGGGAGGAGCGCAGGAGAGGTGGATGATCATGTTGTCACCTTCGCATCTCCTCCGGTCGTCGAGGTAGTTGCAGGTGTCTCTTTCGTGAGTCGCAGTGCTGAAGTAGGACCGTTGTTGTCGGCGTTCTGGAAGGAACGTCTTCGTGATACGTTTCCTCACGTTCAGCAGCAGCCCCCCTATTCGCCGCGACTAGAAGTTGAACAAGCGCAGTTGGGAATGCTTGACGGCGACTTCGGGGCAACCTTCCCGTGGGCGCGTCTATGGGCGACAAGCCACAATGATGACGAGGTCCTGCAGCTTCAGCCTGGCTGGTTCGCGTGCAACTGGCGGAAGGTGAAGCCGGAGCACGAATACGACCGGTGGTTGCAGCGCCGCGCGAGTTTTGCAAAATGGTACGAGCAATTGGCTGAGTACCTTGAGGGCGAAGGGGTCTCCGCGCTCTCGGTCAATCAGTGTGAAGTAACCTATGTTAACCATATCTACCACCACGACGTCGCAAAGACTCACGCGAAGTTTGACGAAATTTTCAAACCTGTGTTGGCGCCGCTAACTGGGCTGCCTGTCGGGCAAGTTGCTCTGCAAATGCAGCAGCCGCTCGATGAGGGCGGCTCAAAGCTCTTGCACACAAAAATTTCCCCAGCCATTGGCAGGGATGGAAGGCCCTTGTATGTACTTGACCTGACTGTCCGTGGCGTTCCAGACGGGGCTGGCCTGCCCTCGATTCTGGAGTTCTTGGACAGTGGGCGTACGGCGATCGACAAAGCATTCGTGGCGATAACGAGTGAGATGATGCATAGAGAGTGGGGGATCCAGGATGGGTGCTAGCTCTCTTGCCTTCGAGGCGTCCAACGTGCTATCCAACTCGCTTGGTGCTCTATTTTCTAGGTTGCGCTCGGTGCGGAAAGTTGAGTCCACTTCTGCCGCTTCGGCTCGTGAAGTCCTGCCTGTGACCCCTGGGGAGCACGGAACAAACCTTCTTTGGCCGTGGCTCTATGAGACTATTGAGCGCATCAGCGAGCTGCGGACTCGTCCTGATAACTGGGATAGCTACGGAGCGAGTAGGCTCTCGAACAACGCAATCGTAGCTTCCTTGAATTTTCTTGCCCGGTTCAGATATGCCATCCAGAGCGCGCCGCTTATATCGCTGACAGGCGAAGGTGGATTGCTTTTTAGCTGGAATAATGCCGAGTCGTCTGTTGAGCTTACTTTCAACCCTCAAGAGCTTCCGTGGGTCTACTACAGTGACAGTAGTATTGCTCGCGAGTGGGAGGGGCATCTGCACGAGGGTGAGCTTATCGAGAAGTGGTTGTGGCGCGCATCCTCTATCTACTGAGGTGAGACGGAATGGCTAGTCCCTTCGCTCCCGGTGATGACAACCGTGAGGTCGTTCCGGACGAGGCCATTTTGTATCGCCGCGTGGACTGGGACAAAATCGGCGGCAAAAAAGGCTGTGCGCAAGGCGAAGAAGCGGAGATAAATGGCAACTGCTTCTCTGACTATCCGGAAGCGAAGGCCATCGAGCTGGGCTACCCAGGGGCTTGCATGTCTGTCGGTCTTGGTCTCGTTTTGCTTCAAAAAGACAAGAAGCCTGTAGATTTGCTCGATGGATTTGATGGTTATGGCTTGATAAGAGTGAAGGCTGGGGATCTTCGCAATCTCCGCAAGCTTGACGGCTCTCCGTGTCCGCAGGGAATCAAATTTTCACCTACGGGCGCGGAACCCTGGCATTGTGTCGTTTTTGACCTCTCAGGTAAAAGGACATCTGCCGCGAAGAAGGCTATTGCGAAAGTTGCGTCGTGGGAAGTGCCATTGATCGGCTAAAGTTGCCATTTCCTCTGGCTGCACCGTTCCATGCAAGTCTGCAGAGTGCTGGAACGCGGTGACCGGCCCGACATAATCGAAAACATGCACGGTGACATGGGGGCCGAAGGGACTGAACCACTGAAGCGCTCTCTGGCGAGACGGGTGCTCCCACTCGTGCCGGTGCTGGTCTGCAGCAGTAACGCGGTGTCGACGGCGCGCGACTGATTGAGTATCTCGTTGCTCACCACTAGGGAGCATGTGCGCGATGAAGTGGCTGCGGGCTACCGCTGTGACGCTCGTGCTGGTCATCGGATTCGGTTCTGTCTTCTTCTATGTCATTGCCGCCGGGTTAGTGAATGCGCAGCCGCAGACGCAGCCGTTCGATGGCTGGGTGGCGGCTCTTCAGATGAGGGATGAAACAGGACCTGAGCAGGTCGTTCTGTCGGTGCGGCCGGCTGGAACAGACGTTGCGGGAGACCGCCCGTTCCTGGAGTACTCACTCCTTATCTGTGGGAGCCAGCCGTTCCACGGGGTGCTCCTGCTTGGAGGACAAGCCCGTCTGGACCAGCCTCTGCTTACGTCTTCGCCGGATCAGGCCGCAGCCAAGTTCGTAGAACTTGAAAGTGGATCGTTGACAGGCTCTCAGGAGAAGATCGACCTTGGCTCCGTCCAGATTGCGGAGGTCAACATTGCTCCCGCGACACCTTGCGTCTCCGAGCTGGGAAGCAAGGACTTTGTTGGCTCTGGCTACTCAGTCTCAGGTCGCGTACGAGCGCCGATCCAGCGCCCGGCGACCTATATGGGACTGGAGACCGGGCGGCATAGCCAGGTTTGGCCTCGTGTGGGTGGGCTTCCCGGTGTGGCGGACGCACATCGTGGCTTCTTCGAAGGTGACGGGCCCCTTCGGGGATCTTGGTTGATACCCCGACGGTTAAGTTCAAAAGTGACCGTAGGCCCACTTCTCCCCAGAGCAGTCGTCGACGTTGCCGTTCCACCGCTGTCCAACGCTAGTTCGATTGCCTGGGACCAAACTAGCCCGATCGCAGCGACGGTTCGGATCACGAACGTCGATGCAATGGCTGGTAGGCAAGACCTGCTCGCTGTTGCGGGCATCGCCCTGGGGCTCGGCGGTTCCTTGCTCGCGAGCATGCTGTTCGAGGTGGTGAAGACTCGTTTCGGAGTAGCTGTGCCGTCTCCTGCCACTGGTTCGGTCCCAGGCCAAGAGCGGTTGCCACGCGCGGCCGTATCTGGGCTTCCCAACAGCGCGCGGTCGCCCCGATGGGGTGTGTTCGCGGCCTTGCTCGGCTCGTTGCTGATCATTCGTGAGCTCTGCCGTCGCTTTGGTAAGCGTTAGGGCCTGACGGTCCATCGCCTGTGTGCTTCACCGGGCACGCCCCTGCTTGATCGACTCCTCGCGCTCGCTGGCGATCGTTGACGTCCGCAACTGGCGGATCAGCGGACCTCGCGGCTTGTGAATACAAGTACTACGAAAACTTGTATGATTTCGATGTGTCGGAGCCGCACGGGCCTATCAAGATCAGCGTGAATCGCCAGATCGCGCTGCCCAAGGCGCTCACCGACCGTGTGAGGTTGCAGCCAGGCGACCAGGTGTATGTCCTGGAAGACGAGCGGAACCCCGGAGTTCTGGCGATAGTGCCGGTGGAGCGCATCACTGAGTGGCTGCGTCTTGGCCGTGAAGCCGAGAAGCGGCTCGACGTGGACGAGCGGGAGAAGGCATCACGCGATGACTAAGCAGCGGACCGCGATCGAGTGGACCGAAGTCACCTGGAACCCGACGACCGGTTGCGACCGGGTGTCCCCAGGCTGCGACAACTGCTACGCGTTGACGCTCGCGAAGCGGCTGAAGGCCATGGGTGCCGACAAGTATCAGAACGACGGCGATCCACGTACCTCTGGGCCTGGGTTCGGGGTGACGATCCATCCTGAGGCGCTGCAGGAACCCTATCGCTGGCGCAATCCGCGGACCGTCTTCGTGAACTCCATGAGCGATCTCTTCCACGCGAAGGTGCCGCTGGGCTTTGTGCGCGATGTCTTCCAAGTGATCGCCGAGACCCCGCGTCACACCTACCAGGTGCTCACCAAACGCTCTGCACGCTTGAAGAAGGTCGCGGACAAGCTTGACTGGCCTACGAACCTGTGGATGGGTGTGTCAGTCGAGAGCGCCGATGTCTTGTCTCGTGTGGACGATCTGCGAGCGGTCCCGGCTGCGGTGCGCTTCCTCTCCTGTGAGCCGTTGCTCGGTGCGCTGGATGACATCAACCTCGATCGAATCAACTGGGTCATTGCCGGAGGGGAATCGGGACCTCGATACCGCCCAATGGAGCTCGCTTGGGCACGTGGCATCCGTGATGCTTGCCAGGATGCGGGCGTGCCCTTCTTCTTCAAGCAGTGGGGCGGAAGGACACCGAAGGCTCTGGGACGTGAACTCGATGGGCGTCTCTGGGATGAGATGCCTGGTGCGCTTGCGTTGTAGGTCTAGCCGATCAGCCAATCTCGGACTTGCCTCGGGGTGGTGTCGACTCGGACCCCTTCCCGCTGTAGCTCACGCATGGCCGTGCGGACTGTCTTCTCTAGCGCAGTTCCGTAGAAGCCGTCGAACACCGCTTCCGTATGGTCGACCAGCTTCTGCCTGCACCCTCGCGTAGCAAGGTCCAGCAGGTTCTGCTTGATCTTGCGGAGTGCCGCTTCAGTCTCGGCTTCAATCTGGCTCTCGACCATGTTGAACAGCATGCCCTCAACCTCCTCGTCGCTTGGGCCGAGGAACTCAAGCCACCTGTGGCGCGCTTCAGCTACTGCATCGCCGAAGACCCACAACCCGTGGTTCTTTCTCGTGAAGAACACCAGGTAGTACACGGGCTGGTGATGTGTCTTACGGCGAACCGGCGCCACGACGGTCTTCATCCGACACGCCTTAGCTAGACGGTCGGTGTACTCGTCCACTACGGCGTCAGCGGCCGACTCCCAGTCGGGTGTCGGCGAAGTCGCATGTGCTCTTAGAGCGGTTTCCTGCCACCAATCTCCGCCGCACATTGCGTTCAACACGGGGACTGAGTCGTGGTCGGCGAGTCCCTTGGCGACCGCACCGGCTGCGCGACGGATCAGCTCAGCGCTGATGTTGAGCAGTGCCTCAGTTCGAGGCCACTCGTTGCGGCGATCTTGGCCAAGGATCTTGGTCAACGTCGCGAACGGAAGGTTCGCACCGCACGGATCCAGGAACAGGAACAGCGGCGCTTCTGAGGCCTGTGCCAGTACCTCTGGAAGGTGGTCCTGGACTACCCCATGTCTAGTCGTGGCCTTCACGCCACAGTGTCGGTACTCGTCGGCGACAGCTGTAAGCAGCTCGTAGTCACTCTTGTTCCGTTCAACGAGGAACACTTCCACGTTTGTCGAGCTGCTCGTCTTTTCAGCAGCCATCAGCAGGTGCTCCGCCGATGCGGGTCGACCGTCGTCGTAGCGTCCACGGCCGGCGAAGCCGTCCAGGAGCACTGCCCGCCGATCGGGGATCTTCGAGGCCGTCATGACGGCAAACGGGATCACGTAGCGCTTGAGGATGGCGTGCTTGAAGACTGACTGCGCCTTCGGCGTGTCGAGCAAGCCAGACGACGTGCCTTTCGACATGGCGCACCACCTTCACCCGGAGCACAGGCTGCTGACCACCTCTTTGACCATGACATGACGTTGTCGGTCTGTCGTTCGATCCCGCAAGGGATCGCCCAACAAGTGCAACCGATGCACCGAGTACTTGCTCACACGTTCGAGTGGTTCTGAATCGTCGGTGCGCAGTCGTTCTCCGCGCGGCCTTCCTCCTTCCAGCGGCGGAGCAGCTTTCGGCCGTAGTTGTTGGTCCCGGCAACGCGGTCGAGTTCGGCACCGCTCGGCCAACGGCCACGGGCGCGCTGGATCTGGAAGTAGGCCCACATCTGCTCTTCGGCGGTTGGTTCGCGGATGGCCTCCGTGTCCGAGCCGTCGGCGAGACGCACCACCGGGTCTGTCTCGGTCGTCTCGTCGCTGGTCTCGGTCAAGATCTCGGCTCGGCGGCGCTTGAGCGAGTGGTTCAGCAGTTCGACCGCGAGCAGCAGGGCCAGCGGCGGGCAGGCAGCAACCGCGACCGCGAACACCGTCAGTTCGGGAGCCGATGCGATGTTGGCGCACAGCGACAGCACGATGCCGAACCCGAAGGCCGACCACGCCTTCCAGCGGGAGCCGGCACCGCTCTTCCACAGCTCGACCGTCGCCGAGGTGAGCAGCCCGTCCACGATCAGTGGCCAGATCGCCGCGGTTGTCGCATCGGCGCCGTATCGAAGCGCGAACTCCCGGCCATGGCGATACGACGCGTACGCCGCGCCGAGTGCGACTAGCCCAGTACAGGCGCACTGGAGCCGCAGCGACCAGTCCCGACGCCTCATCGGGTACCACCACCGCTACGGCGTCGACGGCGATGCGTGATCGGAACGGTGGCAGATATCTGCAGTTCACGTCGGGTGCGAGTTGGGAAGGACGCAGGGCGCACCGTGTCGGGGGCACCACCGTTCACCTGTATGGATCACCCTCTGACCTGCGTAGACGCGGCTTCGGGATGATCTTGTAACTCCTGGTGACACCTGCGGTGCGCGGCTTCTCGCAGCCATCTGCGCCGAAGTGGCGCCCGAGTTCGTGCCGCCCATCGCCGCCTATGGCGGTGATCACAACCCGCTGCGAGATCGCTGGAGCGATTACGCACGTGCCGCCTGGCGGGCGAGCCTCACTCTGTCGGGTAACACCTAGATGGGTTATGTGCGATCTTGTGGTTACTGATCGTGCCAACGGTCGGCCCTGAGCCGTCGTGAGGGTGGTGGCCCGTTCCCCATGCGTGAGCTTCTTCGGGATGTCCTCCTGCTTCAGCCCAAGTGGACCTCTGAGAACACGCCTGCGATGCAGGAGCGTGGTCGGCTGGTCCGACACGAAGTAGCGGGCTGGCTGCGGGAACAGTTGCCCGCGCTCAAGTCGGCCGCACCAGTCGAGATCGATGACTGGAGTGTGGAAGCGCGTGATGGCACGGGACTCAAGTCTGAGATTCCGTGGGTGCGAGTGCATTCGGTCGGCCTCTCGCCGTCCGCGACCACCGGCTGGTACGTCGTCTACCTGTTCGGAGCTCAGGGTGATCGCGTCTATCTCTCGTTGATGCAGGGTGCGACCGAGTGGCAGAACGGAGAGTTCCGCTCCCGCCCTCAGTCGGAGCTTCGTCGCCGTGCACGGTGGGCGCGAGAAGTGCTGGCAACGCCTCTGAGTGCACGTCCCGACCTGGTCGAAGTGATCGCGCTCGAAGCGCGCAAGTCGAATCTCGGGCGGGCGTACGAGGCTGGAAATGTTGTGGCGTTTGAGTATTCGCTGCACGAGTTGCCCTCCGACGACGTGCTCAGAGATGACTTGAGCTTCCTCGTCGCCGTCCTCAGCGAGCTCTACCCGCTTGTCCAGCAGGCGATCGATCTTCCTGGCGAAGTGCCTCCCGAGATCGCTGACGCGATGGTCGAGGCTGATCGGTCAGCAGGAAAGGCGCGCAGGGGGCAGGGGCTTCGGCTCAACGCGGCGGAACGCGTCGCGATCGAACGTCGAGCGGTCGCGGTGGCGACGGACTACCTCGTAGAGCAGGGGTACGCGGTCACCGACGTCGGAGCCACGAAGTCTTACGATCTTGATGCTCGTCGCGGCGACCAGCGGCTCTTCGTCGAGGTAAAGGGAACCACCACTGCGTGGACGGACAGGTCCGAGATCATCTTGACGAAGAACGAGGTCGATCTTCACCTGCGTGAGCATCCGAACAACATGCTGTTGATCGTCAGTCGCATCGTGCTCGATCGCTCCGTCACGCGGCCATCGGCCTCGGGCGGCGAGTTGCAGGTGATTCACCCGTGGCAGATCGTGGTGCCCAACCTGACGCCCATGACATACCGGTATCTCGTTGCGGAGTAACTCATGATCGTCACCGGCAAGGCGTGCGTCGTCACCGGCGCCGCCAGCGGGTGTCTCGCGCAGTAGTCACGTCACCAGGTCGGGCGGGACGTGACGCCGCCGTCCACCACCAGGTCGTGGCCGGTGATCCACGACGCCAGGTCCGACGCGAGGAACACGCACGCGTTGCCGATGTCCTCCGGAGAGCCCAGCCGGCTCAACGGTGCTGCCGCCTGCCATCGCGCGACGCCTTCCGGCCACTGCGTTTCGATGCCGGGGCGGGCGATCAGGCCTGGCGAGACCGTGTTCACGCGGATGCCGCGCGGGCCGTACTCCAGCGCCGCCGCACGCGCGTGCATGATCAAGGCGGCCTTCGACGCGGCGTAGTGGGCGTGGCCTGGGGCTGGTTGGGAGCCTTCGATCGATGCGATGTGCGTGACCGAGCCGCCGGTTGGAAGGAGACGTGCCGCGGCCTGGGTGACGGCGAACGGGGCGGTCAGGTTGGTGTCCACAACGGACTGCCACTGTTCGATCGTCATGTCCGGCAACGGTTCGACGGGTTGGACGCCTGCGTTGTTGACGACGGCGTCGAGGCGGCCGTGCTGTTCGAAGGCGGTGGTGACCACGCGCTGGGCTTCGGTGCGCAGGTCGCCGTCGGCGATGCTGCGGTGCTTCACGACGTGTGCGCCCGCTGCTTCGAATCGGGCCGCGATGCCCGTGCCGATGGTGCCGTCGGTTCCGGTGACCAGCACGACCTTGCCGCTGAGATCGATCACGTGACGATGCCTTCCAGTCGTTCGGTGAGCCAGTCGACGATGTCACCTCGGCCGGCCACGAACCCGTTGTGGCCGATGTCGGTGAACACGCCGCCTGCCTCGCGGACCAGCACGGCGCCTGCCGCGACGTCCCACGGGTGGATGCCGAGGTTCGCCGCCGCGTCCGCCCGGCCCGCCGCGACCCAGGCGAGTGACAGGGCGGTGGAGTAGACGCGGCGCACGTCGGCGATGTCCATGAGCTCGCCCAGCAGGGCCATCTCGCCGTGGTACGGGCTGCCGGGCAACGGGATGTCGGTCAGCACGAGCGGCCGCGGGCTCGCCCCCGGAGTGATCGTCAGGCCGCTCGACCGCACGCTGAACGGCACACCATGAGCCGCCGTGAACAGCTCGTCGCGGAACGGGTCGAGCACGCAGCCCGCGACCAGCGTGCCGTCGACCGCCGCCGCGACGGAGATGCACGACAGCGGGATGCCGCGCACGAAGTTCCGCGTGCCGTCGATCGGGTCGACGTACCAGGTGGTCCGCGCGGTGGAGCTGCCGAGCTCCTCGCCGACCACCGCCGAGCCGGGGGCTCCGGCCACGAGTGCTTGGCGCAGGAACGCCTCCACTTCCAGGTCCGCGGAGCTGACCTGGTCGAACGTGCCTTTCAACGCGACGTCGACCGGCATGTCGTGCAACAGCTTCGCCGCATCCACGCAGGACTGCGCGGCCAGCGCGAGGAGTTCCCCAGGAGTCACGGCTCCATTGTGATGCGTCACAAACACGACCGGATGACTCTGGGCAACGTCCCACCCGCTCAAGTGACCAGAGCCACCACGATGAGCAGACCTGACGATGATGTTGGAGGTTCGGGATGCGGATCGTGGCCGGGTTGGTGTTCGTGGCGGCATTGGTCGCTGGAACAACCACAGCACAGGCGGACACCTTCGACTACGTGGCACTCGGCGACTCGGCGGCGGCCGGTCCGCTGATTCCGAACCAGGATCCGGCCCTGTGGTGCCTGCGCAGCGACCGCAACTACCCGCAGGTCGCGGCGAAACAGCTCGGGGCGACGCTCACCGACGTCACCTGCTCCGGCGCCAAGACCGATGACTTCGCGGGCCGTCAGTTCGGCTTCGTCGCGCCGCAGTACGACGCGCTGAAGCCGTCCACCGACCTCGTGTCGCTGACGATCGGCGCCAACGACATCGGCCTGTTCCAGACCGCGTTGAGCTGCATCAACCTCCTGCCCGAACCGGCAGGCCTCTCCTGTCAGGACCGCTACAACGCGGGCGGCACGGACCAGCTCGCCGCCGCCGTCGCGGCGTGGGCGCCGGAGTTCGGCGCCGCGCTGGACGAGATCAAGCGCCGTTCCCCGAACGCGAAGCTGCTGGTCAGCGGCTACGGCACCTACATCAGGCCGGGTGGCTGCTACCCGCGCCAGCCGGTGTGGGGCCGCGACGGTGACTACCTGCAGAGCGTGATGAACCGGATCAGCGCGACGGCCAAAGCCGAAGCGACCAAGCGCGGCGCGACGTTCGTGGACTTCGCCGCGGTGACCGTCGGGCACGACATCTGCGCGGCGCCCGCCGACCGTTACCTGGAGGGCCTGATCCCGACGACGATCGCCGCGCCGCTGCACCCGAACGCGGCGGGCATGCAGGCGTTCGGGACCGCGGTCGCCAAGGCCGCCAAGTGATCGGCTTACTGCTCGCGGCGGGGCTGACCCTGGTCCCGCTGCCGGTCACCTACCACTCGCTGCCCGCGGTCGCCGTCAGCATCAGCCACCCCGGTGCGGCGCCGCCCGGTGCGAACGACTGGGCGTGCCGAAGCTCCAAGCGTCCGGTCGTGCTGCTGCACGGCACGCACGCGAACATGGCGCTCAACTGGAACGCACTGTCGCCTCTGCTGAAGAACAACGGCTACTGCGTCTTCGCGTTGAACTACGGCGGCCTGCGGTTCGGCCAGGTCGCGGGAACCGGTCCGATCGAGGACTCGGGCGCGGAACTGGCCGCGTTCGTCGACAGGGTGCTGGCTGCGTCCGGAGTGTCCGAAGTGGACCTCGTCGGACACTCGCAGGGCGGACTGCTCGCCCAGTACTACGTGAAATTCTTCGGTGGCGCCGCGAAGGTGCACGACGTCGTCGGACTCGCGCCCACGAGCCACGGTTCGGACGCGGCCGGCTTCGACAGGTGGATCTGGTCCCTGCTCCAGGTGTTCCCGGCGCTGGAAGGGATTATCAGCGCCACCGATCCCGCTGCGCTGCAACAACTGCGCGGCTCGCCGTTCATGAACCGGATGAACAGCACGCCGGACGTTGTGCCGGGCGTGCGGTACACGACGATCGCCACCCGCTACGACGGCATCGTCACGCCGTACCGGTCGCAGTTCCTGGAGGGCGGGCGCAACATCGTCCTGCAGGACCTGTGCGCCAACGACTTCGCCGACCATCTGGCGTTGGCTTTCGACCACGTGGCGCTGCGCGAGGTGCTCAGCGCGCTGGATCCGCCGAACGCGCGGGTGCCGGACTGCTCGACTCCGGTGTGGCCGCTGCTGGGTGGCTGATCTTGTCGGACCCCGTGAGTACGTTGAAACGCAGGGGTTCCCAGCAAGGGGGTACCCCTGCGTCAGCGTGCCTGGGGCCGCGAAGGCCGCGGCCTGACGACGGCGGGGCGGGCGGCGCAGCTTGATCGGCTTCGGCTCGTCGGCGGGGCAGCTCGTCGTTCTTGGCTGCGGGTGCAACGGCGAGCCGACCAGTTTTCGGCGCTTGGCGGATGAGTGTGTTCCCGGAGGATGTACCCGTGCGTCAACGTGCCCGGCGCGCCGCCAGCAGCGTGACGTGCTCGATCCGCGTCGGGCCGAGCCCGGTCAGCTCGGCTGTCCAGAGCGTGCCCGGCGCGCCGCCAACGCAGCGGCCAGCAGCGTGACGTGCTCGATCCGCGTCGGATCCAGCCTGGTCAGCTCCGCCACCCGCCGCAACCGGTAGTCCACCGTGTTCGGATGCACGTGCAGCTCCGTAGCCGCAGGCCGGCGCGACCCGCGCTGGAGATAGACCTCCAACGTCTCCACCAGCTCGTCGGACAGCGGGGCGACGACCGCGGCCAGAGGCTCCAGCGCCGCGCTCGGCCGGGACAGCTGGTACTCGAGCAGCACGTCGGTCAGCCGGTACAGGCCGGGGCCTGAGCGCACCGCGACGTCAAGCACCTCGCGGGCAAGGCGAGCGGCGGCCGCGACCCCGGAGGGAGGGGCCGCGACCGCCGCCACCGTCAAGGCCGCGTCGGCTGCCTTTCCCACATCCGCCACCACCTGATCCAGGCGCGTGTCGTCACCGGGCACCAGGGCCAGGCCGCCCGCGGGTGTGAGCGAGGACAGCACGGGCTCGCGACTGTGGCGTTCCAGCTCGGTGCGCAGCCTCCTGAGTTTGCGTCGTCCGGCGACCGCCGCGTCCACGCCGTCGGTCAGTTCGTCGGGGTGCGGGGCAACGTGCATCGCCAGGACGACCATCGGGCCGTCGGCGTCGCGGGTGCCGTCCAGCAGGCCGGTCAGCAACGTGTGCCGGGCGGACCGCTCGTCGTCGAACATGGTCTGCCGCTCGTCGAGGTAGCCGGCGCTCACGACTGGCGTCACGACCTGCAGGTAGCGCATGGCCAGCGAGTTGAGCGCCAGCACCTCGCCCACCTCTTCCGGGCGCGCCTCGGGCACCAGCACGTCCCAGACCACCTGGATGCCCACGTGGTACGCCGTCAGCACCACGTCGATCGGCACGCCCTCCTCGGCGCGTCGTGCCGCGGACTCGCGGAGGAAGCGCAGTTCGTCGGGTGACGGCAGCTCGCGGGTGCGTAGTACTTCTGCGAACGCACGTAGCGTTCCCTCGATCACGCGGGTGATGTCGCCGGTCAGTTCCTCGGCGGGCAGTTGCTGGTAGGCGGGCACGCGTTCGGTGATCTCCGCGAGCACCAGCCGCACGAACGACGGCAGCTCCGCGAGGAGACGCGAGGCCAGCGGACGTCCACCGATCACAAAGGACATCCGCCGATTCTGCCCTGTCTAGAGCTCGATCACCGTGCCGTCGAGCGGAACCTCGACACCGGCCTCCCGCAGCGCCGAAAACTCCGAGGACTCAGGATCCAGCACCGGGTTGGTGTTGTTGAGGTGCGTGTACATCCGCCGCACGTGAGGAAACCGCCGTAGCGTGGGCAGGCTCGCGGTGATCGGCAGGTGGCCCATGGCGGCCTGCCCGGACGAGCTGCCGGTCGCGGTGCCCATCTCCGACGACGCGTAGAACGTGCCGTCCAGCAGCAGGCAATGAGCGCCGGCCACCACCTCGTCGAAGCCGTCCGGCCACGACGCCAGGCACGGCGCGTAGACCAGCACACCGCCCGAAACGAGGTCCTGGAAACGGTAAGCCACCACCCATGGGCCGTCCACAGTGGACGAACGGGCGTACTTCGGGCGCTTGCCGCTGATCGGGATCGCCGTCACGAGCAGACCGCCGAGATCGAACTGGTCTGAGACCTCCCGCCACGCCACAGGTGCGTACCCGTCGATCACCGTGCGCAGGTCGAACTGGTCCTTCAACGCGTGCAGGACCGCGCCGGGAGCCCACACCGTCAAGCCTGCCCCGCCGCGCAACGTCAGCAAGCCCAGCGTGTGGTCCAGCTCGGCATCGGTGAACAGGGCACCGCGCAGAGGCGTGTCGCGCGGGCCTGGCCCGGGGTTCAAGAAGGAACAGGCGGCGATCTGGGTGCGGATGTCCGGGGACGCGTTGACGAGCCACCAGTCGGTGCCGTTGCCGCTGATCGCCAGGCAGTCCTGGGAGCGCGAGGGCAGCGAACCGGAACGGGCGCGCACGCACAGGTCGCACGCGCAGTTCCATTGCGGGAAGCCGCCACCGGCCGTCGTGCCGAGCAGAACCGCTTTCAACTCATCTTCCTCATGGCCATCGCGGGCACGACGCCCGGCGTCATCTCGGTCTCCAGAATCAGGTCCACAGTGGACCGCGAAGGAGACAGTGAGCAAACCGGGTCGGTGGCGGCGGCGTCACCGGTCAGCTGGAACGCCTGGCAGCGGCAGCCGCCGAAGTCGATCTCTTTGCGCGGGCACGAACGGCAGGGGTCCTTCATCCAGTCGAAGCCGCGGAAGGCGTTGAACGACGACGAGTTGTGCCAGATCTCGTGCAGCGACGAGTTCTGCACGTTCTCGATCGAAAGCGACGAGATCACCGTGGCGGCGGGACAGGGGAGCACGTCGCCGTTCGGCGCCACCGTCAGCTGTCGTGCGCCCCACCCGTACATGCAGGGTTTCGGGTGGGCCTCGTGGTAGTCCGCGATGACGTAGACGATCTCCATCTGCCCGCGCAACCGTGCCTGGGCCTCAGCGACGATGGGATCGGCCACCGCCAGCTGTTCGCGGGTGGGCAGGAGAACCGCGCGGTTGCGCAGCGCCCAGCCGTAGTACTGGGTGTTGGCGAGCTCCAGGCGCTCGGCGCCCATCTCCTCTGCCATCGCGATGATGCCGGCGATGTTGTCGAGGTTCTGCCGGTGCAGCACGGTGTTGACGGTGAGTGGCAGGCCTTCGTCGCGGATGAACGCCGCGGCCTCCACCTTCCGGTCGAACGCCTTGATGCCCGCGATCCGGTCGTTCCCGGCACGAGTCGCGTCCTGCAGCGAGAGCTGCACGTGGTCGACACCGCGCGAAGCCAGATCCCGCAACCGGTCCCGGGACAGACCTACTCCTGACGTGACCAGGTTGACGTAACAGCCGAGGCTGTTCGCGTGCGCCACGAGCTCTGGCAGGTCCGGTCGGAGCAACGGTTCGCCGCCGGACAGGTGGATCTGCAGGCAGCCCAGCGCGCGGGCCTGGTCGAAGACCCGGCGCCACGACTCGGTGTCCAGCTCCGCGTTGCGGCGCACCAGCTCCACCGGGTTCGAGCAGTAGCCGCACTGCAACGGGCAACGGTGCGTCAGTTCGGCCAGCAGACCGAAAGGAGCCTCAGCCATCGACGTCCACCACCCTGCGCTCGACCAATCGCACCACGAGTTCGACCACGTCCTCGGGCTGCACGCCGTCGTACTGGTCACCCAGAACCAAAGCGATGTCGCCGACGGACCGAACGCCATCGCACAGCGACACAACGGAAGCAGCGGTCTCGTTGAGCACCAGCACACCCTCGGGGAACAGCACGACGTGCGCGGACCGGATCTGGTCGTAGGTGCACTTCACGCCGCGCCGGATGTGCGGCACGGCGTCCAGCGCGACGACCGACGTCATGGCTTGCCCTTGCCCGAGTAGTAGTCGACCGCGTCCAGCACGGCCCGCAGCACGTCGCACTTGAACGACAGCGCGGACAGCGCCGCCAGCTGCTGCTCACGCGAAACCGAGTGCTCGACCACGATGTCCACGGTGGCCCGCCCCTCACCGGCGACCGCCTGGATGCGGTTGGTGAAGTAGGCGAAGCCCTCCTCGGCGATCCACGGGTACTGCTCGCGCAAGGCCGCCAAACGCTTGCGCATCAACGCACCCGAGAACATCTCGGTCAGACCGGAGGCGACGGCCTCCACCCACGGCTTGGTGCGCGCGAAGTTCACGTAGGCGTCGACGGCGAACCGGGTGCCGGGCAGCACGTGGCGTTCGTCGAGCACCTCTTCCCGAGTGAGCCCAACGGCTTCCGCGAGGCGGATCCAGTTCTCGGCGCCGCCCTCGCCCGGCTTCGTGCCGTCGTGCCAGATGATCCGCTCGCGCCACTGGCGGCGGATGTCCGGCAGCGGGCAGTTGGAGAGGATCGCGGCGTCCTTCTGGGCGATGCAACGCTGGTAGTACCAGCGGTTCGCGGCCCACGCCTGCAGCTCGTGCTTGCTCAGCTGGCCCGCGTGCATGCGCAGGTGGAACGGATGACTGTCCCAGTACCGGGGTGCGAGGGCGCGGAGTTCGGCGACGAACTCCGCGGGAGGAACGGCGGTCATTGGCGGAAACTCCTCGGAGTGGGGCCGGGGTTCCCGCGCAGAGCAGGAACCCCGGCGAAGCCTGACGTCAGCTGCGGGCTGCGTAGGCGGTGACCTCCATGGGCGTTTCGAAGTCGCGGAAGTCGGGCTTGACCCACTCGCGCTTGACCTCGGGAAGCTTCGTCTCGGTGGTGGTGACGGCAACGTTCATGGCGCAACTCCTCGGGTCTCCGGCCTGCGCGCCCGAAGTGGGCACGCGCGGCTCTATTCCGTGGGGCGCGGCGGCGAACCACACGGTATGTCTTCCGCCCCGTCACGGTCTAGACCGTACATAAAGTTACCTAAAGTCATCGGATGGGTTACCCGATCGGCGGATGCGGGCTCGACTACACACCGTGGTTGTATCTGGAGGCCCTCCTCCGTCGCCGCACGACGCGAAAGTTTGAGGGGTCAGCACAATGGGTGCTCGTCGAAGTGCTTACGTCGGCGTCCTCGCACTTGCGGTAGGACTGTCCAGCGGCACGCTGGCGTCCGCGGCCGAGAGCGGCGAAGTCGGCACGATGGCCGTGAAAACCATCGCCAGCGGTCTCAAGCAGGCCTGGAGCATCGACTTCCTGCCGGACGGCACCGGCATCTTCACGCAGAAGGACGCCAAGACCGTCTCCACCATCACCAAGGACGGCAAGGTCACCAAGGTCGGCGACATCCCCGGCGTCTCGGTGACCAAGGAAGCCGGCCTGCTGGGCATCGCGGTGTCGCCCTCGTACGCCGCGGACAAGACGCTCTTCCTCTACTACACCACCGGGAACGACAACCGGATCGCCACGTGGCAGATCGGTGGCGGCGCCCCGAAGCCCATCGTCACCGGAATTCCGCGCGGCTCGCAGTTCCACCACGGCGGCCGCATCAAGTTCGGTCCGGACGGGTTCCTCTACGCAGGTACCGGTGACGGCCAGAACGGGAACAACGCGCAGAACAAGAACTCCTTGGGCGGCAAGGTCCTGCGCATGACCAAGGACGGCAAGCCCGCGCCGGGCAACCCGTTCAACTCGCTCGTCTACTCCTACGGCCACCGCAACGTGCAGGGCCTGACCTGGGTCGGCAGCCAGCTCTACATCTCCGACATCGGCGCCAGCAAGGTCGACGAGCTCAACAAGATCGACGCCGGCAAGAACTACGGCTGGCCGACCTGCGAGGGCTCCTGCGGCACCGCGGGCATGACCAATCCGGTCAAGCAGTGGCCGACCTCGCAGGCCACCCCGTCCGGCCTCACCACCTACAAGGGCATGCTCTACATGGCCTCGCTCAAGGGCGGCACGTTCAAGATCAACACCAGCGGTGCGGGCGGCAAGATCTACACCAACCTCGGTCGCACCCGTGATGAGGTCGCCGGCCCCGACGGTTCACTGTGGGTGATCACGCCTGGCGGCATCCACCTCGCCGACGGCAGCTGACCACACCGGCTCGGCTACCTGAGGTAGTTGAGAACGCCCCTCGCTTCACCCGCTCGGAGGCGAGGGGCGTCCCGGAACATCCGATGACCGTTGTGGGTTACTCCGGCGTGTGATTGGGTAAATACGCCCTGCAACACCGCCGCCGCAGACTAATTCACGAGCGGACCCAAAGGAGAGCACACATGCGTGCTCGTCGTATCGCGGTGGCGGCAGCCTGTACTGCCGTGGCCGCATCCCTCTGCGTGATCCCCGGAGCCTCCGCACAGGACGGCCCGTCGGCACTGGCCGAGCGAACGCTCGCCACGAAGCTGGACATCCCGTGGGACATCGAGTTCCTGCCGGACGGCAGCGGAATCTTCACGGAGCGGGACACCCGCAAGATCAAGAAGATCAAGGGTACGACCGTGACCGAACTGGACACGGTGGAACAGGCCCAGACGACCAACGGTGAGGGCGGCCTGCTGGGCCTCGCCGTGTCGAAGACCTTCGCGACCGACAACTCGGTCTTCATCTACTACTCGACGGCCGGCGACAACCGCATCGCCAAGCTGGCGCTGGGCGGTACGCCGCAGCCGATCGTGACCGGGATTCCCAAGAACCGCTACCACAACGGCGGCGGCCTGGAGTGGGGCCCGGACGGCTTCCTGTGGGCGACCACGGGAGACGGTCAGAACACGAGCAACGCGCAGAACTGGAACTCGTTGGGCGGCAAGGTGTTGCGCTTCGACACCGCGGGCAAGGCCGCTGCCGGCAACCCTCGCGCCGGCAGCGTCGTCTACTCGATCGGCCACCGCAACGTCCAGGGCATCACCTGGGTCGGCACCACCGCGTACGCCACCGAGTTCGGCAACAGTCAGACCGACGAGATCAACAGGATCGAGGCGGGCAAGAACTACGGCTGGCCGACCTGTGAAGGCAACTGCAACACCGCGGGCATGACCAACCCGGTGAAGACGTGGTCCACCAGCCAGGCCGGTCCGGCCGGCATCGGCTACTACAAGAACGCGCTGTACGTCGGCGCGGTCACCGGCAAGCGCGTGTGGAAGATCCCGGTCAACGGCACCTCGCTCGGCACCCCGCAGGCGGTGTTCACCAGCTACGGCCGGGTGCGCGCGGTGACTCCGGCGCCGGACGGCACGTTGTGGCTCGGCACGTCCAACCAGGACGCCAACGGTTCGCCTGGTGCGAACGACGACCGGATCATCTCCACCGACGGATGATCTAGTTGCGCGCTGCGGGCATCCGGCGGAGCTGATCCAGCACCGCCGGATCCTGCAGCTGCATCCACTGGATCACCTCGGTGTAGGTGGCGCACACCGTTTCCGGCTTGTCGCACACGTACTCGAGGAACTGCTCCATCGCCGTGGAGAACGCCGAACCGTTCCACTCGTTGAAGTGGTTGCCGACGACGATCGGCGCGCGGTTGCCGTTCAGCGCGGCGAGGTGCACCGACTTGTAGGTGTCGAAGACGATCTGGGTGAACTCAGCTGCGCGGGCAGGCTCGTCCTTGGCCTGGTTGAGCGAGTACCAGAGGTTGAAGTCCATCATGACGACCTGCTTGCCCAGGCCGGGAACCCGCACCTCGGGCATCGGGAACTCGTACAGTCCGTTTTGGACGGACGGCCACTGCACGCCGAGCGCGACCTTGCTGGTGTCGTAGACGAGGCCGTGCGATGCCATCGCCGGGAAAGCCTGGTCCCAGTTGCCCTCCAGGCACGGCGTCCGTCCACCCCGGACGGCGTCGGCCGGCAGGGTGAACCCGGCGGCGCGGGCCTTGTCCACGATCTGCTTGAACTGGTCGAGCTCCGCGTTCCACGCCGCGGTGTCCCACTTGTCGACCGACGGCTGGCTGCCGCTGGTGCAGAAGTGGCCGTTGTAGTGCGTGCCGATCTCGTGCCCGTCGGCGATCACCTGGTTCAGGTAGCTGATGCGGGCGGCGATGTCCTGCCTGGTGCCACCGAACGAGATGTCCGAGAGACCTCGCTTCAGCCCGGCCGGCGGCTGGTACTGGTTCCCGTCCTGGTCGGCCAGCATGTACACGCCGGACAGCAGACCGGTGACGTGCGCGTTCTTCGCCTTCGCGATCGGCAGGACCTTGTCCCAGTGCTGCTTGGACACCGCGCCGTCGAAGGAGAACAGCACGAACTGCGGCGGCTTCTCGCCAGGCCCGAGCTTGTGCATCCAGGGTTGTTTCTGCAGCTGTTCGGGGGTGGGCGCGGGCACTGTGGGCGTGGGCCCGACGTCCTTGGGCGCCGGCAACCGCGGCGCCATCGGTAAGGGACCGGAATCAGCCTGGTTCTCCGGGTCCTCGTGCGACCCCAAGGTCACCACCATCACAAGAACCAGTACGAGTGCCAGGCCCGTGGTCAACCATCCCCACCGTTTCACACTTAAGGAGACGACTGGTCACCCGAAGGGGTTGCGCGATGAGAGCAACTGGTCACACAACGGGTTCGGCGATCACCACTCGGTTCGCCTCGTAACCCTGCTGCCCGCCGATCCACGTGCCGCCGCAGGTGACCAGGACCAACCGGTGCGGCCCGCGCGGGCCGAAGAACTCGACGGCACGGGCCGGCAGTTCTTCCTTGCGCACGGTCTCGATCTGCTTGATGCGGAACTTGAACTGCTTGCCCGCGCTGTCGGCGATGACGACCTCACGGCCGTTCTGCGCCTGCCACAGCTCGGCGAAGGGGCCCTTGGCGCCCTTCCAGTCGACGTGGCCGGCGAGCACCGTGGCGCCTTCCGCGCCGGCCAGCTCGGCGCCCCACCAGGTGGCCTCGCCGATGCCGTCGGGCACGGGCAGCACGCCGTCCTTGACCTCGCGGCGGACCAGCGTGGCCGAGCCGCCGGAGGGCAGCCGGACCGAGCCGGGACCTGCCTTGGGTGGCGCGGGTTGTTGCGCGGTGGGCTCGGCGGGCATGGCGTTGTTCGTGTTCGCCCCGCCGATCAGCCCGGTGAGGTCGGCACCGCGGCCGGTGCTGAGGCTGTCAGCGACCGGCCCCGGTCCGACCACGGGGATCTCGTCCGCGATCGCGTGCCCCTTGAGGACCGCGGTCTCGGACGTGGTGACCAGCACGCTGGTGGCGGCGACTCCCGCCACCAGCACGCCGGTCAGAAAAGCCTTGGGACTCACTGCCTGCGCCACACCAGGAAGCCTGCCAGCGCCGCACCGAGCAGCACCAGGCCACCCACCGCGAGCATCAGACCCGGACGCAGCTGCGTGTCGAACGAGGCGGTGGCGATCGGCGTCTGACCGTCCGCACCCGCCGGGATCGTGCTCGGCACGACCGGCTTGTTCGGCTTGTTCACCAGTTCGAGCGCGAGCGTCTGCCCGGCCGCGACCGTGCCGCACGCGGCCGGCGGTGCCTTCGGGTCGAAGAACTCCTCATAACCCTTCGGCGCGGCCACCTCGACCAGGCAGATCTCCTGCGGGGTGCGCAGGTCGGGAACGGCCACCGTGCCGTCGGAACCGGTCTGGAGCACCAGCGGCTTGCCGTCGGTGCCGACCAGCGGGGTGTCGTCCTGCTTGACCGCGGGGCTCGTCTGGTCCTTGGCCGTGACGCGCAGCGCGACGCCCGCGATGGACTTCTTGGTCTCGGAGTCGATCTTCGTGATCTTCACGATGCCGGGCGCGGTCTTGGCCTGGCCGTTGGCGGCGGCGTTCAGCTTCTTCTCGCCACCAGTGGTGACCATGCGCTGCATGTTCTCCGTCTGGATCGGGAAGTGCACGACCGGCTTGTCGGCGGGCGAGTCCGCGGTGGCCGCGATCGAGGGCTTGGGGCCGGTCGGGACGATCTTCACGACGGCCGGGCCGCCGTCGGCGCCCGTGGTGGCCTGGCCGGTGGTCTTGCCGTCGGCGAGCGTGGCGTCGGTCAGGGTGAAGGCGATCGGGGCGTTCGTGACGCCCTTGCCGTTGGCCTTGACCAGAGACACGGTCCAGGTGGACTCGGTGCCGATGATCAGCGGTTCCTTCGGGGCGGCGGCGCTGAGCGACCACGGGCCGCGGTTGGCCTCGGCGTCGGACTTCAGGCGCGCGACCGTCTCCATGACGACCGGTGGCAGCTTCGAGGCGTAGAACGCCGTGTCGTAGGCGAGGTGCGCCGCGTCCTTGGCGTCGAGGTTCACCGCGCCGTCGACGGGGGAGGTCCAGGTGTGCAGCAGGTGCGCGAGGGCGGCGGCCTCGTCCGGCGACTTGGTCGTCGAGTAGCGCAGCAGGAGGTAGGAGATGTTCGCCGCGATGTCCGGGGCGAGCGCCTTGCCCGCCTTGGTGAGCAGCGCGTCGCCTTCCTTGTAACCGACGTTGCTGTCCGGCGCGGGCAGTGCGTACTGCACGCACCACACCTGTTTGTCCTGCCAGATGTATGACCCGTGCCACTCGCTACCCGGTGTGGCGTTGGGCTGGAGCCCTGACGCGTTGTGGCCGATGCCCTTGACGCCGACTGCTGTCGCCGTCGCGGGGACGGTCAGGAGCGCGAGCCCCGAAACCATCGCCACGGCGGCCAGACGTTTCCAGCCCATGGTGAATCGTGATCCCCTCTGACCTGTGGTAATCCCGCGCAAGCCTGTCGGTACCCCACATCGGGGGCAAGCCGCCACAAGGGGGCAGTCTGGCGCTACGGAGAGTGTGAACGTGATTGGAATGTGACGGGGCTTACGCACTTTGAGTAGGACACGCCGCGACACGCCGTAGTCTCATAACGCTCCGGAGTTACCGCAGTATTTGCGCACGTGTGATCGTTGTCGGGGGTAAAGTCGCCTTTACCGACGGGGAACCTGGCACGCTGCGTGCTCGTTGTACCCGTGACGGCGTAAAGCAACGCCCCAGGAGGACCAGGTGCGCTCCAGCAGCAACCCGGCTTTCCGTAACCTGCCGACCGGCGGCGGGTACGGAGGCTACGCAGGCTTTGGCCAGCCAGAAGCCGGCTATCAGCAGCAGCCGCCGCCGCTGACCAGCGAGCGGCCCATGACGATCGACGACGTCGTCACCAAGACCGGCATCACGCTCGGCGTGGTGGCCGCGGGTGCCGTCGCCACCTACGTGACCGGCCTGTACGCCCTCGCGTTCCCTGCGGCGATCATCGGTCTCGTGCTCGCGCTGATCATCATGTTCAAGCGCGTCCCGAGCCCGCCGCTCGTGCTGGCGTACGCCGTCGCCGAGGGCGTGTTCCTCGGTGGCATCAGCTACATCATCGGCCGCGCGCTCGACAACGTGGTGCCCGGCAACGGCATCGCGGTGATCGGCCAGGCCGTGATCGGCACGCTCGGCGTGTTCTTCGGCATGCTCGTGGTCTACAAGACCGGCGCGATCCGCGTCACCCCGAAGTTCACCAAGTGGATCACCGGCGCCATCATCGGCGTCGGCGTGCTGATGCTCTTCAACCTGATCCTGAGCTTCTTCAACGGTGGCGGCGGCATCGGCATCCGCTCCGGCGGCACGATCGCCATCATCTTCAGCCTCGTCTGCATCGGCTTGGCGGCGTTCAGCTTCCTGATCGACTTCGACGCGGCGGACCAGGCGATCCGGGCCGGCGTGCCGGCCAAGTACGCGTGGCAGATCGCGTTCGGTCTCACCGTCACCCTCGTGTGGCTGTACACCGAGATCCTGCGCCTGCTGTCGTACTTCAACTCGGACTGACGTCAGGGTTTCCCGGAGGGGCGTTCCGCTGCGGCGGGGCGCCCCTCCGGCGTTTGTAGGCTGGAACGCGTGGATCATGCGTACCGCTTGGAGATGGAACCGCCGGCCGTCGACGACTACCTGCGTCTGCGCAAGGAGTCCGGCCTGAGTGCGCGAACGCGCGAGGAAGCCGAGAACGGCATCAACGGCGCGTGGGCGAGCGCATGCGTCATTCACGTGGAATCCGGTGAAACCGTCGGCATGGGACGCGTGCTCGGTGATGGCGGCTGGTACTTCCACATCATCGACATGGCGGTGTTGCCCGACCATCAACGCAAAGGCATCGGCGACGCGATCATGGCCGCGTTGCTGAAGCGCATAGGCGAAGTGGCGCCGAACGCGTACGTCAACCTGCTGGCCGACCCGCCCGGCCGTCGGCTTTACGAGCGGCACGGATTCGTCGAGAGCGCACCGGTCTCGGTCGGCATGAAACGGGCTTAGGCCCGCCAGCGCACGTCCGGGATCTCGGTGCCCACCTTGATCAGGCAGGTCGTGCAAAGGGCGCCCACCTGGGCCCGCGACACCCGTTCATCAGGCACGGAGTGTTCGCAGACGGCCTCGTAAAAGCTGCGCGCGTCGTTGGCTTGGTCGAGGGAGAAAGCATGGCATTGCAGGTCGTATTCGCTTTGCCACCACACGTACGGCATGTCCGACCCTCCTTGCTCAACGGTAGGGACGGACTTCCCCTCGCCGGATGACGCCGTTGCGCGACGATTCATCTCATCGGCAGAAAGGGGGCAGGCAAGTAGCTCCGTTCGGGTGAAGCGGAGCTACTTGCAAGCGTCAATTTGCAGATCTTGAGCGGAAATTCCAACTCAGCTGAGGCGCTCGATGACCATCGCCATGCCCTGACCACCGCCGACGCACATGGTCTCCAGGCCGAACTGCTTGTCGTGGAACTGCAGCGAATTGATCAAGGTCGTGGTGATGCGCGCGCCGGTCATGCCGAACGGGTGACCGACGGCAATTGCGCCACCATTCACGTTCAAACGATCCAAATCGATTCCGAGGTCCTGGTAGGACGGAATCACCTGGGCGGCGAACGCCTCGTTGATCTCCACGAGGTCGATGTCGGAAACCGACAACCCGGCCAGGGCCAGTGCGCGCTTCGACGCCTCCACCGGGCCGAGGCCCATGATCTCCGGCGACAGGCCGGAGACGCCCGTGGACACGATCCGGGCGAGCGGCGTGATGCCGAGTTCGCGCGCCTTCGTGTCGGACATGATCACGAGGGCCGCGGCACCGTCGTTCAAAGGACAGCAGTTGCCGGCGTTGATGCGGCCGTCGGGGCGGAAGACCGGCTTCAGCTGGGAAACGGCCTCGTACGTCACGCCGGCGCGCGGGCCGTCGTCGGAAGAGACGACCGTGCCGTCGGGCAGCGTCACCGGGGTGATCTCGCGGGCCCAGAAGCCGTCGGCGATGGCCTTCTCGGCGAGGTTCTGCGAGCGGACGCCGAACTCGTCCATCTCCTGGCGCGAGACGCCCTTGAGCAGCGCCAGGTTCTCGGCGGTCTGGCCCATCGGGATGTAGACGTCCGGCACGACGTCCAGCGAACGCGGGTCGACCCACTCCGAAGCGCCCGAAGTGGCGGTGGCGACCGTGCGCGCCTCGGCGTCGCCGAAGAGCGGGTTGTGCGTGTCCGGCCACGAGTCGGAGCTGCCCTTGGCGAACCGCGACACCATCTCGACGCCGGCCGAGATGAACACGTCGCCCTCGCCCGCCTTGATGGCGTGCAGGGCCATGCGCGTGGTCTGCAGCGAAGAAGCGCAGTACCGCGTGACGGTCGTGCCGGGCAGCGAGTCCTGGCCGAGCAGCACGGACACGACGCGCGCCATGTTGAAGCCCTGCTCGCCGCCGGGCAGGCCGCAGCCGAGCATCAGGTCGTCGATCTGCGCGGGGTCGAGCTGCGGCACCTTGTCCAGCGCCGCCTGCACCATCCGTGCGGCCAGGTCGTCCGGGCGCAGGTCCTTCAGGGAGCCCTTGCCCGCCCGGCCGATGGGGGAGCGGGCGGCGGAGACGATCACGGCCTCAGGCATCACGAAACTCCTCGTTGAGAGTCAAGGTTGCCGTCGAGCCTAGTTAACGCCCGCTCACCCCGGCCAGCGCACGTGACGAGAATTCCGGAACTCACGCGTGCCGTCTTTGCAGCCATCCGGGCAGGCGTGACGGCCGCACGGCCAGGGCGGCCGCCGATCGCACCGGCAACGCGGGCGCGATCCAGACCGACCACAGTCCCGCGACCTGGCACAACGGTGCCAGCAGCACGCCGGCCGCTGCCTCGTAGCCGGCCGCGCTGGGGTGAAAGCGGTCCGAGCTGAACATGTCGACGTGCCGTGCCATGAACTCGGGCGCCAGCAGGTTGCCCAGCGACACCGGCACGCCACCCGCCCGCGACACCTCGGCGGTCTGCGCCGCCGCCAGCCGCACGCTGTACTGGTGCCCGATCATCCGCAACGGCTGGGGGATCGGCCGCACGATCCCGAGGTCGGGGCAGGTCCCGACGACGACACCGCACCCGGCGGCGCGCAACCTCCGCACCTGCTCGCCCAGCAGCGAAGCGGACTCGCGGACGCCCATCTTCGACGTCACGTCGTTCGCACCGATGATGATCAGCGCCACCTGGGGCGCGTCCTGCACGGCCGCGTCGACCTGCGGCACCAGGTCGCGCGTGGTCGAGCCGCTGATGGCGTAGGTGGACAGGCGCACGGGCCGTTCGGCCTCCTCGGCCAGCGCGCCGGCCAGCAGCACACCCGGCATCTGCGAGGGATGCGTCACACCGACGCCCACCGCCATCGAGTCGCCGAGCACCGCCAGCCGCAGCGGATCGCTGCCGTCGTCCCGGTAGACGCCGTCCGGTGCGGGCCACAGGTGCTCCAGCACGCCGATGGCCGTCCGAGCACGTCTGCCCTGCTCGTTCAGCAACCCGACCAGCGCGCCCGAGAGACCTCCGAGCGTCGCGGCGGTCATCGCCACCGCTCGCAGTGTCCTCAGTCCGATCATCCGCAACACCCCCTTTCCAGGGGAATCGTCGGTTCCGCTGTTCGAATTAGCCTCCGCAGCGACTAGAGCTAGGCTTCGTTCCGCTATCTCGAAGAGTGGGAGTGGGGAGTAGTCCGGTGGAGTACGTCGAGCACGTCGTCGATCTGGTCGGCAACACGCCGTTGGTGAAGCTCAACTCCCTGACCACGGGAATCAAGGCCACGGTGCTGGCCAAGGTCGAGTACCTGAACCCCGGCGGCAGCGTGAAGGACCGCATCGCGCTGCGCATGGTCGAGGCCGCGGAGAAGTCCGGCGAGCTTCAGCCAGGAGGCACGATCGTCGAGCCGACCTCCGGCAACACCGGAGTCGGGCTCGCGCTGGTCGCCCAGCGCAAGGGCTACAAGTGCGTGTTCGTGTGCCCCGACAAGGTCAGCGAGGACAAGCGCAACGTCCTCAAGGCCTACGGCGCCGAGGTCGTGGTGTGCCCGACCGCCGTCGCGCCCGAGCACCCGGACTCGTACTACAACGTCTCCGACCGGCTGGTCCGCGAGATCCCCGGCGCGTGGAAGCCGGACCAGTACTCGAACCCCGAGAACCCGGCGAGCCACTACCACCAGACCGGCCCCGAGATCTGGCGCCAGACCGCAGGCAAGATCACGCACTTCGTCGCGGGCGTCGGCACCGGCGGCACGATCTCCGGCACCGGCCGCTACCTCAAGGAGGTCTCGGACGGCGCCGTGCAGGTCATCGGCGCGGACCCGGAAGGCTCCGTCTACTCCGGCGGCACCGGCCGCCCGTACCTCGTCGAGGGCGTCGGTGAGGACTTCTGGCCGGAGGCCTACGACAAGACCATCTGCGACCAGATCGTCGAGGTCTCGGACGCGGACTCGTTCGACGTCACCCGCCGCCTCGCCCGCGAGGAGGGCCTGCTGGTCGGCGGTTCCTGCGGGATGGCGGCCGCCGCGGCGTTGCGCGTCGCGAGGGACCTGCCGGAAGACGCCGTCGTGGTCGTGATCCTCCCCGACGGTGGCCGCGGCTACCTGTCCAAGGTCTTCAACGACCGCTGGATGGCGTCCTACGGCTTCCTCCCGCCGGACTCGACCGGCGCGACCGTCGGCGACGTGCTGCGGCGCAAGGGCGGCATGCTCCCCGACCTGGTCCACGCGCACCCGAACGAGACCGTCGGTGACGCGGTCGCGATCCTGCGCGAGTTCGGTGTCTCGCAGATGCCGGTCGTCAACGCCGAGCCGCCCATCATGGCCGCAGAGGTCGCCGGCGCGGTCAACGAGCGCGACCTGCTCGACGCGCTGTTCACCGGCAAGGCCCAGCTGTCGGACCGGCTCGACAAGCACATGTCGCCGCCGCTACCCACGCTCGGCGCCGGTGAGCCCGTCGGAATCGCCATGAACGCGCTCTCGAACGCGGACGCGGCCCTCGTCCTGGAGGACGGAAAGCCTGCCGGAGTCGTAACTCGGCAGGACATTCTGGGGTTCTTGGCTGGTCGCTGAGCGTAGAGGCGGGTGCGTCCGATAGCGTGACGCCCCAGATCATCATCAGTCTTACTCGTACACGGCCCAGCCAAGGGGGTTGGAAACCGGATGAACGCTCCGCAGCCGCCAGGAAACCAGTTCGGCGGTCAGCCGCAGCAGGAGCCCAACGCGGACGCCACGCAGATCGTCCCGGGAGGTGGCCAGCCGTCCGCGGCGAACCCGAACCCGGACGCGACGCAGGTCGTCTCGCCTGGTCAGGCACCCGCCGCACCGCAGCACAACGCGGACGCCACCCAGGTCGTCAGCCCCGGACAGGTGCCGCCGTCGGCAGCCCCCGGTTCGGGTGGCTTCCCGGCACAGGGACCCGGCTCTGGCGGGTTCCCCGCCCAGCAGCCGCCGCCCCCGTACGGCGCTCCGCAGCAGCAGCCCTACGGCGCTCCGCAGTCGAACCCGTACGGCCAGCCACAGCAGCAGCCCTACGGCCAGCCGCAGCAGCAGCAGCCCTACGGTCAGCCGCAGCAGCCTTACGGTGCTCCGCAGTCGAACCCGTACGGCCAGCCGCAGCAGCAGTACGGCCAGCCCGCGTACGGTGGCGCGCCCGCCGGTTACGGCATGGTTCCGCCGCCGCCCACGGGCTACGCGGAGTGGGGCTCGCGCTTCGTCGGCTACCTGATCGACATCGCGGCGCCCTCGGTCGTCGCGACGATCCTGTACTACATCATCGTGGGCATCGCGGTCGGCGCTGACGCTCCCGGCATCCTCTTCCTGGGTGCGCTGGTGTGGCTGGCGAACTTCGGCTTCATCATCTGGAACACGGTGATCAAGCAGGGGCAGACCGGTCAGTCGATCGGCAAGAAGATCGCGAAGATCAAGCTGGTCTCCGAGGAGACCATGCAGCCGCTCGGCGGCGGTACGACGTTCGTGCGCCAGCTGTGCCACGTCGTCGACGCCCTGCCGTGCTACGCGGGCTTCTTCGCCCCGTTGTGGGAGCCCAAGAAGCAGACCTGGGCGGACAAGATCATGAAGTCCATCGTGATCAACGCCCCGGAGACCGCGTCGCCGTACGGCGGCACCGGTGGCTACCCGCAGCAGCCGGGCACCGGCGGTTACCCGCAGCAGCAGCCCCCGCAGCAGGGTGGCTACGGCCAGCCGCCGCAGCAGGGTTACGGACAGCAGCAGCAGCAGGGTTGGTGAACCCTCAGCAGCCGTACCAGCCCCCGGTCACTTCCCAGTGGCCGGGGGCTGGCCCGTTTCCTGGGCCTCGTCCTTCTGGTGCGACGGGTGTTCTCGGTGGCCTGCTGGCCCTCGTGGCAGGCCTGGCGCTGTTGATCGGCATGATCTGGCAGCTCACCGAGATGGGGCGGATCGTCTCGGTGGCCTTCCAGGTCTTCCAGTTCCAGCTGGCCCTGGGGGTGCAGGGACTCGCGGTGGTGCTGCTGATGGCGGGCGGTGCGTTGCTGTGCCTGCGGGTGGGCCTCGGCCGGTTCCTGATCCCCGCGGGCACGGTGCTCCTGCTGGTGCAGGTGGGCCTGACCGCGGCCGACGTGACCGGGTTCATCAGCACGGTGGCGGTGTTCCACGCGATCGGCCTGCAGGACGTCGTGATGCTCACGCTCCTGTTCGCACTGGCCGGTTCACTGCTTGGACTCTTGCCGTCGACCGCCAGATGGGTGAGTACCCTTCGGACATGAGCACCCCATACGGCTTCGCCACCAGGGCGATCCACGCCGGTCAGGACCCGGACCCGACCACGGGTGCGGTGAACGTGCCCATCTATGCGACGTCCACGTACGCCCAGGACGGCGTGGGCGGGCTGCGTGAGGGCTTCGAGTACTCGCGCACCGGCAACCCGACCCGCCGCGCGCTGGAGACCTGCCTCGCCTCGCTCGAACGCGGGCGTTTCGGCCGTGCGTTCTCCTCCGGCATGGGTGCGACGGACGCGGCGCTGCGCACGTTCCTCAGGCCGGGCGACCACATCGTCATCCCGAACGACGCCTACGGCGGCACGTTCCGGCTGATCGACAAGGTCTTCTCGCAGTGGGGCGTCACCCACTCGCCCGCGCCGGTCTCCGACGTGGACGCCATCCGCGCGGCCATCACGCCCGCGACGAAGCTCGTGTGGATCGAGACGCCGACCAACCCGCTGCTGAACATCGGCGACATCGCGGCCATCGCCTCCGTCGCGCACGACGCGGGCGCCAAGCTCGTCGTCGACAACACCTTCGCATCACCCGCCCTGCAGACCCCGCTGGAGCTGGGCGCGGACGTGGTCCTGCACTCGACGACCAAGTACGTCGGCGGCCACTCCGACATCGTGGGCGGCGCCCTCATCACCTCCGACGAGGAGCTCGACGCGGCGTTCGGCTTCCTGCAGAACGGCGCCGGCGCGGTGCCCGGCCCGTTCGACGCCTACCTGACGTTGCGCGGCATCAAGACCCTCGAGCTGCGCATGGAGAAGCACTCCGACAACGCCGAACTGGTTGCCGAGGCCCTCACGCGGCACCCGCGCGTCCGGAAGGTGATCTACCCCGGTCTGGAGTCGCACCCCGGCCACGCCGTCGCGGCCAAGCAGATGCGCCGGTTCGGCGGCATGGTGTCGTTCCTCGTCGAGGGTGGCGAGGCCGCGGCGCTGGAGGTCTGCGCACGGACCAAGCTGTTCACGCTGGCCGAGTCGCTGGGCGGCGTCGAGTCGCTGATCGAGCACCCCGGGAAGATGACGCACGCGTCGACCGCCGGGTCGATGCTGGAGGTGCCGGCGGACCTGGTGCGCGTGTCGGTGGGCATCGAGTCCGGTGACGACCTGGTGGCCGACCTGATCGAGGCGCTGGGCTAGTTCCTGACGTGCGAAAGGGCGTCTGCAAGTACCGCCGACTTCGAGTTGGCAGTACTTGCAGACGCCCTCAGCGCGTTATGGCTTCTTGGAGCCGCCGAACCGATCCACGTCCTCGGCCTCGGCCGTCGGCGCCGCCGGAAGGTCGGCGCCGTTGACACAGCCGCCGACGAACTGGATCGAGTCGCCGGTGCGGACGAAGCGGCCGGCCTCGTCGCAGCCGGCGTGCGCCACGGTCAGGAACGCCGCTCCGGTCAGTGCCGCAGCCGTGGTCACGGCTCCGACCAGCGGAATCACTGCGGCCACGCGTCGTACGAGTGCCATGCCACCTCCCCGCGATGTGAGTCCCCCGTAAGGCAGCCTACCGGGGGATCGCCATCAGAGGTTGCCGCGTCGCTCCTGTTCGCGCTCGATCGCCTCGAAAAGGGCCTTGAAGTTGCCCTTGCCGAAGCCCAGCGAGCCGTGGCGCTCGATCAGTTCGTAGAAGACGGTCGGGCGGTCGCCGATCGGCTTGGTGAAGATCTGCAGCAGGTAGCCGTCCTCGTCGCGGTCGACCAGGATGCGGTGTTCCTTCAGCGTTTCGATCGGCACGCGGACCTCGCCGATGCGGGCACGCAGCTCCGGGTCGTCGTAGTAGGAGTCCGGCGTGTCCAGGAACTCCACGCCCGCGTCGCGCATGGCCGTGACGGTCTTGATGATGTCGTTGGTCGCCAGCGCGATGTGCTGCACGCCCGCGCCCTCGTAGAACTCGAGGTACTCGTCGATCTGCGACTTCTTCTTCGCGACCGCCGGCTCGTTCAGCGGGAACTTGACGCGGTGGTTGCCGTTCGAGACGACCTTGGACATCAGCGCCGAGTAGTCGGTGGCGATGTCGTCGCCGATGAACTCCGCCATGTTCACGAAGCCCATGACGCGGTTGTACCACTCGACCCAGTAGTCCATCTTGCCGAGCTCGACGTTGCCGACGCAGTGGTCGACGGCCTGGAACAGGCGCTTCGGAGCACCCTCGGGGCGCTTCACGGAGGAAGTCCTGGCCACGTAGCCGGGCAGGTAGGGGCCCTTGTACTTGGAACGGTCCACGAGCGTGTGGCGAGTCTCGCCGTAGGTCGCGATGGCCGCGAGACGCACCGTGCCGTGCTCGTCCGACACGTCGTGCGGCTCTTCCAGCACGGTCGCGCCCTGTGCGCGTGCGTGCTTGATGCACTGGTCGACATCGCCGACCTCCAGCGCCAGGTCGATCACGCCGTCGCCGTGGCGGCGGTGGTGGTCGAGGAGCTCGGAGCCGGGCAGCACGCCGCCGTGGATCACGAAGCGGGCCGAGCCCGACTTCAGCACGAACGACTTGTGGGAGCGCTGACCGGTCTCGGGGCCCGCGTAGGCCACGAGCTCCATGCCGAACGCCACCTGGTAGAGCCAGGCGGTCTGGGTGGCGTTGCCCGCGACGAACACCACGGCGTCCATGGAGCGCACGGGGAAGGGGTCCTTGGTTGCGTCGTAGTCGACCAACCCCACGAGCTGCCGGAGCTGGTCGTAGCTCACGTCGTCAAGCTGCTGCGTCATGCTCCACAGCATGATTCGACCTAGCAGGGTGAGCAACAGTCAGCGATTTTGCTGCGCAGTTTGTATAGTGATCTGTGGTCAACGATCAGCAGAGTGAGCACTCTGACCAGCCAGTCGACGAACTGGACGCGCGGCTGCTGTTGCTGCTCACCGACGAGCCGCGGCTCGGCGTCCTCGAATGCTCGCGCCGGCTGGGGGTCGCGCGGGGAACCGTGCAGGCCCGGCTGGACCGGTTGGTCGACCGCGGCGTGCTCACCGGGTTCCCGCCGGCGCTCGACCTCGGCGCGATGGGCTACGGGCTGACGGCGTTCGCGACGGTCGAGATCGCGCAGGGCCGGCGAGCCGAAGTGTGCGAGGGGCTGGCCGCGATCAGCGAGGTGTGCGAGGTGCACGCGACGACCGGCCAGGGCGATCTCTTCGTGAGAATGGTCGCCAGGTCGAACGCGGACCTGCAGCGCGTGGTCGATCACATCGTGGACGTGCCGCACGTGCGGCGACTCTCCACGTCGATCGCGCTCTCCACGCCCGTGCCCCCACGCGTGCGGCCGCTCCTGGAACGCGTGAAGGGGCGGCCACCGAGGTGACCGCCCCTTCGTACGTTTGTGGCGTGACTACGACTGGTAAGGAACCGCGGAGATCAGCGTGACCTTCTGCTGCTTGCCGTTGGGCAGCTCGTAGGACACGGTCTCGCCGTCCTTCGCGCCGTTCAGTGCCTTGCCGAGCGGCGACAGCGGGGAGTAGACCTCCATCTCGCCGTGCGCGCCCTCTTCGCGGGTCGCCAGCAGGAAGGTCTCGGCCTCGTCGTCGCCTTCGTAGCGGATCGTGAGCACCGTGCCCGGCGCCGCGACACCCTTCGTGGTGGGAGCCTCGCCGACCTTGGCGGCCTGGAGCAGCTCGTGCAGCTGGCGGATGCGCGCCTCCTGCTTGCCCTGCTCCTCGCGAGCCGCGTGGTAGCCACCGTTCTCGCGGAGGTCGCCCTCTTCGCGGCGAGCGTTGATCTCGGCAGCCATGACCGGGCGGTACGCGATAAGTTCGTCCAGCTCAGCCTTGAGCCGGTCGTAGGCCTCCTGGGTCAGCCAGGTCACCTGGGTGTCGCTCACGGTCACCAACTCCTCGTCTTGCTCTGGTGCACACGTGTCACCAGATAGTTCCCGGGCCGTGGGCCCGGAACGGAAAAACACGGCCCGCGCCGGGGCCGTGCTTGAGCGGCAATAGTAACACGGAGACAACGCTCAGCGACGGCGATTTGTTCCCCATCTCGCCGTTTAAACCGCAGATCACCCGCTTGGCCGCTAGCTCGTGGACAAGTAGGGGGGAACCTGGTAGGAGCACCCGAAGACCTCGCCGGTGACCGGCGGCTTCGAGGTGCGGAGAACTGTTGTCTCGACGACGAGGGCATTTCCCGGCGGGACCAGAACTTCGCGTCTGCCCGCTTCGTCCCCGTCCTTGGATCGGGCCCGAATGATGCAGACAGCCGCACGCTCTGGTTGATCTCGGGAAACCTCGAAACTGACCTGTACGCGGTCGTCGCCGAGGAAGTTGAACGCGGTCTGCTTGGCCTCGATCGGCTTTGTGCCGAGATTTCGGTAACCCACGAAGGCGACCAGGGCACCCACCGCCACCGCTACAGCGAGTAACGCCCAGCGCGTCCACCTGGACAGCGGCTTGCGACCCGTTTTGCTGTAGCGCCCCTCAGGAAGCGCGCGCTGTGCCACTTCTCCGCGCCCTCCTCGGACTCTGGGGAACAATGGTGCCCGGCGTTCAGTTGATGAGTGTCGCAGGACCGTTGACACAGGAGGACCACGGGGGTCATGGCCGAAAAGCTGCGCCTTATGGCAGTGCACGCACATCCCGACGACGAGTCGAGCAAGGGCGCGGCCTCGATGGCTCGCTACATCGCCGAAGGGCACGACGTGATGGTCGTGACCTGTACCGACGGTGGCGCGGGCAGCATCCTCAACCCGGCGATGGACAGGCCGGACGTGCTCGAGAACATCATCGAGGTCCGCCGGGAGGAAATGGCCCGCGCGGCCAAGATCCTCGGCATCCAGCACCGCTGGCTGGGCTTCAAGGACTCAGGTCTGCCGGAGGGCGACCCGAAGCCGCCGCTGCCAGAGGGCTGCTTCGCCCTCGTGCCGCTGGAGGAGTCGGTGCCGTCCCTCGTAGAAGCGATCAGGGACTTCCGCCCGCACGTCGTGGTGACGTATGACGAAAACGGGGGGTACCCGCACCCGGACCACATCCGCACGCACGAGATCTCGATGGCAGCGCTCGACGCCGCCGCCGACCCGTCGTTCGAGCCCTCGCTGGGCTCGCCGTGGGAGACCCAGAAGGTCTACTACGGGCACGGCTTCTCGCGCGCCAAGCTCCTGGCGTTCCACGAGGCCATGGAAGCCCGCGGCATGGAGTCTCCCTACACCGAATGGCTCGCGAACTGGGACGCCGACCGTCCCGACGTGATGGACCGCGTGACCACGCAGGTCGAGTGCGCGGACTACTTCGACGTCCGCGACGAGGCCCTGAAGGCGCACGCGACCCAGATCGACCCGACCAGCCGCTGGTTCGCGATCCCGATGGACCTGCAGCGCGACGTCTGGCCGACCGAGGAGTACGAACTCGTGCGCTCCCTGGTCGACTCGACGCTGCCGGAGAACGACCTGTTCGCCGGAGTTAAGGTCTAGGGGTGACCCCTTCGCAAGACTTCGACCTCAGCAGCACGGTGGCCATCGTCGCCGTGCAGCCGTCGAACACGAACAACGACAAGGGCGGCCAGGGTGAGGACTTCGGCAAGTCCTCCCCGGTCGGCCTCGTCCTGCTGATCGTCTTCTTCATCGCGGTCTTCTTCCTCGTCAAGTCGATGAACAAGCACCTCAAGCGCGTGCCGGCGTCGTTCGACGAGCCGGTCGAGCCGGGCGCGCCGGTCGAGCCGGTCGCGGCGGCGGAGAAGCCCGCGGAGGGCGCGGCTGAGCCGTCTTCCTCGGCTTCTGCTGAGCCGAAGAAGCGGGACTGAGCGCTCCTCGAAGCAGGACGGAGTGCTCGGCGAAGCAGGACGGAACGCTCCCTCAATTTCAAGATCTCAAGTTGTCCACAGATTGCGGCTCGCTGACCTGCGAAAACGCTGAGCGGGATAACCTGTGGATAGCCGGGAACCCAAAACGCGTTTCGCTCGTTCCGCAAGGTAAGGAAGCGCGGGGGGCGGGGCTCGGATCGGGTCGACGTCAGTTCACACGAGCCGACGTCAGTTCACACAGCCCAGGCCAGGTCACCCGAGTCGAGGCCAGTCCACCTGAGCCGAGGCCGGTGCACCTGAGCCGGGCCGGTGCACCTGAGCCGAGGCCGGTGCACCTGAGCCGAGGCCGGTGCGCACGAGTGCCGAGGCCGGTGCACGCGAGCCGAGGCCAGTCCACCCGAGTCGAGGCCAGTCCACCTGAGCCGGGCCGGTGCACACGAGTGCCGAGACCAGTGCGCACGAGTCGAGCCGACCCCGACTGGGTCGTGTCAGCCGAGTCGTGTCGCCACCACGAACTCGTGCACCGCCTCGAACGCGGGTGGGTGCTCGGGCAGGTCGGTGGTCTCGCGCGCCTCCCGCAGCTGCTCCTGCCAGTGCGCGAGGTCCGCCTCCAGCCGTTCGGGAGCCGGCCGCTCCGGCACGCCCGCCAGCGCGCGGTGCTCGCCGAGGATCTTGGCCTCGATGAGCGCGGTCAGGTAGTCCGGCCCGTCGAGCTTGTCCAGCAACGTCGGCAGGTGCGCGAGCACCTCGCCGGTGCGCAGCAGGTGCACGCCGGTCAGCAGGGCGCGGAACGTGTAGAGCAGCGGCTTGATTTCGCCGGTCCGTTCGAACAGGCGCCATTGGGTGGCCGCGAAGCCCCGGTAGTGGTGGCCGTGCCGGGAGGTCAGGCACCCCGCGGCGAGGTCGGCGAGTTTTCGGTGTCCGTCCGTGGTGTGCACGACCAGGGGCGAGAGCAGCTGTTCCAGCACGTAGCCGTTGGGGCGGGTGAGCAGGCGGCAGAACTTCTGCACGTCGTGGGTGACGAGGTCGATCTCGACGCCGTCGCGCACCCACATCCGTTCCTTGGTCTCCGGGCCGTGCCGCAGCCCGACGATCTCCGCGAGCGGCAGGACGTGCACGCCGCGCAGGTCCACGTCCGAGTCGCGGGACGGGAATCCGTACAGGTGCGCGCCGGACACGGTCGCGAAGAGCAGGCCGTGCGACTGCTCCGCCACGACCGCGCTCAGGTCTGGAACCTCGTAGCTCACAACATCCTCCTGCGCACCGACATCAACCAGTCCTCAACCCGCGCCCGGTCGGGTTCCTCCGGCAGCGGGCCGTTCGCCGCGGCGAGTTCGTCGCCCAGCCGGTGTGCCCACGAAACCGCGTCGTCCCAGGACATCGAGCCGTCGCGGATCGCGAGCAACGAGCGGTCCGCCGAGATGGACAGTTCGCCCGTTCGCATCAGGTGCAGGCCCACCAGGCGCAGCCGCACTACGTGCATGAGCTGCTTGGGTTTCAGGTTCCGGCCCGCGCGCGACAGCTGCATCTCCGTCGCGCGGGTGTAGGCGCGCACCGCGTACCGGGAGAGGAACGCGGGCAGCAGCGCCTGCAGTTCCTCTCCCATCGGCGTGCTGATCTCGATCAGCGGGCTCACCAGCGTTTCGAGCACCGTCGGGTTCGACTTCAGGCCCAGCTTGCAGAAGTGCTCGACCTCCCAGCTGAGCTGTTCGGGCGACGGGCCCTCGACCGAGGTCGGGGGTTTCTCCAGGCGCCAGAACGACTCCGTGGGCGCGACGAACACCCCTCGTCTGTCCACATCGGACTCGTCGGTCGCGAGCCCGTAGGCGTGCGACCCGATCACGGCTTCGAGGATCACAGTCGTGGGTCCACCGGTTCCGACTCCAGCGCGAGCACGCCGAAGACGCACTCGTGCACCCGCCACAACGGTTCGCCGCGTGCGACGCGTTCCAGGGCCTCGATGCCCAGGGCGTACTCGCGCAGAGCGAGGCCGCGCTTGCGGCCCAGACCGCGCTTCCGCAGCCGCGCGAGGTTCGACGTTGAGGTGTAGTCCGGGCCGTAGATGATCCGCAGGTACTCACGCCCGCGCACCTTCACGCCCGGCTGCACGCGCGCAGCCGAGTTCGACAGCGGTTTCACGACCATGCCCTCGCCGCCGTCCGCGGTCAGCTCCTCCCACCACTTCACGCCGGCGGCGGGATCCGCGGTGTCGACCACGAGGTGCCGGGTCTGCTGGAACAGCGGTCCTTCCAGCCGGCTCAGCGTCTCCAGGTGCCACAGGTGTGAGCGGTCGTGGAACGTCTGCCCCTCGGCCGCCAGCAGCTGGAACGGCGCGATCCGCACGTCGTCCAGCCCCGTGACCGGCCAGCAGTACCGCTCGTACGCCTCCCGGTAGGCCGCGGCGTTCGACGCGCGCTGGGACGTGCGTGCCAGCAGTTCCGCCACGTCCACACCGCGGGCAGCAGCCGACTCCAGTGCTCCGACCGCCACCGGCAGCGCGCCACCGGCGGCCGCCCCGACCGCCGCGTACTGCTCGCGGATCAGCGCGGAGGCCTTGGCGTTCCACGGCATCAGCTCGGCGTCGATCAGCAGCCAGTCCGTCGAGAACTCGTCGAACAGGCCGGCGCAGGCCGAACGCACGCGGTCCAGCAGTTCGGAACCCAGTGCGCCGTCGAAGAAGGCGCGCCCGGTGCGGGTGTAGATCGCGCCGCCTTCCTTGCGCACCAACAACACCGCACGCGAGCCCATGTGCTTCTCTTCGCAGATCACCGAAGAGACGCCGGCCGCCGCGTACTCCGCGAACGCCTCCACCGGGTGTTCCAGCACGTCGTCCCGCTGCGAAGTCGCGGTCGGCGCCATCGTCGGCGGCAGGTACAGCAGGTCGTGCGGATCGATCGCGAACCGGCTCATGACCTCCAAGGCCGACGCGGACTGCTCCGCGCGGATCGTGACGGCACCCATCAGCGACGTCTCGATCCGGCGCAGGCCCGTGACGTCGCTCAACGCCAGCACGTCCGGCGCGCGCTCGACGACAGGCGCGACCAACGGCCGCACCGGCTCGTACCAGACCTGGTGCGCCTTGACGGACACGACCTCGCGCTCCGGGTAGCGCAGCGCGGTCAGCTTTCCGCCGAACACCACACCTGTGTCGAGGCACATGGTGTTGTTGATCCACTCTGCTTCAGGCGTTGGAGTGTGGCCGTACAACACCATCGCGGTGCCGCGGTACTCGTTCGCCCACGGGTAGCGCACGGGGAGTCCGTACTCGTCGGTCTCTCCGGTCGTGTCGCCGTACAGCGCGAAGCTGCGCACACGTGCGGAAGCGCGGCCGTGGTAGCGCTCCGGCAGACCGGCGTGCGCGACGACGAGGTTTCCGCCGTCCAGCACGTAGTGCGCCACCAGCCCGTCGCAGAACTTCTCGGCCTGGCGGCGGAAGTCCTGGTCCTCGGCGGCGAACTGCGCGAGCGACTCGGCGAGGCCGTGCCGCACCTGGACGTTCTTGCCGCGCAGTGCTCGCACCAGCTTCTGCTCGTGGTTTCCGCAGACGCAGAACCCGTGGCCGTTCGCGACCATGCCCATCACGAGCCGCACCACGCCAGGCGTGTCCGGTCCGCGGTCCACGAGGTCGCCCACGAAGACCGCTTTGCGCCCGGCAGGCGGAACGGCGTCGACCGCGCGTCCTTCGGCGTCGCGGACCAGCGAGTACCCGAGCTCGACCAGCAGCTCCTCCAGCTCAGCGCGGCAGCCGTGCACGTCACCGATCACGTCGAACGGCCCGGTCTCGTGCCTGAGGTCGTTGAGCAGACGCTCGTACACGACCACCGCGCTGTCCACTTCGGACTCGGAGCGCAGCACGTGCACGCGCTTGAACCCCTCCTTGCCGAGGAACTTCAGCGACCGCTGCAACGCGGCCCGGTGCCGTTTCACGACGTGCGCGCCGAAGTCGCGGTCCGGCCGGGAAGCGTTGCGCCGCAGGCACACGTCGGTCGGCGTGTCCAGCACGATCGCGACCGGCAGCACGTTCGCCTTCCTCGCGACCTCGATCAGTTTCGCCCGGTCGGGCGCCTGCACGTTCGTCGCGTCGATCACCGTGACGCGCCCGGCCTCCAGCCGCTTGGCGGCGACGTAGTGCAGCACGTCGAACGCCGCCGCGGACGCCGACTGGTCGTTCTCGTCGTCGGCCACGAGCCCGCGGAAGTAGTCGCTCGACAGCACCTGGGTGGGGAGGAAGTGCTTGCGCGCGAACGTGGACTTGCCAGAGCCCGAGGCGCCGATCAGCACCACCAGACACAGGTCAGGAATCTTCAGGTCCATCAGTTCTCGTCCTCCGAGCTGAACACGGCCATCTGGGTCGGCGCGCCGCGGTCGGCGTCCTCCGGCCCGATCGGCACATGACGCACGCGGTAGCCACGTCGTGACGCAACGCCGTCCGCCCACTCCGCGAACTCGGCGCGAGTCCATTCGAAACGGTGGTCGGAATGGCGCATCTGGCCTTCCGGCAACGTTTCGAAGAGCGGGTTGTACTCGACGTTCGGCGTGGTCACCAGAACGACAGCAGGGCGTGCCACGACGAACACCGAGTGCTCCAGCGCGGGCAGGCGCGACGGGTCGACGTGCTCGACGACCTCCATCAGCACCGCCGCGTCATAGCCGGCGAGCTCGGTGTCGGCGTAGGTCAACGCCGACTGCCGCAACGTGATCCGCTCGCGCAGCCGGTCGGACATGCGGTCCAGGTGGAGCTTGCGCGCGGCCTCCTGCAACGCCTTCGCGGACACGTCGACGCCGTGGATCTCGGTGAACTCCGGCTCCTTGACGAGCTCGCGCAGCAACGCGCCGCCACCGCAGCCGAGGTCGAGCACGCGCTTGGCCCGTGCCTCCTTCAGCGCCTTGATCACGGCCTCCTTGCGCTGTGCGGCAAGGGAGATCTTCGGCTCGGCCAGCGCGTTGTCCAGCTCCTCCGGCTCGACCTCGTCGACCTCGGCGAGCCGTTCCAGCGCGGACAGCACCAGCGGTCGCTTGCGCGCCAGGTACCTGGTGGTGATCAGCTCCTTGTCCGGGTGCGCCGACAGCCAGCCGTCACCGGCCTTGAGCAGCTTGTCGACCTCGTCGGCGGCGACCCAGTAGTGCTTGCCGCCGTCGAGCACGGGCAGCAGCACGTAGAGGTGCTTCAGGGCGTCGCTGACCTTGAGCGTTCCGGTCAGCGTGACGTCGCCGTAGCGCGAATCACCGTGCTCGGCGACCTCTACGGTCCAGCCGAGCGGCGTGAACAGCCGCTCCGCGAGCTTGTACGGCAGCGCGGGAACGCGGATGACCAGCGGAATCGGCGTCCGGGCGAGCTCGGGGAAGCTGTCGCTGCGGCCGTTCATGGCCGTGCGGAACACGCTGCCGAGTGCGACGGTGAGCAACGACCCGGCCGCGTACGGACGGTCGTTGACGTATTGCGTGAGCGTGCTGCCAGGACCTCGCACGAGCGCGATGGGGTCGACCTCCAGCAGGAGGGCGACCGTGCACTCCTCGGGCGACGCCTTCGGGTAGAAGACGTGCGCGGTGCCCGAGCTCGTCGAGAACGACTGGGCCCGGTCCGGGTGTTTGTGCAGCAGGTGACCGAGATCGGTCGCCGGCTGGTGGGTCGTGGTCATGGTCAGCAACACGAGGTCGAGTCTGATCGAGAGTCGCTGTCCGCGCTGCCCATTTACTGTGGTTGGCATGACCAATCGGCTTGCGGACGCGACCAGCCCGTACCTGCTGCAGCACGCTGACAACCCGGTCGACTGGTGGCCGTGGGGCGCCGAGGCGTTCGAGGAGGCACGACGGCGCAACGTCCCGGTGCTGCTGTCCGTCGGCTACGCGGCCTGCCACTGGTGTCACGTGATGGCGCACGAGTCTTTTGAGGACGAGTCGGTGGCGGCGTTCGTGAACGCGCGGTTCGTCCCGGTGAAGGTGGATCGCGAGGAACGTCCGGACGTCGACGCCGTGTACATGGAGGTCACGCAGGCCATGACCGGCTCCGGCGGCTGGCCGATGACCGTGTTCCTGACGCCGGACGCGCGCCCGTTCCACGCCGGCACCTACTACCCGCCGTCGCCGCGCCAGGGCATGCCGTCGTTCACGCAGCTCGTCGAGGCGGTGTCGGAAGCGTGGACCTCGCGCCCCGACGACATCCTGGAGTCGGCTTCCGTTGTGGTGGAGGAGATCTCCCGCCACACCGCGCCACTGCCACCGTCCGCTGTGGACTCCGACGCGCTGGCGGGCGCGGTGGTGTCGCTGCTGGGCGAGTTCGACCGGCGCAACGGCGGATTCGGTGGCGCGCCGAAGTTCCCGTCGTCGATGGTGGTCGAGTTCCTGCTGCGGCACCACGAACGCACCGGCTCGGTCGAGGCGATCTCGATGGCCACCTCGACGGCCGACGCGATGGCGAACGGCGGCATGTACGACCAGCTCGGCGGCGGGTTCGCGCGCTACAGCGTCGACGCCTCGTGGGTCGTGCCGCACTTCGAGAAGATGTTGTACGACAACGCTTTGCTGCTCCGCTTCTACACGCATCTGTCGCGGGTAACGGGCTCTGAACGCTACGAGCGGGTTGTGCGGGACACGGCGGCTTTCCTGTTGCGTGACCTGCGCACGGCCCAGGGTGGCTTCGCGGCATCGTTGGACGCCGACACCGAGGGCGTTGAGGGCTCGACTTACGTGTGGTCGTTCGAGGAACTCGGGGATGCGGCCGCCGCGTTCGGGGTGACCGAGGAGCCGAACTTCGAGGACGGCAAGTCGACGCTGAGGTTCGTGTCAGAGCCGGGCGAGGACGTGCGTGCGTCGTTGCTGGCTCGTCGTGCTGAGCGCGCGCAGCCGGGCCGTGACGACAAGGTGATCGCGGCGTGGAACGGCATGGCGATCGCGGCTTTGGCCGAGGCGGGCGCCTTCTTCGGCGAGCCGTCGTGGATCGTCGCGGCCTCGGAGGCGGCGACGTTGCTGGCCTCGGTGCACCTGGTCGAGGGCCGGCTGCTGCGGACCTCGCGGGACGGTGTCGCGGGGCCGTCGTTCGGCGTGCTGGAGGACTACGGCTGCCTCGCCGATGGCCTGCTCGCGTTGCACCAGGTGACCGGCTCGATCCGGTGGCTCGACATGGCGTGCGGCCTGTTGGACACGGCTCTCTCTCGTTTCGCCGTGCCGGATTCACCGGGCGCCTACTACGACACCGCAGATGACGCGGAGGCGTTGGTGCGCCGTCCGGCCGACTCGACCGACAACGCGTCGCCCTCGGGTGCGTCCTCGCTGGCCTCGGCCTTGCTGACGGCGTCGTTGCTGTCCGGTGCCGAGCGCTCTTCGCGTTATGCGAGTGCCGCTTCGGACGCGGTGACGCGTGCCGGCCTGCTGGCCGCTCGGGCGCCCCGGTTCGCCGGCCACTGGCTGACCGTCGCCGAAGCCCTGGTCGCGGGCCCGTTGCAGGTGGCCGTCGTGGGCGCGGGCGAGGACCCACGCCGTGCGTCGCTGTGGGCGACCGCAGTCGCGAACGTGCCCGGAGGTGGCGTCGTCGTGTCCGGTGAGCCGGGCTCCGTGCCGTTGCTGGAAGACCGCCCGTTGGTCGACGAGGCTCCGGCCGCCTACGTATGCCGCGGCTACGTCTGCGACCGGCCCGTTGTTTCCGCAGATGCCCTGGTCACTTCGCTGACGGCGAACACCCTCTGACTGATTGCAGGCGTAACGTCGGTTACAACGTAATCAAGTAATCAGGGGTGTTGGACATGGGACGTGGATGGCGAGGAAGAGGTGGCTGGCAGCAGGCTGACCTGCCGTCGGCCGACGACGCGGCGGCGTGGTTCGCGGGCAGGCTGCCCGACGGCTGGTTCACCGGCGCGCCCGAGGTGATCATCGACCGCGAGGAGATCACGGTCGTCGGCACGCTCGCGGACCTGGAAGGCGAGTTCGACGACGCCTCGCGCTCCGCGGCCGAGTCGGGCCGCATCGCCCGGTGGCGTGAGGAGACGCGGGACGAGCGCATCGAGATCGCCCGCCAGGCCGAGCACCGCTACGGCCGCAAGGTCGCGTGGGGCGCCGCTCTCGGCAGCACGCGTGAGCTGTTCACGCACCTGGCCGTGCCGGTGATGACGCGCCTGCGCCAGCCGGAACGCCAGGTGCTCGACACGCTGGTGGCCGCGGGCGTGGCACGTTCCCGCGCGGACGCTCTGGCGTGGGCCGTCCGTCTGGTCGGCGAGCACGCGGACAGCTGGCTCGGCGACCTGCGCGACGCCATGTCGAAGGTCGACGATCTGCGTTCGCAGGGGCCGGACCTCACGTAACCTGCGCGGCGTGGAGCTGACCGGCTACGCCGCGTCCGTCGTCCGCGACGAGCCGGGCGCGTTCGAGAAATTCGTCGAAGAGGCCCAGGACCGTTCGTTCGACGAGATGTCGGCGGCGGCCCTGGTCCTGTCCACGTCCGCGGATGTGCAGGTGAACCAGTTGCTGGGCAACGTCCTCTACCTCACGGGCACGTTGCCCGCCCTGGAACCGCTGGCGCTGCGCGTCGCGGAAGCCTTCGAGCGCAAGGATCCTGCCGCGGACGACTGGGAGGGCGCCTTGGTGCTTCCCGTGCAGCACGAGGACATCCGCGCTCATCTGCCGCACCGCGACCGCCTGCTCGCCGCGGTGCCGTCCGACACGTGGCTGCACGGCCTGCTGCTCGTGCTGGACCTGGAACCGTTGCTGGTGCTGCATCCCGCGTCTGGCCAGGGCTTCGAGGTGACGATCGGCGGCCTCGGCGACAACTTCCAGCTCCACACGTTGCTCGCCTACCGCCTGGTCCCGTCGTTGATCCCCGGCGAGCCGCCCCCGCAGTCGTGGGTGGAGGCGGCGTCCGTCGGCCAGGATCTCGAACCGGCGGGCGGGATTCGGGGCCAGTTCGAGCTTTCCGGCGGGTTCGGCGAGACGATCTGGAACGAGGGACGTCCCTGTGACATCCCGGTTTTCGAGGGCCGCCGGGTCGTTGTGCTGGGTGTGCCGTCTTGTGCGCGGTCGTGGAACGCGGGCCGGCTGTACCCGATGATGACGCCGATGGTGGACGTCACGCGGGTGCTGCCGTCCGATGAGGCCGCGTCGTGGTTGGCCAAGGTCAGTCCGTGAGTCATGCGGTGGGTGCGGGCTGAGCCGGGGGAGTCGCGGATGGTTGTGCGACAGATGGCAGTGGTGGTTGGTCAGGCCTGAGCGTTCCCCTCCGGAGGCCGATGGCGCACCCGAGTGCGACCGTGGTGACGCCAACGACGGACACGAGCGTTAGTTGCTGCACGCCCAACAACACGGATGTCGCCAGTCCGGACACCGGCATCAGGCCGATGAGCACGCCCGCGCGGTCCGAGCCCAGGCGGTTCACGGCGAAGTACCAGAGGCCGAACGCCAGGGCGGTCACCAGCACGGCCAGCAGCACCAGCGCGACCGTCTGCCGGGTGTCCGGGACCTGCCAGCCTCCTACGAAGGTGCCGAGCACCGCGCCGATCGCCGCGGCCAGCAGGCAGGTCCAGGTCGCGACGCCGAGCACGCCCAGGCGGCGGACCACCCCTACGGCGAAGAGGGTGAAGCAGACTTCGCCGACCATGGTCAGCAAGGCGAGGATCAGGCCTGGGCCGTGCCACGCGCCGCCGCCGGACAACACCACCACGCCTGCGGCCACTACTACGGCGCCGACCACGGCGGCGAGGGAGCGGTTGCGGGCCATCAGTGCCAGCGCGATCGGGGAGGCGCCCATGACGGCGGCCACGAAGCCTGGTTCCGCGTATTGCTGGGCGGCGATGAGCAGGGCGTTGAAGCCGAGCATGCCTGAGATGACGACGCCCAGCAGCGGTGGGATGTCGCGCCATGAGGGCATCGGGAGGCGGCGGGCCACCAGCAGCAGGACGGCGGCGGCCAGCAGGTAGCGCATGGCCTGGCCGGTCAGGACCGGGTAGCTCTCCAGCATGCCGGTGACGGGAACTGACGCGCCGACGATCGTTGCCGCTGTCGCTCCCGCGGCCACCCCGAGTTTCATGGTGCAGAGCCTTGCGCCGAACTGGTCCAGGTTTAAGCTCCACTTCGATGGCTACGAACTGGACCACTTTTCGCGAGCTGCTGTTGCCGGGGCATCAGCGGCGGCGTGGTGTGGAGGTCGAGCTGCGCGGGGCGATCAGGGACGGGCGGCTGGTGCCGGGGACGCGGTTGCCGTCCAGCCGGGATCTCGCGGCGCAACTCGGGGTAGCGCGCGGGACGGTGACGTCGGCGTACACGCAGCTCGTGGCGGAGGGGTACCTCACCAGTCGCAGAGGGTCGGGGACCACGGTCGCGAGTCTCGGGCCGGCCGGTGCGTGCGGTGTGCCGGAGCCGCCTCGGCGGTGGCGGTACAACCTGCGGCCCGGATTGCCGGCGTTGGGCGCGTTTCCGCGGGCTGAATGGGTTGCGGCGCATCGGGCGGCGCTCGCCGATCTGCCCGACGACGACCTGGCGTACCCGGATCCGGCCGGGTTCGTGGGGCTGCGCAAGGAGATCGTCGACTACCTGGCTCGGGTGCGGGCGGTGGTCGCGAAGGACGCGGTGATCACCAACGGTGCGGCGGACGGGTTGCAGCTCACGGCCCGGATCTTGAACGGCAGCATCGCGATCGAGGAGCCGAGTCACTTCGGCGGCGAGAACATGTTGCGGTCGCACGGCCTCCACACCGTGCCGGTTCCGGTGGACGACAAGGGGATCCGGGTCGATCTTCTGTCCAAAACGGACTGCAAGGCGGTGCTGGTCACGGCCGCGCACCAGTTTCCGCTGGGCGTGGTGCTGCATCCGGAACGGCGGCGGGCGCTCGTGGACTGGGCGCGCGAGCGGGACGCGTTGATCATCGAGGACGACTACGACGCGGAGCACCGGTACGACCGGCCTGCGCTGGGGGCGTTGCAGGCACTCGCGCCCGAACACGTGGTGTACCAGGGGACGACGAGCAAGGTGCTGGCGCCCGCGTTGCGTCTTGGGTGGCTCGTGGTGCCGGAGCGGTTGCGTGAGGGCATCGTGCAACGCAAGCAGTACAACGACATGGGCACCGCGACGATCCCTCAGGCCGCGTTCGCGCACATGTTGCGGACGGGTGGCTATGACCGTCATCTACGACGTACGCGCGCGCTCTATCGGAAGAGGCGTGACGCGTTGTTGGAGGCCGTTGCGGAGCATCTGCCGGCGTGGCAGTCCATCGGCGTCGCGGCTGGGCTGCACGTCGTGCTGCGCATGCCGGACGGAACGGATGACCTCGCACTGAAGAGCAGGCTCGCGGACCGTGGTGTGCACGTCTGGGCGTTGGCGCAGTACACGCGCACGCCGATGTGGCCCGGATTGGTGCTGGGGTACGCGTCGCTCACCCCTGACCGTCTGCGGGAGGCGGTCAGGGAGATCGCGAACGCCGCCGTGGCTTAGAGGATGTGCTCGCGCAGCGTGCCCGCGTCGCCGCTCAGGATGTGCTCGCGGTCCACGCCGTCGGCGCCGAGGATGTGCTCACGGGCCTGGCCGACGGCGGGGCTGGCGACCGCCGCGACGGCGGCGAACAGCATGGCGGCGGCAACGATCTTGAATGTACGCATGGTGCGGTAAACCCCCAGGTCGGACGAATGTCCGGGGCAGCCTAGCCCGAGCCTCCAGAAATTGTCAGTGCTCGGGTGCACCATGAGACACGTGCTCCTTTCCGAAGTAGTCGACACCTCGGCCGCCGTGGCGGCGACCCGGTCGCGCCTGGCCAAGGTCAAGGCGTTGTCCGCGTTGCTGCGCGGGGCGAGCGCCGACGTCGTGGTGGCGGTGGTGTCGTTCCTCATAGGTACGCCGCGGCAGGGTCGCATCGGTGCTGGTTGGCGCACGGTCGTCGACCTGTCGGTACCGCCGGCCGCTCAGGCCGGGCTCACGATCGCCGAGGTCGACGCCGCGCTCGCCGAGGTGGCCACGACGTCCGGCAAGGGCTCGGCGCAACGCCGGGTCGACCTGCTGACGGCGCTGTTCGGGCGTGCAACCGCGGCGGAACAGGATTTCTTACGCCGGTTGCTCACCGGCGAGCTGCGCCAGGGCGCGCTGGAAGGCGTGATGCTGGACGCGATCGCCTCCGCGGCTGACGTGCCGGGGGAGACGGTGCGGCGCGCGTTCATGCTGTCCGGCCGCCTGCCTGAGACCGCCGTGGCCGCGCTGGACGGTGGTGCTGCGGCGCTGGAGGCGTTCCGGCTGGAGGTCGGGCGACCGCTGCGGCCCATGCTGGCGTCGCCTGCGGAGTCGCTGGGCGAGGCGCTGTCCGAACTCGGCAGCTGCGTGGTGGAGCACAAACTCGACGGCGCGCGCATCCAGGTGCACCGCTCGGGCGACGACGTCCACATCTACACCCGCACGTTGCGCGAGATCACCAAGACGGTGCCTGAGCTGGTCGAACTCGTCCGCGGCCTGCCGTGCACGTCGGTGGTGCTCGACGGCGAGACCCTCGCGCTGACCGACGAGGGCAGACCCCGCCCGTTCCAGGAGACGATGAGCCGGTTCGGCGCGCAGGACGAGCGCGAGCTGCTGCTGCACCCGTACTTCTTCGACTGCCTGCACCTCGACGGCAAGGACCTGCTCGACGAACCTCTGCGCGACCGCCTGGCCGCACTCCGCCAGGTCGCGGGCGAGCACGTGATCCCCGGCGTGCTGGACCCGTCGCCGGAGGAGGCCGAGTCGGTCGTCACGGCGGCCCTGTCCGGTGGCCACGAGGGCGTGATGGTGAAGTCGCTGGCCTCGCCCTACGCCGCCGGCCGCCGCGGCCGCGCCTGGCAGAAGGTGAAGCCGGTGCACACGCTCGACCTGGTCGTGCTCGGCGTCGAGTGGGGCAGCGGCCGCCGCCGGGGCTGGCTGTCGAACCTGCATCTCGGCGCCCGCGACCCGGACGGCGGCCCGCCGGTGATGGTCGGCAAGACCTTCAAGGGCCTCACCGACGACCTGCTCAAGTGGCAGACCAAGGCTTTGCAGGAGATCGCCACCGAGCAGAGCGACTGGGTCGTCATGGTCCGCCCGGAGCTGGTGATCGAGATCGAACTGGACGGCGTGCAGGTCTCGCCGCGCTATCCCGGTGGCGTCGCGCTGCGGTTCGCCCGCGTCGTGCGCTACCGCCCGGACAAGGACCCGTCGGAGGCGACGACGATCGAGGAGGTGAGGGCGCTTCTGCCCACCGCACAACCGAATCCCGAGGCCTGACGCGCGTGCTCGGCGCCGTAAATCGCGTGCGGCCTCCCGGCGTCCGGCAATAGCGTCGGGCCAGTGACCGATGCTGCCGCGCTGCTGCGCGCGTTCGACGACCAGGCCCGCACCGCCGAGTGGACCGTGCTGGATCCCGGCTCCACCGTCCACCGCGACGGCCCGATCTTCCGGGTTTTCTGGCCGAAACGGTCGGGCTTCGTGGGTGGACCACCCGACCTGGGCGTCTCCGGCACCGAACTCGACGAGCTGATCGCCCGGCAACGCGACTTCTTCGCCGAGCGCGGCCAGGCCGTCGAGTGGAAGACGTGGGGCCACGACACCCCTGCTGACCTGCCCGAACGGCTTCTCGCGGCCGGATTCGAGTCGGACGGCCAGGAGACCGTGCTCGTCGGTCTCGCCGAGGAGATGACGGCACCGGTGCACGTCGACGGCGTCGTCGTGCGGGAGGTCGAGGACGAGGCGGACGTGCACCGGCTCGCCGCCACCGCCACCGAGGTGTTCGGCAGGAAGCACGACTGGCTGGTCGACCGCCTGATCGAGAAGAAGGACGACCCGAACATGGTCGCCGTGATCGCGGAGGCCGACGGGAAGGTCGTGTCGTCCTCACGGCTCGAGATCGTGCCGGGCACGGAGTTCGGCGGCCTCTGGGGCGGCGGCACCCTCGCTGAGTGGCGCGGGAAGGGCATCTACCGGGCGCTGGTGGCGCACCGGGCGCGCATCGCCCTCGAGCGGGGCGTGAAGTACCTGCAGGTCGACGCGTCCGAGGACAGCAGGCCGATCCTGGAGCGGCTCGGGTTCGTGAAGGTCACCACGACCACGGGTTACGTTTGGAAGCCGTGACGAGACGCTGCGGGTATCGTGGAAGCACGTGCGGTTCATCGAAGGGCATCGACCCTCATACGACCTGACCTACGACGACGTGTTCCTCGTTCCCGGCCGCAGTGCCGTGGAGTCCAGGTTCGGCGTCGACCTGTCCACCTCGGACGGCACCGGGGCCACCATCCCGATCGTCGTCGCCAACATGACGGCCGTGGCCGGGCGGCGGATGGCGGAGACCATCGCGCGGCGTGGCGGGCTCGTCGTCATCCCGCAGGACGTGCCCACCGAGGCGGTCGCGGAGATCATCGCCTGGGTCAAGGAGCGGCATCCCGTGTGGGACACGCCGTTGACGCTCACCATGGGCGACGCGGTGGCGGACGCGTGGAATCTGCTGCACAAGCGGGCTCACGGCGCCGTTGTCGTCGTTGACGACGGTGGGCGGCCCCTTGGTGTTGTCGACGAGGCGGCGCTCACGGGCGTTGACCGGTTCACGCGCCTTGGCGACGTGATGAACACCGACGTGCTGAAGCTGCCGCTCGACACTGAGCCTCAGGAGGTGTTCGACCAGCTGCACCACAGCGCGCACAAGATCGCGCTCGGCATCGACGACGAGCAGCGGCTCAGCGGGGTGCTGACCGAACTGACGGCGTTGCGGGCCGAGGTGTACCGGCCGGCCACCGATGACGACGGGCGGCTGCGGATCGCGGCTGCCGTCGGGGTCAACGGCGACGTGCGGGCCAAGGCCGAAGCGTTGATCAAGGCCGGGGTCGACGTGCTGGTGGTGGACACCGCGCACGGGCACCAGGAAAAGATGATCACTGCGATCAGGGCGGTCCGGGAGGCGGATCCGAGCGTGCCGATCGCGGCGGGCAACGTCGTCACCGCGGAGGGCGTGCGGGATCTGGTCGAGGCCGGCGCGGACATCATCAAGGTCGGTGTCGGACCCGGCGCGATGTGCACCACGCGGATGATGACGGGCGTGGGCAGGCCGCAGTTCTCCGCCGTGGCGGAGTGTTCAGTGGAGGCGCGCAGGCTCGGCAAGCACGTGTGGGCCGACGGTGGCGTGCGGCATCCGCGCGACGTGGCGCTGGCGCTGGCCGCGGGAGCCAGCAGCGTCATGGTCGGCAGCTGGTTCGCCGGAACCTACGAGTCGCCCGGTGACCTGCAGCGCGACGAGCGGGGAAACCTCTACAAAGAATCTTTCGGAATGGCCTCGAAGCGCGCGGTGACGGCGAGGACGCGCAGCGACAACGCGTTCGACCGGGCCAAGAAGGGGCTGTTCGAAGAAGGCATCTCCACGTCGAAAATGCGCTTGGACCCGGTACGCCCGAGCGTGGAGGACCTGCTGGATGCGATAACCTCCGGCGTCCGCTCGGCCTGCACGTATGCCGGCGCGAACTCACTCGAGGAATTCCACGACAGGGCTGTTCTCGGCATCCAGTCGGCGGCTGGATTCGCGGAAGGCAGGCCGTTGCCAGGGGGATGGTGAGGAATGGACGAAGCGGTAGAAGTAAGAGATCTCCGCAAAGTCTATAAAACTGGACAAAAACCGGCGGTGGACGGATTGAGCTTCACCGTCCGCCGCGGTGAGGTCTTCGGGCTGCTCGGGCCCAACGGCGCGGGCAAGACGACCACCGTCGGCGTCCTGACCACGCGCGTCCGCCCCACCTCGGGGCAGGCGTTCGTGGAGGGCGTCGACGTGGTCGCCGACTCCAAGCGCGCACGGCAGTTGCTCGCCGTCGTGCCGCAGCGCAACAACCTCGACCGCTCGCTCAACGCGAAGCAGAACCTGCTGTTCCACGCGGCCTATCACGGCATCGGGCCGACCGAACGCAAGAAGCTCGCCGACGACATCCTCGAGCGGATGGGGTTGAAGGACCACGAGAAGGCGCTCGTCGACACGTTGTCCGGCGGTCAGGCGCAACGGCTGATGATCGCCCGCGCGCTGATGCACCGGCCGAAGGTGCTGTTCCTGGACGAGCCGAGCACCGGGCTCGACCCGCAGGCCCGGCTCTTCGTCCACGAACGCGTCGCCGCACTGCACGCGGACGGCGTCACGGTCGTGCTCACCACGCACGACATGGACGAGGCCGCCAAGCTGTGCGACCGCGTCGGCATCGTCGACCACGGCAAGCTGCTCACGCTGGACACGCCGTCCGAGCTGACGAAGAGCCTGCCCGGCAGCAACACGGTCAGCGTCACGGTCGGCCTGAACGGCCACGAACCCACCAGGATCAACGCTGGTCTGTCCGAAGTGGACGGCGTGCGGCGGGTGGAGGAGGTCGGTGGCATGTTCCGCGTCTACACCGACAGCGACACCTCGGTCACGCTGCCCGCCGTGCTGAACGTGTTGCGGGACCTCGACGTCGTCGTCAGCGACGTCGCGATCGGCAAGCCCAGCCTGGAAGACGTCTTCATCCACCTGACCGGCAGGGAGCTTCGGTGAGCCAACTCAGGACGTTCCAGGCGATCCTGTGGCGCGACGTCTTCGTCACGGGCCGCGAGCTGCCGAGCTTCCTCGCGCAGGTGATCATCCAGCCGTTCTTCATCCTCTTCATCTTCGCGAAGGTGCTGGGGGACATCGGGTACGTCCAGAACGACTTCGCGCAGGTGCTGCTGCCCGGCATCATCGCGATGAACGGTTTCCTGGGCGCGTTGCAGAACACGACACTGCCGCTGGTGCTGGACTTCTCGTGGACGCGGGAGATCGAGGACCGGTTGCTGGCACCGATCTCCATCCCGCTCGTGGCGGTGGAGAAGATCGTGTTCGGTGCGGTCCGCGGGTTCTTCGCGGCGGTGCTGATGGTGCCGGTCGGGTTCGTGATGCTCGACGTGTCGTGGCAGTGGTCGGGGATTCCCGCCGCTTTGCTGGTGATCGTCCTGGGCTGCCTCGCCGGCGGCGCGGTCGGCATGGTCATCGGCACGTCGGTGCCCGCGCGCCGGGTCAACGTGATGTTCGCGGTGATCCTGACCCCGTTGCTGTTCACGGGTTCCGCGCAGTTCCCGTGGCGTTCGCTCAGCGACGATCTGCTGTGGTTCAAGGTGGTCTGCGCGCTCAACCCGCTGACGTACGTGAGCGAGGGCATGCGCGCGGCTCTGGTGCCGGACGTGCCGCACATCCCGTTGCCGATCGTGCTGGTGGTGCTCGTGGTCGCGATCGCGGGCTTCGGTGGACTCGGCCTGCGCGGCTTCATGAAACGCGCGCTCGACTAAAGCGGAACGGCCCCGCGCAACG
>NZ_JAXAVW010000047.1:0-76008 GCF_033949945.1 Lentzea miocenica
CACTACTAGTGGCGTGACCCCCAACCTTCGCCGGGTCTTCAACGCTCAGCAGGGCGCCTCGCGGCACCACGATGTAGCCGGCTGAACGCCGAACGCGGGAAAAAGGTTGGCGGCCAGCACCAGTCCACACAGGACTGTTGTCGAAACGGGACGTCTCCGTTCGACAACGCTGTTCGACGCCGTTCGACGGCCTTGCTTGACGCTCGGGAACCCCCGATGCAGACTCCGGAAAGCGTTTTCCAGCCGACGGGGTCAGGAGTTCATGAGCGCTCTAGACGAACTGCGTCAGCTGCGCCACGGCGGCGTCCAAGTGCGCAAGCGCGACAACAAGGCCGCGTTCTGGTTCCTCGCGCCCTGGTTCGCCGGGCTGGTCTTCATCACGGTCGGCCCGGTGCTCGCGTCCTTCGGCCTCGGTTTCACCAAGTACAACCTGATCCAGCCGCCGAAGTTCATCGGACTCGACAACTTCGCGCGGATCCTCAGCGACGAGCGGTTGCACAACGCCCTGCGCGTCACGTTCACCTACGTGCTGGTGTCGGTGCCGCTGCAGTTGGCGTGCGCGCTGGGTGTGGCGCTGCTGCTCGACCGGGGGCTGCGCGGGCTCGCGTTCTACCGCTCGGCGTTCTACCTGCCGTCGCTGCTCGGCTCCAGCGTGGCGATCGCGGTGCTGTGGACCCAGGTCTTCGGCACCGACGGCCTGGTGAACCGGGTGCTGGGGTTCTTCGGCGTCGAGGGCAAGGGGTGGATCTCCGACCCGGACACCGCGCTGTCCACGCTCATCGTGCTGAACGTCTGGACCTTCGGCTCACCGATGATCATCTTCCTGGCCGGGCTGCGGCAGATCCCGGCGGTCTACTACGAGGCCGCCGCGATCGACGGCGCGAGCAGGTGGTCGCAGTTCTGGCGGATCACGCTGCCGCTGCTGTCGCCGATCCTGTTCTTCAACCTGGTGCTGCAGATCATCCACGCGTTCCAGTCGTTCACGCAGGCGTTCGTCGTCTCCGGCGGCACCGGCGGACCGTCCGACTCGACCATGTTCTACACGCTCTACCTGTACCAGCAGGGTTTCAGCCGGTTCGACATGGGTTACGCGTCCGCGCTGGCGTGGTTCCTGCTGCTGATCATCGCGGCGTTCACCGCGATCAACTTCTGGGCGGCGAAGTACTGGGTGTTCTATGACGACTGAGCTTCGGCGGGTTCCGTTCCCGCGGCGGGTCTCGACGCCGGCCAAGCACGTCGGCCTGCTCCTCATCGGGTTCGTGATGCTGTACCCGGTGCTGTGGATGATCGCGAGCTCGCTGCGGCCCGGCGACGAGATCTTCCGCAGCCCCGGCCTGATCCTGGACGGCCTCCAGACCGAGAACTACACCGAGGGCTGGAACGCGCTCACCCCGTCGTTCGGGACGTACCTGCTCAACTCGGCGATCCTGGTGCTGGGCTGCATCGTCGGCAACCTGGTGTCTTGCTCAATGGCGGCCTACGCCTTCGCCCGGCTGAACTTCAGCGGCAAGCGGTGGTGGTTCGGCATCATGCTCGGCACCATCATGCTGCCGATCCACGTGATCATCGTGCCGCAGTACGTGCTGTTCTCCCAGATCGGCTGGGTGAACACGTTCCTGCCGCTGATCGTGCCGAAGATCCTCGCCACGGACGCGTTCTTCGTGTTCCTGATGGTGCAGTTCATCCGCGGCCTGCCGCGCGAGCTCGACGAGGCGGCGCGCATCGACGGCTGCGGTCATCCGCGGATCTTCCTGCGGATCGTCCTGCCGCTGATGACACCCGCGCTCGCCACCACGACGATCTTCACCTTCATCTGGACGTGGAACGACTTCTTCACCCAGCTGATCTACCTGACGGACCCGGAGATGTACACGGTGCCCGTCGCCCTGCGCTCGTTCGTCGACTCGACGGTCGCCACGTCGTGGGGCTCCCAGTTCGCGATGAGCGTGGTCTCGCTCCTCCCGATCTTCCTCGCCTTCCTCATCGGCCAGCGGTACCTCGTCAAGGGGATCGCCACGACCGGTGGCAAGTAGCCGAAAGGAACGGTCTGATGCTCAGAGGTAGTCGCCGCGGGGCCGCGTGGGCCGTCCTGCTGTCGCTGACCGCGTCCCTGCTCGCCGCCTGCGGGTCCGGTTCCGACGCCGGTGGAGAGCTGACCGCGGAACCGGTGACGCTGCGGTTCACGTGGTGGGGCGCGGACGACCGGCACAAGCGGACCCAGCAGGTCATCGAGATGTTCCAGAAGAAGCACCCGAACATCACCGTCAAGGGCGAGTTCAAGGAGTGGAACGGCTACTGGGACAGCCTCGCCACGACCATGGCCGCGAACGACGCGCCGGACATCATGCAGATGGACGAGCTGTACATCGCCTCCTACGCCGAGCGCGGTGCGTTGCTGGACCTCAACGAGTCGAAGAAGCACCTCGACACGTCGAACTTCGACCAGAAGGCGCTGGCGACCGGCGCTGTCGACGGCAAGCAGTACGGGCTTCCGGTCGGCCTCGGCATGTACTCGATCATGGTCAACACCGATCTGCTGGCGAAGTACGACATCCCCGTGCCCGACGACACGAAGTGGTCGTGGGACGACCTGAAGAAGATCGGCGAGCAGGTGTCCAAGGCCGGCGGCGGTCAGGTGTTCGGCGTGCAGTCGCCGGGCATCAACGACACGGCGGGGCTGAGCATCCGGGCACGGCAGCAGGGCAAGGCGATGTTCGACGCCGGGGGCAAGGTCGTGCTGCCGCAGGAGATCGCGCGGGACTACTGGCAGTACATCCTCGACCTGGCCAAGTCCGGGATCGCGGCGGCGCCGTCGGTCACCGTCGAGAAGGCCTCCGCCGGGCTGAACCAGTCCGCCACCGCGACCAACACCGCGGCGTTCGGACTGTGGTGGAACACCCAGCTCACGGCGCTGACCGCCGCCAGCGGCGCCAAGCTGAAGCTGCTGCGGCTGCCCGGCGAGTCGCAGGGCAGGCCCGGCGCCTACTACAAGCCGTCGATGTTCTGGTCGGTGTCGTCCCGCTCGAAGCACCCCGCGGAGGCGGCGGCGTTCGTGAGCTTCCTGGCCAACGACGAGGAAGCGGCGAAGATCCTGCTGACCGAACGCGGCGTGCCCGCCAACCAGAAGATCCGCGACGCGATCTCCGGCCAGCTCAAGGAGACCGACAAGGCCGCGAAGGAGTACCTCGACACCGTGCCGGTCAGCGACCCGCCGCGGATCACGCCGAACGGTGCCAGCACGGTCGACACGATCCTCAAGCGGCACACCGAGGACGTGCTGTTCGGCCGGACCACACCGGACGCGGCGGCAGCGTCGTTCATCAAGGAGCTCCAGGCAGAAGTGGACGCGGCGAAGTGAGGCGCGCGGCCATCGTCGGCACCGGTGCGATCGCGTCCGCCCACGCCGAGGCGTTGCGGGCGGCGGGAGAGCGCATCGAGCTGGTCGCGGTGGTGGACGTGGACGCCGATCGCGCCGCCGCGTTCGCCGGCGAATGGGGCGTGCCTCGGGTGCGTCCGCGGCTGGCGACGCTGCTGGACGAGGAACAGCTGGACGTGGTGCACATCTGCACGCCGCCGCGTCACCACACGCCGTTGGCGCTGGAATGCCTCGCCGCCAACGTGAACGTGCTCGTCGAGAAGCCACCGGCGTTGTCGTTGAGCGAGATCGACACGCTGATCGCGGCCGAACGGTTGTCGTCCGGCCGGGTCGCGACGGTGTTTCAGCACCGCTTCGGCCCGGCCGCGATCCGGTTGCGGCGCCTGGTCTCCGAGGGCGTGCTCGGCAGGTCGCTGGTGGCGAAGTGCGACACGCTCTGGTACCGCGGCGACGCCTACTTCGACGTGCCGTGGCGCGGGACGTGGGAGAACGAGGGCGGCGGTCCGACGATGGGCCACGGCATCCACCAGTTCGACCTGATGTTGTCGGTGCTGGGGCCGTGGCAGGAGATCCGCGCGGTCGCGGCCCGGCAGGCCCGTGCCGTGCAGACCGAGGACGTGTCCATGGCGCTGGTGACCTTCGCCGACGGCACGGTCGCCTCGGTGGTCAACTCCGTGCTGTCGCCGCGGGAGACCTCGGAGCTGAGGTTCGACTTCGACCGCGCCACGGTCGAGGTGGAGCATCTCTACGGCTACACGGACGCGCACTGGACGGTCACTCCCGCGCCCGGTCACGACGACGTCGTGGCGCGGTGGCGCGAGGAGCAGTCGGGGATGGTGAGCGGCCACCGGTGTCAGATGGCGGCGTTCCTCGACGCGCTGGACAGTGGGGAGACACCGCCGGTGACGCTGGCGGACACGCGGAACACCATGGAGTTCATCGCGGCGTTGTACGCCTCGGCGTTCACCGGGACCGTGGTGAAGGCGGGGCAGATCGGGCCGGACAGCCCGTTCTACGCGACGATGGAAGGAATCGGTGCTCCATGGGCGAACGCCCGGTGATCTCGCGGCAGGACGACGAGGTGCTCGTCGTGTCGGTAGGTGACGTCGAGCTCTTCACCTACGTGCACACGCCGTCGACACCCGCGTTCGAAGGCCCGAAGCCCTATCTGCACCCCGTGCGGACGCTGGCCGGTGACGTCGTGACGGCGTTCCGGCCGCACGACCACCGCTGGCACAAAGGCGTGCAGATGACGGCGACCGACGTGTCGGGCGAGAACTTCTGGGGCGGCGTCACCTATGTGCGCGACCAGGGTTACGTGGCGCTGCCGAACGTCGGCACCATGCGGCACGAGCAGTTCACGGCCTCGCCGGCCGAAGCGCGGTTCGACGAGTTGCTGTCGTGGTTCACCGAGGCTGGTCAGCACTGGGTCCACGAGACGCGTTCGTTCACCGTGCGCGACGTCGAGGACGACTCGTGGACGCTGGAGTTCCGCTCCGAGCTGACGAACCTGCGTTCGGAACCGCTGGTCTTCGGCAGCCCGACCACCAACGGCCGTGAGCTCGCGGGCTACACCGGGTTCTTCTGGCGCGGCCCGCGTTCGTTCACCGACGGCACGGTGATCGCCGCCGACGGGGGAGCCGGGCAGGAGATGATGGGCAAGGCCGCCCGGTGGCTCGCGTTCGTCGGCCACCACGACGAGGTGGACCGCTCGTCGACGTTGCTGTTCCTGGACCACCCGGACAACAAGGGCACGCACTGGTTCGTGCGCAGCACCCCGTTCGCGGCCGTCAACCCCTCGTTCGCCTTCCACGACACGGTGGAGGTCGCACCGGGCGAGACGCTGACCCTGCGCTACCGGCTCGTCGTCGCTTCCGGGGAGTGGGGCCGGGATCATCTGGAGTCCTATGTGGAGGCCCACCCGTGGTGACGCCGTTTCCGGGCGGGGTGGGCATCTCCGGTCTGCGGGTGTACGACTGGCCGACGGTGGACGGGCTGTGCGGAGGGTCGCCGCACGTCCATCTCACCTGCGCGGAGTGCTACTACGTGATCGGCGGTCAGGGCAGCGTGCAGACCCTGACCCGCCGCGGGTTCGCCTCGACCCCGTTGCGCGAGGGCACGGTCGCGTGGTTCACGCCCGGCACGATCCACCGCCTGGTCAACGACGGCGACCTGCGGATCATCGTCGTGATGCAGAACAGCGGCCTGCCGGAGGCGGGCGACGCGGTGTTCACGTTCCCGCCTTCGGTGCTGGCTGATTCCGCGAACTACTCCGCGCACGCTCAGGCCGGGGACGAGGAGTCGGCCCGGCGTCGCAGGGACCTCGCCCTGGAAGGGTTTCTGGAGCTGCGGGGCCGTGTCGTCGCCGGTGACCACGCGGCGCTGGACGACTTCTACCGCTCTGCCGTGCGGCTGAAGCAGGACGCTTTGGACGCGTGGGAGCAGCGGTGGCGGGAAGGCGCGCGGGCGGCCGCCGAGCTGACCGGGGAGCACCTGGACCGGTTGCGGGACGGCGACATCGGGCATCTCGCCGAAGCGGACATCCACGTGATGCGCGCGGAGGGCCCGCAACGGCTGGGCATGTGCGGCCGGCTCGACGTGCACGACCCCGGTGAGGGCCGGTCACCGCACGACTGACCCCGTCGAGTCGAACCGCCTGGTCGAACTGCCCGTCGAATCGACGAAGCCGTTGTGCCACAGCGACTTGGTGCTGGACAGTGAGGCGATGAGAATCGCAGCGGGCGCACTCGTCGTCGTCCTCACGACCGCTCTGGCCACCCCCGCGAACGCGGCGGCGTGGGAAGACGTGATCGGGACGGGTTCCTTCAGCGGCTACGGCGCGCTGGAGTCGGAATGGAACTACCGCTACCCCTGGGGCTCCGACCACAACGGCACGGCCAGGATGTACGCGAGCTCCAGCGACCACAACCACGTGTCGCTGTCCGGCGGCGTGCTGACGGTCAAAGCGACGCGCATCTCCTGGGACGAGGGCAACAGCGGGGCTGTTCCGCATCTGCCCATCCGCTACCACTCCGGGGCGATCCACGCGAAGGAGCACGTGGTGGTGAACAACCAGTTCCCGAACTGGGAGGTGAAGGGCGACTTCCAGGCACCGTCCACCCGCGGCACCTGGCCCGCGTTCTGGCTGACCGGCGTCAACAGCTGGCCGCCCGAAAGCGACATCGTGGAGTTCAAGGGGGACAACCGGAACTGGTTCAACACCTTCCGGACGTCCAGTGACGTGTCGAGCTCGATCGTCGGCGTGTCCTCGCCGGGCTCGTGGCACACCTACCGGGCCTGGATGACCAAGGTGAACAACACCGACGTCGACATCCACTACTACCTCGACGGCAAGTGGATCGCCCAGCACACCGCGAAGAACTTCGTCGGCAAGCCGTTGTGGGTGATCATCAACCTGCAGATGGAGGGCTCGTCCGGCAGTCCTGGTCCCACCGCGGAAACGGTCTACCGCGCTCGCAACGTCTACATCGGACGGACGCGGGCGTGAAAGGAGGTGGCCCCCGGTGCACACCGGGGGCCACCACTTCGCACCGGTGGTCAGCTGGTGGGGCCGGTCCACCCGGCGGTGATGTGGGCGACGCGGACGCGTTGCGGGTGGTCGCCGACGGGGACGGAGACGACCTTCTGGCCGGTGCCGAAGTCGATCGCGGTGACCTGGTCGGCGCCGCTTTCGGAGATGACGCACTGGCGGCCGTCGCCGCTGACGGTGGCCCAGTAGGGCTTGGAGGCGGTGACGAGCGGGCCTTGCCGCAGGGTGGCGCGGTCGACGACGGTGGCGTAGTCGTCCATGGTCCCTGCGACGCACAGCTTGCTGCCGTCCGGGCTCATGGACAGGCCGTGGTGGCGTGAGTCGTTGACGAAGGTGGTGCGGTCGTCGCTGGTGTTCGGGTTCTTCGGCAGGGTCTTCACCTGGGTGATCCTGTCGGTGGCGACGTCGTACTCGATGAAGCTGTTGAAGTACGACACCTGGAAGTACAGCTTCGAGAAGTCGGGGCTGAACGTCGCGGGCCGCACGGCGTTGGACAGGTCCTTGCGGCCGAAGGCGTCCAGCTTGCCGCGCATGTCGATGGTGCGGACGACCTGGTAGGTGGCGGCGTCGACGACGGTGATGTGCCGGTCGCCCTTGAGGAAGTCCTGCCACGGGGCGTCGAAGTTGTTGTTGACCTCGCCGATCGACATGTTCCAGAGGTACCTGCCGCCGTTGGTGAAGACGTTCTCGTGCGGCTTGTCACCGGTCTTGAAGGAGCCGAGCTGCCGGCCGGTGTTGATGTCCAGCACGTGCACGGTGTTGGACGTCGACGCCGAAACCGCGATCTTGGTGCCGTCCGGGGAGACGGCCATGTGGTCGGAGCGGAAGCCCGACACGGGGAACCGCCACTTGATGTTGCCGGTGGCGAGGTCGAGGGAGACGACGTCGGCGAAGCTGGGGCGTGAGACGACCATGGCCGTGCCGTCGGGGGTGGAGTACATGTCGTCGACGAACTGGTCGTGCCCTTCGCCGGGGCCTGAGCGAATACCGAGGAAGAAGGCCAGCTTGATCGGGTTGAGGTAGATCTCGGTGAGTCGCTGGTCCTTGTCGGGGATGACGTTGATCCGGCCGATCTTGGCGAAGTCACCGGTGGATTTGATGACGTCGGCGGTGCCGTCCCAGTTGTTGCCGACGAACATCACCTCACGCAGCGGCGCCGCGGAGGCGGCCGGCGTGGTGAGGCAGGCGGCGAGCACTGCCGCCGCGGCGACAGCGTGGGTGAGGCGGCGGCGCGTGAGAGCGCTTCCGGAAGGTTTCCGCGCAGGGTTGGACGAAGCGTGCATCGTTGCATCTCCGAGTGAAGTGGGCGCCGACAAGGCAGGGCGCGTGCCGCAGGGGAGATCTGAACTTGGTCAAGTTCAGATTCTACCTACTGGATAGTAGGCTGGCGTGATCCCGGCCACAAGAGCCAGTGGAGGAAACAACCGCATGCATCCGTTGGAGGCGCCGTGGCAGGCAGGATCACCCCGGCGGAGGGTCGTTACGGCGGCAAGGACGCGGCCGAGCGCCGGGACGAGCGGCGCGGGCGGTTCCGGGAAGCGGGCCTGGAGACGTTCGGCACCGGACCGGGTTTCCGGGGGACCCGCCTGGGTGATCTGTGCAAGGCAGCCGGTCTGTCGAGCCGCCAGTTCTACGAGGAGTACCACGCCCTGGAAGATCTGCTGGCCGATCTGCACCTCCACGTCAACGACGTGGCGGGGAAGGCCGTCGCCGAGGCGCTGCCCGGTACCGGGCACCTGAGTCTGCCGGAGCTGCTTCCCCGCCTGGTGCACGCCTACGTGAAGGGCGCCTGCGTCGACCCGCGGCACGCCCGCATCGCCTACGTAGAGGTCGTCGGGGTCAGCCCTCGCATGGACCGCCAGCGCCTCGAACGCCGCGCCGTCTGGGTCGAGATGATCAACCAGCTGGCCGCGGACGCCGCCGCCCGCGGCGAGATCCCTCCTGGCGACTACCGCATCACCGCCGCGGCCATCATCGGCGCCGTCAACGGACTCATGCACGACTGGGTCGTCGGGTGGGTCGACGCGACGCTGGACGAGGTCGCGGACGAGCTGGCCCAGATGGTGCTCGGCAGGTACCAGATCGCCGAGTGAGCACAGAACGTCCACATCGGACGGAGCGGGCGTGACAGGAGGTGGCCCCGGCGCGGATGCCGGGGCCACCTCCTCCGGTCAGGCTCCCGCCGGTTTGCCTGACCAGGCCTCCTGCGACGTCAGCGGTCGCATCGTGAGCGTGTACTCGTAGGTGCTGTCAGGACGGACCTGGTTGCGTTGCCGCACCGGGTTCGGCGTGTCACCGACACCGGTCACGGCGTGGTCGGCGTGCAGCGTGAAGTAACCCTTGTTGCGCTGCAACATGAACGGGTACGCGGCGCGCTCGATGTCGTCGTACTGCGTCACGCTGACCTCACGAGCACCCGACACCAGCAGGCCGGACGTGCGGCCGTCGGTGAGCAGCGCCCACCGGGTGTCGGTGTGGTTGCCGTGGTCCTGCGGGCGGTGGTACTCGACGTACTGGTCGGCCACTGAGGTCGACTGCACCCCGATCGGCGTGCCGTCCTTGCGGTCGACATAGCTCTCTGCTTTCCGCCCGTACCAGGAGAACTCGGAGTACCGGTCCGGCACCGACAGCTGGACGCCGATGCGGGGCAGGTACGGCAGCGTGCGCATGGAACCCTGCGGCGTCACCCGGTGCCCGAGTCGAAGCACGCCGGCCGAGTCCACCGCGTAGACCATCGTCTGGTCGAACCACGCCCCGCTCACACCGGGCGCCGCCACCTTGCTGTCCACGACGATCCGCGTGGTCTTATGGCCGTCCTTCTCCACACGCACACCGCTCACCGTGGTCTCGAGGCGGTCGAGGCCGGCCTTGCGCCAGTCCTCACCCTCCGCGCGACCCCACGTGAAGGTCTCGTTGCTGATCGGCGCCCGCCACGCGTCGAGCTTCGGGCCGCTGGTGAGCAGCTCCCGGCCCCACGACTTGATGGACGTCAGCACGCCGGACTTCTTGTCCACCGTGTAGGTCGCGCCGGCCGCGGTCGCGGTGACCTTGGCCTCGTCCTCGTGGGTGAACACGACAGCCCAGTCGAGCGGAGCCTTGTCCAGACCCGGAATCCGGCTGCCGCCCAGTGAGAACTGGTCGTGCGCGAGGGCGTGACCCGCGGACGTGACCGCTTCGACGGTCAGGAACCGCTCGCGATCGGCGTCGTTGACCGGTACCGGCAGCGGGATCTGCGCGGTCGAAGCGCTGCCCATTCGCAACGGCTGGTCGCCGCTCTTGACCACTCGTGAGCCTTCCGCGACCCGCCACCGCAGGGTGAGGTCGTCAGTGCCCGTGAACTGGCGTTCGTTGGTTACCGACAGCACGCTACCGGAGTAGGCGAACCGGATCGGCTGGTGTGCCCACGCCATCTGCAGTGCCTCTGGCTGGAGCGTGCGGTCCGTGTTGATCAGACCGTCCACACCGGACAGCGTCGATCCGTACGCCAGGTGCGTGCCGCGTTCCCGCACCCGGTCGAAGTCCAGCGCCAGCACGGCGCCGCCGGCCGGGGCCGAGGAAACCCCGAGTTCGGCCGCTGGCAACGCCCGGTCGTAGACGCGCACGTCGTCGACCTCGCCGCGGGCCATCCAGCCGACGGACGACGGGTCGTTCCAGGACATCTCGAAGTCACGGCCGATGTTCACGTCCGCCGCCGAGTAGTCGATCACGCCGGTGAACGGCAGCACGCCGACCTCGGCGCCGTCGATGTACAGCCGCAGCGCGGTGCCGTCGTACGTGCCGCTGACCCGGTGCCACTTGCCGTAGAAGTCGGCGGGCACCTTCGCCTGCACCGCGCGCCAGGTGCCGCTGTGCACGAAGAACTCGAGCGTGGTCTCGTTCTTCATCTTGAGCGTCCACTGGTGGTCGCCCTTGGCGATGATCGGGAACTGCCCGGTCCACTTGCCGGGCTTGACCCACGCGTCCAACGTCAGCGCGGTGCCGGTGATGTCGAGCTTGCGGTCGCGGTAGACCTCCACGAAGTCGTCGAGTCCGGACAGCGACAACGCCTTGCCGCGGTGGCCGTCGACGAGTTCCGGCGCCCCGGAGAGCAGCGCGGTGATGTTGTTGCCGGAGCTGTCCGGCGTGATCAGGGTCTTCTGCTTGATGTTCTGCTCGGCCCAGTCCCAGATGAACCCGCCCTGCGTCTGCGGGTTGGCGCGGATGATGTCCCAGAACTCGCGGAAGTTGCCGAGGCTGTTGCCCATCGCGTGCGCGTACTCACCGAAGATCAACGGCTTGGTCGTGGTCTTCGCCTGCTCCGCGAACCGCTCCGGCGACGGGTAGCGCGGCCCCCACACGTCGGCGAACGGCGCGTCACCGTCGGGGTTGTTGGACTGGTGGTAGATCGGCCGTGACGGGTCGTTGGCCTTGAGCCACCTGGCCATCTCGTAGTGGTGCGCGCCGAGCCCTGCCTCGTTGCCGGTGTCCCACATGAACACGCTGGGGTGGTTCTTGTCCCGCTCGACCATGCCGATGAGCCGGTCCAGGAAAGTGTCGCGCCACTCGGGCTGGTTGGCCTGGCACCACCGGGCGCAGTTCTCGTGGTTGTGGGTCTCGATGTCGACCTCGTCGTCGATCCAGATGCCGTGCTGGTCGGCGAGGTCGTAGAAGTACGGGTCGCTCGGGTAGTGCGAGGTGCGGACGGCGTTGACGTTGAGCTGCTCCATCAACTCGACGTCGCGTTCCTGAGCCTCGCGGGGGACGTGCCGGCCGTGGTCCGGGTCGGTCTCCGCGCGGTTGACGCCCTTGAACAGCACGCGTTTCCCGTTGACCAGCAACACCTTGTCGCGGATCTCGATCTCGCGGAAGCCGGTGGTCTCGGTGACGACGTGCGTCTGGCCGTCCGGCCCGGTGAGGGTGAGGACGACGGTGTAGAGGTTCGGCGTCTCGTCGGTCCACTTGGCCGGGTTGCGCACGGGCAGCGTGAGGCGTGCGGTGCTGCCGGACACTTCCTGGCTTGCCGAACCCGCTTCGGTGCCACGGGCGTCACGCAGGCTGGCCGTGACGCGGTGCGTGCCGCCGGTCTGGTGGCCCAGTTCGACGTCGGCGGTGAGCGTGGCGTCGGTGTAGGTGGCGTCCAAATCCGTGCGCAACGTGACGTCCTGGATGAACGTCGCGGGCGTCGAGTACAGCGACACCGAGCGGAAGATGCCCGAGTACCGCCACTGGTCGTAGTCCTCCAGGTAGGAACCTGCGCTCCAGCGGTGCACCTGCACGGCGATCTTGTTGCGGCCTGGGCGCAGCGCGGAGGAGATGTCGAACTCGGCCGGGGTGTAGCCGCCCTGGTCGTAACCGATGTACTTTCCGTTGACCCACACGAAGTAGGCCGACGTCACGCCCTCGAAGCGGACGAACGTCGTGCGTTGCGTCCAGTCGGCCGGAACGTCGAAGTCGCGGACGTAGGCGCCGGTCGGGTTGATGTCACGGGGAACGCGGGGCGGGTCGTCGGGCTGCACCTCGGTCGCGATGTTGCGGAAGATCGGGTGGTCCAGGCCGTCGGTCTGCCACGTGTGCGGCACGGTCACCGTGCGCCAGCGGGACGTGTCGTAGTCGTCGGCGTAGAACCGCGCGGGCACGTCGGCGGGCTTGTCCGCCATCGCGATCTGCCACCTGCCGTCGAGCGTGCGCGTGAAGCCCGGCTGCTGGCGGAGGAACGCGTGGTGCGGCTGCTGCCCTTCGCCGGTCCTGCGCGGATCTTCGAGATAGGTGTGCACGTCAGGAGGGGGATCGACGGCGGCGGCGATCGGTGTCGTCGAACCCGCCGCAACCACCATGACTGTTGCAAGAACAATCGCGCGCCGCACGCTGAACCTCCATGTTCAGACAGAACCGAACACAAGTGAACAGCCGGTTTCCTGGTGCGACAAGGGGCCGCGAGGTAGGCGACGTTCACACCGTCGATGCGGTTATCGAACGAGGAAGCCCTTGCGTTCGATGTTGTTCGAAAGCACGCTGCCGAGGCATGGCCAGGACGTTCGTTCCTCTGCTGACCGCGGTCGCGGTCGCGCTTTCGGTGCCGGTGACCGCGCAGGCCGCACCCGGTGTGAGTCTCGTGAGCGACACGGTGCTCGATCCTTCGGCGCTGTACTTCGTTTCCTACGACGGGGTGGTGAACAACAACTCGTTCCAGCAGGACGCGATCGTGACCTACCAAGGACGTCAGTACGCCGCCTGGTACACCGCGAGCCGCAACGCCGTGATCGCGCGTAGGAACGTGGGCGGCGCGCGGTGGGAGACCGTGGTGTTGCCACACCGGCTCAGCGCCGACGACTCGCACAACGTGATCTCGCTGGGGATCTCCCCGCAGGACAACACGATCCACGTCGCCATGGACACGCACAACACGCGCCTGTTCTACCTGCGTTCCAAGCCCGGCCTCGCGATCGGCGCACAACCGTGGAACACCGCGTCGTTCGGCGAGGTGCAACGAACGCTCGGGAGCGTTGAACTCGGTTCGATGACCTACCCGCAGTTCGTGGTGACACCAGAGGGAAGGCTGCAGTTCAGCTACCGCACCGGCGGTTCCGGCAACGGCGTCAACGAACTGGCCGAGTACACCGGCGGCACGTGGCGCAAGCTCGGCGGATGGTCGTCCGCCACCGGTTCCTACACCGGCCCGAACGGCGTGGTGTCGACCACCCGCAACATGTACCTGCACGGCCTGACATATGACCGAAGTGGACGGTTGCACGCCGCTTTCACCTGGCGTGAAGGCAACTCCGGCGTGCTCTGCAACCAGGGCGGGCTGACCAACCACGACACCGGCTACGTCTACAGCGACGACCGCGGCCGGACATGGCGCAACAGCGCGGGAACCGCGCTGGCCACACCGGTGAGCATCACCTCACCGGGTCTGGTGGTGGACCCGCTCGACCCGAACCACGGCCTGATGAACCAGGAGAGTCAGGCGGTGGACACGAGCGGCCGGCCGCACGTGGTGATCAGCTACGTGCCCGGCCGCTTCACCCAGTGCGTCTCGAACTACGCCCAGCAGCGCGCGCAGTACGGCCGCACGTTCCACGTCTTCCGCGGCGCGGACGGCAGGTGGACCAAGATGGAGGTGCCGATCCCGCCGAACCACACCCAGCGCACGAAGATCGTGCTGGACCGCAACGACAACGCCTACCTGGTGATGCCGCGCGGCAAGATCGTGGCGGCGAGCAAGGCGAGCGGGTGGACGGACTGGACGACCGTGTTCGACCGCCCGTCGCTGCAGGCGTTCGGGGAGGTCAACGTGGACACGTCCCGCGTTGTGTCGCAGGGCATCCTGTCGGTGCAGTACCAGCAGATCTCCAGCGGCACCACGCCGTCACCGATCCGCGTCGCCGACTTCCGGCTGGGTTAGCGGCGGCACCGTCCCGCGGTGCATCCACTTGTGCCGGGCGCGGGACTCGGAGCTGTGACCGTTGCGCCGGAAGGCCTGCATCATCGGGACGTTGAGGACGTCGGTGTCCGAGAGCATCCCGGTGGACCCCAGTTGACGCGCCGTGCGGCAGGCCAGTCGCAGCAGCTGGTCGACGTAGCCGTGGCCGCGATGATCCGGGTGCACCGCGGCGCTGGACGCGGCAGTCTCGGCGACCTACACCGAGTCCGGCTGTTCCGCGGACCGGCTGCGCAACGGCGTGACGGAGGAGAAGGCGTGGTCGAACTGGCGGTCCGGGACCAAGAACCCGGCCGGCACGATCACGTTCACGTTGCCGAAGATCCGTGATCTCACACGGGTCGCCGTGCATTCCTACCGCGACGGCGAGGGCAGTGTGGCCAAGAGTCTCAAGGTGCAGCTGCGTTCGGTGGACGGTGCGTGGATCGACGCGAGCGGTGAGGTCGAGGTGACCGCGCTGAGGACGGAGGTCGTGCTGAACCCGTCACCTCCGGCGACCGCGGTGCGGGTCGTTCTCACCGCGCGTCCGTCCGGGTATCTCACCCTCGGTGAGATCGAGGTGCTGGCGAAGGCGCCGACTCCGTGAATTCGGGGGAATTCGACCTGGCGGTGCGATCGAATCGATTCGAAATCGTCAGTGCTGATTGAAATAAATGGTGCGCCGCCGGACACTTCCCGAAACGGTGAAGGGAATTCCCGATGCGGAGAGCTCTCGCGGGCGCACTGGCGGCGGTGACGATGTCCGCGCTCGTCGTGGTGGCACACATGACGAGCGCGGGCCATTCCGCGGCCGCGGCCGAGACGTATTCCTGGGGCAACGTCGACATAGCCGGCGGCGGGTTCGTGCCCGGCATCGTCTTCAACCAGCGCGAGCCGAATCTGGTCTACGCGCGCACCGACATCGGCGGTGCGTATCGGTTGAACCCGCAGACGAACAGGTGGATTCCGCTGCTCGACCACGTCGGCCTCGACAACTGGGGGCTGAACGGCGTGGCGAGCCTCGCCACCGACGCCGTCGACCCGAACCGCGTGTACGTCGCCGCCGGCATGTACACGAACAGCTGGGATCCCAACAACGGTGCGATCCTGCGTTCGACCGACCGCGGCACCACCTGGCAGACCACGACGTTGCCGTTCAAGGTCGGCGGCAACATGCCCGGCCGCGGCATGGGGGAGCGGCTCGCGATCGACCCGAACCGCAACAGCGTGCTGTACTTCGGCGCGCCGAGCGGCAACGGCCTGTGGCGCAGCACGGACTTCGGTGCCACCTGGAGCAAGGTGACGGCGTTCCCGAACCCCGGCAACTACGTGCAGGACCCCAGCGACCCCAACGGTTATCTCACCGACAACCAGGGCGTGCTGTGGGTGACGTTCGACCCGCGCACCGGAAGCGCCTCGACGGCGACGCAGACGATCTACGTGGGCGTGGCCGACAAGCAGAACAACGTCTACCGCAGCACGAACGGCGGCTCGACGTGGGAACGCGTGGCCGGGCAGCCCACGGGTTTCCTGCCGCACAAGGGAGTGCTCGAAGGCGACACGCTCTACCTCGCCACGAGTGACACCGGTGGCCCGTACGACGGGGCCAAGGGCGACGTCTGGAAGCTGAACACCGCGACCGGCGCGTGGACGCAGATCAGCCCCGTGCCGTCGAGCAGCGCCGACAACACGTTCGGCTACAGCGGCCTGACCGTGGACCGCAAGAAGCCCGGCACGCTGATGGTCGCGACGCAGATCGCGTGGTGGCCGGACGTCACCTTCTTCCGCAGCACCGACCACGGCGCCACGTGGACGCGGATCTGGGACTGGACGAGCTATCCGAACCGCAGCTTCCGCTACAAGATGGACATCAGCGCGTCGCCGTGGCTCGACCTCGGCGCGACCCCCGCACCGCCGGAGGTCTCCCCGAAGCTCGGCTGGATGACCGAGTCGATGGAGATCGACCCGTTCAACTCCGACCGGATGATGTACGGCACCGGCGCCACGCTGTACGGCACCACGGACCTCACGGCGTGGGACCGCGGCACCCAGCTCACGATCAGGCCGATGGCAGCGGGGCTCGAGGAGACCGCGGTGAACGACCTGATCAGTCCTCCGTCCGGGCCGCCGTTGATCAGCGCGCTCGGGGACATCGGCGGGTTCCGGCACGACCGGCTGGACGCGGTGCCGGCCAGGACGTTCACCCAGCCGTACTTCACCACCACGCGCAGCCTGGACTTCGCCGAGCTCAACCCCGCGACGATCGTGCGCGCCGGTGACTTCGACAAGACCAGCAGGCCCAACGACAACCGGGTCGCGTTCTCGACCGACGGCGGCGCGAACTGGTTCCAGGGCCAGGAACCCGGCGGTGTCACCGGTGGCGGCACCGTCGCGGCGGCGGCCGACGGCAGCAGGTTCGTCTGGAGTCCCGCGGGAACCGGCGTGCACCACGCGACCGGCTTCGGCAACTCGTGGGCGGCGTCGACCGGCATCCCGGCGGGCGCGGTCGTGGAGTCGGACCGGGTGAACCCGATGAAGTTCTACGGCTTCGCCGCGGGAAAGTTCTACGTGAGCACCAACGGCGGCGCCGCGTTCACCGCGACGGCCGCGACCGGGCTGCCCACCTCAGCGCGCTTCCAGGCCGTGGCGGGCAAGGAAGGCGACGTGTGGCTCGCGGGCCAGGGCGGGCTGTGGCGGTCCACGGACTCCGGCGCGAGCTTCGCGAAGGTCACCGGTGTGGCGAGCTCGCTCAACATCGGGTTCGGCAAGGCGGCACCGGGACGTGCCTACCCCGCGCTGTACCTGATCGGCGAAGTCGCCGGCGTCAAGGGTGTTTTCCGGTCCGACGACACGGGTGCGAGCTGGGTGCGGATCAACGACGACCGGCACCAGTACGGCAACATCCAGGACGCGATCACCGGTGACCCGCGGGTGTACGGCCGCGTCTACCTCGGCACGAACGGGCGCGGGATCGTGCTCGGCGAGATGACCGGAACTCCGCCCACCACGACGACAACCACGACTACGACAACCACGACCACCACGACCACTGGCCCGCCACCGGGTACCGGGTGCGCGGTGAAGTACACCGTGCCGAACCAGTGGCAGGGCGGGTTCCAGGGCGGTGTCGACATCACCAACACCGGATCGGCCGCGATCAGTGGATGGACGCTGAAGTGGACGTTCGCCAACGGCCAGGTGATCGGCCAGCTGTGGAACGGCAAGCTCACCCAGACCGGTGCCGCGGTGACCGTGGCCGACCAGGGCTACAACAAGGAGATCGCGCCGAACGCGACTGTCGGCTTCGGGTTCACCGGGAGCTGGACGGGGACGAACACGAAACCGGTGTCGTTCACGCTCAACGATCGGCCGTGCGCGGTGCAGTGACCGCTGGTGTGACCGGGGCGGCCGCGCCGGCGCTGCCCCGGTCGGTCGCGACTGGCGTCTGCAAGTACTACCAACCCTTGATCGAATCGCCCTCAACCACACCCAATCTGTTCGTTGTCTGCCGAACCGGCAGGCCCGAGGGAGCTGTTGGTCGTGGAAAAGTGCCTGTTGATGTTGAGTTGGAGGTACTTGCAGACGCCATCAGGGCCAGGCGCGGCCGGGTTGGCGAGTCACGGACAGAACTTTGGAGGCCTGCTCAGAGGAACTCCCGCAGGTGACGCAGTTGCGTCTCGACGTGGCTGGTGGGCGTGGTGTGCTTGCCGAACGGCGACACCGTGATCTGCTTGGGCGCGCGGACCTCGTGGTACGCGGCGTACACAGTGGACGGTGGGCACGTCTCGTCCATCAGCCCGACGCTGAACAGGCACCGCGCGGTGATCCGGCGGGCCAGCAGCGCGCAGTCGACGTATTGAAGCGTTTCCATCGCGGCGGGCACGAGCGCGTCGTGCTGGGCGAGGAAGTCGCTGATCTCGGTGTACGGCGGGGTGCCGCCGATCCTGATGGCGCGGTGCAGGTCACACAGGAACGGCACGTCCGAGTGGCAGACCTTCACCTTGTCGGTCAGGGCCGCGGCGGCCAGGGCCAGTGCGCCGCCCTGGCTGCCACCGGTGACGGCGATGCGGTCCGGGTCGGCGCCGGGCAGTTCGGCCGCGACGTCCACGGCCCGTGCGGCGTCGAGGTACAGCCGGGTGAAGTAGTAGTCGTCGGGGCTTGCGATGCCCCTGGTCATCACGCCGGGGTGCTCGGGACCGGTGCCCGCGCCCGCGTCGGCCGTGGCGCCCACCGACCACCGGCCGCCCTGACCCCGGCTGTCCATCACGAACGTCGCGAACCCCAGGCTCGGCAGCAACGTGTGCTGCGCGGCCAGGCCACGACCGCCGCCGTAGCCGATGTAGGTGACGACCACCGGCAGCGGGCCGTCGCCGGGCGGGCGCAGGTACCAGCCGCGCACGGGATGGCCGTGCGCGCCGGAGAACTCGACGTCGTACACGGACAACGGCTGGTAGAGCTCGGGCTCGTGCGGCGTGAGGACGACGGGCTTCGCCTCGGCCGCCGTCCTGGCGAGCTGGGCGGCCCACCACTCGTCGAGGTCGGCTGGCTCCGGCGTGGTGACGCGGTGCCGGAGCAGGTCTTCCTCGGGCATGTCGACGAGAGGCACGCGTTCTCCTAGGGGCGGCGGCGAATTCGTGGTCGGGCCGCTAGATCTTGGCGGCGACGATCGGGGCGAGGCGGTCGGCGATCTTGCGGTGGCCCTGGTCGTTGGGGTGCACGTTGTCCGTGGTGTCGGTGGCCTCGTTGATCCAGCCCTCGGTGTTCACGAAGTAGACGTTGCGGTCGCCTCCGTCGGTGAGAGTCTGCACCGCCGCCTGGGTCTCCGGAAGGTATCGCTTGCGGAACGTGCCCAGCGCGAAGATCGCCGCCGTCGGGTACTTCTGCCGTGCGCGCTGCAGCAGCGTGACGTAGGAGGAGCGGAACTGTTCCTTGGTGACGCTGTGCCCGACGTCGTTCGTGCCGAGGTTGATCACGACCGCGTTCGCCTTGTACCGGCCGAAGTTCCACGCCGGGGCGGTCAGCGCGAGGCCGGTGCGCAGGAAGCCCTCCCGCATGCTCAGGCAGCCGTCGGCGGCCGGGTGCAGGCACGCGCCGCCCACCGCGATCTGGGTGTGGCCGGTCTTGAGCTTTTCGCCGGTGAGCCAGCCGTACGCGGTGAGCGCCTGCTTTGACGACTGCTGGCCGACGGTGATCGAGTCGCCGACGAACTCGATGATCTTCGACGGCACGGGCGGCGCGAAGGTGCTCTCGCCAGGGTCGAGCGTGATGCCCTGGAACACCGCGTCGCCCTTGTAGGAGCCCGCGATCGGGCGGTACGACACGCGCAGGGTGTGCCGCCCGGTCGCGAGCTTCGTCGGCGTCAGGTCGACGGTGCCGCTGCGGTTCACGTACGACACGTCGGGGCCGCCGTCGATGCTGACGAAGAAGTCGATCGCGCGGCGCTGGTTGAGCTTCACGGACCGGCCGGTGAAACCGACCGTCAGGTACGCGCCCGCCCATTCGGAGACGTAGGCGCTCGACGTGCTGGTGTTCCAACGGCCGAAGTACCGGACGTTGGGGTCGGTGGGCGTGGCGGCGGCAGCGGACGGCACCACGACCACGGTGCTGGCGAGGACGGCTGCGGCGACGAGGAGTTTCACGGTGCGGCCAATCGGTGCGAGGGCAGGGGAACGCGCGACCAGTCGGTGTCCGAGGCGAGGTAGAAGCTCGGGTACGACGGCTGGTTGTAGGTGGTCTGCTGGCGGGCGACCTCGACGCGGTACTGGCGGTCGTGCATGAGCGTGTACATCTTGTGGTTCGTGGGCTCGGTGCTGAGGTAGAAGCGCAGCGCCGTGCTGTCCTGGGTGCGCACGACCAGTTCCTCACGCCAGTCGCCGAACACGTCGGCCACCAGCGAGGGAGTGCCCTTGGTGCCGTTGTTGGTCCGGGTTCCCGACGCCGTGAGCAGCGTGCCGCGCCGCCAGTCGTCGATGGTCGGCGTGACGTCCTGGGCGCCGTTCACGATCTGGGTGGTCAGATCGCCGGCCCAGCGGATGCTCATGTTCGTGCCGGGAGAACGGGTGTCGAGCCTGCGGCCGTCCGCGCTCCAGAGACCGCCGGAGTCCGAGCCGTTCGGCATGGACGACCAGGTTTCGAGGCCCGGCACGTCCGGGCGGACGTCGCCGATCATGCCGCGGCCGGTGTCCATGCCGGAGTAGGCGCCGTACAGCACTGCGCCAGTGCGGGCGTCGCGCATCGCGTAGCCGTACGGGGCGTTGCGCGCGCCTTCGTGGACCATGAAGATCTCGAGTCCTGGGCGGTTCGGGTCGATGTCGGTGACGTGCAGGGCATCGCCGTGCCCGACCCGGACCGCGGCGCCGGGGTCCGCGCTGCCCGGTGGCAGCACGCCGGTGGAGCTGTACTTCAGCGAGCCGTCGTCGTCGAGCGTCGCGCCGCCGTAGATGATCTCCTGCCTGCCGTCGCCGTCCACGTCCGCGACGCTCAACGAGTGGGCGCCCTGGGTGGTGAGCTCAGCGTGGCTCGGGTTCGTGCCGTCGCGGCCGTGCGGGGTGTCGTTGAACGGGTTCGTCATCGGCACCCAGCCGCTGTCGACGAGCCAGCGCTTCTTGAGCCGCCGGCCGTCCCAGTCGTAGGTCGCGACCGTGGAGCGGGTGTAGTAGCCGCGGGCGAAGATCGCGGACGGGCGTCTGCCGTCCAGGTAGGCGACTCCGGACAGGAACCGGTCCACGCGGTTGCCCGGTTCGACGCGGGACATGGCGTAGTCGCCCCACATGAGTCCGTCGTCGGAGCGGCCGGGCTCGTAGCGGACGGTCTGCAACTCCCGCCCGGTGGCGCCGTCGAACACCGTCAGGTACTCCGGGCCGTCGACGACGAAACCGGCGAACTGGCGCAGCTTGTTGTTGGCGCTGCGGGACGGCGCGTAGACGTCGACGAAGTGGTCCACCAACGCGGAAGCGTCCTCAGTGGACAGCGGGTAGGCGTACCGGGGTTCGATGCCGAACGCCTGCTCCAGCGTCGCGGGCCAGCGCCCGGCGACCACCTCGGGATGCCTGTCCCAGCCGCGGAACACGCCGATGAGGTGCTGACGGTAGCCCTCGGGGCTGAGCCGGTAGTCGTCGGAATGCGAGTAGCCAGCCCGGACGTCCTCACGCGGCATCGTGATGAACCGCTCGCGGCCGTCGCGCGTGCCAGGCGCGGTCTTCGTCATCAGCTCCGCGCGGCCGTCGCCGTCGAAGTCGTGGACGAGGAACTGGGTGTAGTGCGCGCCCGCCCGGATGTTCACGCCGAGGTCGATCCGGTGCAGGAACGTGCCGTCGAAACGGTACGTGTCGAGGTACACCGGTCCGGTGTAGCCGACCTGCGAGACGTCCTTGGAGTTGCTGGGATCCCACTTGACGACGTACTCGTACTGCCCGTCGCCGTCCACGTCACCGACGCTGACGTCGTTGGCGGAGTAGGTGTAGCGCTCACCGGCCGGTGTCACACCGTCCGCGGGTTTGCGCAGCGGCAGGTCGCGATGCGATTCCGCCCAGGCCGTCACGGCTTTGCTCCGCCCCAGCGCGACGCCTCGGTGTACGGGGGCAACCTGATACTGAGCACCGGGTGTCGTGTTCGCGTCGACGTAGGTGGTGCTGTCCGTGACGGTCGCGATGCGCCTGCCGTTGCGGTAGACCGCGAAATCGGGTCCGGCGATGCCGGTGGCGGTGGCGCCGGTGGCCTCCCGGCCGAGCAGGCGCCAGCTCAGGTGCACCCCGGTCCCGGTGGTGGCCGCGACGAGCCCGCGGTCGAGGTGTTCGCCGGCCGACGGGTGCGCGGAGGCGGGCAACTGCCCGGCGAGAACGGCGGTGATCACCAAGGGGAGCACGCTTCGTCGCAGATCCACGGCGGCTACGATGAACCGTTCCAGCACGTGACGCAAGAGTCCAAATGTGTTGGCACGTAATGCGGAAAGCGTTTTCCCAAACGAGATGTCGAATCGGCGGGGCCATTCGACAGAAAATGTGTCGAACAAGTCGAAACGGTCCCTTGGTCGCTTGACGGCCGCTGTGAGCCGTGCCACGTTCACGACGTCCGGTCGAAGCGATTCGATTCATCCTCGGTGACCAGGAGGGGTGCGCCTTGAGGCACGACATCGTCGCCGTGTTCAACGCCCCGGGGATCCGGCCGGCCGAGCTGGAGCTCGGCTGTCAATCGTGAGAGTTCCACCAACACCGGAGGTGCCAGCGTGGTCACCATCGCGGATGTGGCGAGGCATGCCGGCGTCGCGCCGAGCACCGTCTCCTACGTGCTGACGGGCAAGCGGTCGATCTCGCCGCAGACCCGCACGAAGGTCAGGGAGAGCATCCGGCTGCTGGGCTACCACCCGCACGCCGGGGCAAGGGCGCTCGCGAGCAGCAGGGCGAACGTGGTGGCACTGGTGCTGCCGCTGCGACCTGGTGTGCACCTGCCCGTGCTGATGCGGTTCGTGACCGCGGCCGTCACCACGGCCCGCAGGCACGACATGGACGTGCTGCTGGTGACGGCGGACCAGGGCGCGCAGGGCCTGCGCAGAGTCGCGGGCAGCGCCCAGGTCGACGGCTTCCTGGTGATGGACGTCGAACTGGACGACGACCGGGTGCCGTTGCTGCGGCAGATGGCACAGCCGTCCGTCCTCATCGGACGCCCGGCCGCGGTCAAGGGGCTGACCTGCGTGGACCTCGACTTCGAGGCCGCCGGCGCGCGGTGCGTCGATCACCTGGCCGACCTGGGCCACCGCTACATCGGGTTCCTCGGCGCCCCGAGCGTCGTGTACCAGCGCAACACCGGCTACGCGCAACGCACGATGGCCGGGTTCGGCGCCGCGGCGATGCGGCGTGGGATCGCTTCGACAGCGCTGCCCACCGAGGACGACTACGAGTCGGTGCTGGGGTCCGTGCGTTCTCTCCTGCGCTCGCAACCGGGGATGACCGCGCTCGTCGTGCACAACGAGGCGGCGCTCGGCTGGGTGGCGGGCAGCCTGCGCGCGCTGGGCCGCAGGGTTCCCGACGACGTGGCCGTCGTGGCGATCTGCCCGGACGAGCTCGCGGAGCAGATGCAGCTGACCTCGGTGCAGCTGCCGGCGGAGGAACTGGGCCGGCAGGCGATGGAACTGCTCGTCGCCCGGCTGAACGGACATCCGACGGCACCGCTGACCCTGCTGCCCCCGAAACTCTCCGGCCGCGCGAGCACGACCCCGCGCCTGCGCCGTGCCTGAGATCTGAGGTGACGCCCGATCAGCCGGCGGGCTCACCTGATGGCGCGGCGAGCTGAACGCCGAGCCGGACCGGCGTGCCGAAGTTCGGTGATCCGTCGGCGTTCCAGCTGAACTTCTGCGCGCGGGTGGAGCGGTTCATGTCGCAGCCACCCGAAGCGCTGTCGTTGGCGTGGTAGACGATCCAGTCCTCCGTGCCGTCGGGCGACTTGAAGAACCCGTTGTGGCCGGGCGCGAACACGCCGTTGCCGTCGTTGCGCTGGAACACCGGGTTCGGTGACTTCGTCCAATGCGATCGGTTGAGCGGGTCGGACCCGGTGAGGGTGAGCAGGCCGAGCTTGTAGTCAGGGCCCCAGCAGGCGCTGGCCGAGTAGACGATCATCACGCGGCCGTTGCGGTACAACGGTTCCGCGCCCTCGTTGACCGCGCCGGTCTGCCGTTCCCACGCCAGGGTGGGCTGGGAGATGGTGCGCCGCGCCCCGCTGATCGTGTACGGGTTGGACAGCGGGGTGATGGTGAGGCTCTGGGTGCCGTCGATCGCGCTGCCCATCAGGTAGAGCTTGCCGTTGTGCTGCAGGATGCTCGGGTCCAGCTCCCAGGTAGAACCCAGATCGGCCTTGAACGTGTACGGGCCCATCGGGTCGGTGCCGGAGCTTTCCAGCACGTGCAGGCGTTGGGTGGGGTTGTAGTCCGGCACGTTCTGGCCTGCCACGTAGTACAGGTACCAACGGCCGTTGAGCAGGTGGAACTCCGGCGCCCACATGTTGCAGCACCCGTTGGGCCTGCCCGAGAGGGTGAAGAGCACGGTGTCCGCGGCGCTCGACAGACCGGCCAGCGTGCGGGACCGGCGCATGGTGATCGTGGAGTTCCACGTCGTGGTGGCCAGGTAGTAGTAGCCGTTGTAGTACTGGAGCCACGGGTCGGGGCCGTTGCGTTTGATCGGGTTGGTGAACGTGCTGGCTCCCAGCTTGACCAGCTGCCACTGCTGGTTGCTCGCCTGGGTGTCCGGCCACTGGATCACTTGCGCACCGTCGGCGGTCGAGAAGTCCAGCACGTCGAGGGCCTTGTCGCTGGCGCGGTTGATCAGGCGGACGTGGCCGCCGTCGGAGTCGGCCAGCCGGAACTGCTGGCCGGTGCGGCCGGCGTCGGTCGTCTGCACGAGCCCGGCGCGGTCCGCGGTGGACGGGAAGTCCAGCACCTTGCCGCTGTGCCGGGACTTCAGCCGGTAGTAGCCGCCGCCGGAGTCCACGAACTGCCACTGCTGCCAGGCGCCGTCGTTGCGGGACCACTGCACGATCGGCGCGCCGTCGTTCGTGGCCAGGTTGTACACGTCCAACGCCCTGCCGCTGTTGCGGTTGACCAGCACGTAGGACGCGTTCGTGTCCACTGTGGCCGCCGCGGCCGGCGATGCCACCGCGGTCGCGCCGACCAACACGGCAACGGTGAGCAAGCGGGCTGTCGCTGTCATGGTTCTCCTCACTCCAGCACGAACGTCGCGTCGGCCCGTCCCTGGGCGTCGGTCACCGCTTGCAGGTTGAGCAACCCGTTGCTGTGCCGGACGTAGCTGCCCGGCCGGTTGATGGACTCGAACGACACCGCCGCGCTCGCCGCGAGTCCTGGCCGCTGCGAGAAGCTGGCGTCGTCGCGGAACTGGGTGCCGCCGTCGTTGCGCTCCACCCACAGTTCGAGGTTGCGGTGGCGCAGGAAGTAGCCGGGGAAGTTCGTCGACTCCAACGAGACCGTGCCGGAGCCGGTCAGGCCGGTCACCAGCTTGAACTGCGAGTCGGCCAGCGGGGAGACGGCGGGTTCGAGCTTCGCGCGGTACTCCCAGTGCCGCACGAACCGGTCGGGGAGGTTGTACGACCTGAGCCGCACCGGGGTGGGGCCGTCGGGTACCGGGATGCCGAAGTCCGGTGTGCCGTCGGACTTGTAGTAGACCTTCTGCACACGCGTGCGGCGGTTCGGGTCGTTGAGCGGATCGCCGTTGATGTCGCGGTAGTTGCGGTCGTGGTAGACCATGACGTCGCTGAGGCCGTCCTCGGACACCGTGAACGAATTGTGGCCGGGCCCGTACTGGCCGGTGGCCTCGTTGGTGGTGAAGATCGGGGTCGGGCTCTTGGTCCACGACGACGCCGTGAGCGGGTTCGCCGACGCCGACGCGGTCAGCATGCCGAGGCAGTAGTTCGCGTCGGTGGCGCTGGCCGAGTACGTCAGGAAGATCTTTCCGTTGCGCTGCAGGACCGCGGGCCCTTCCGCCACCTTGAACCCGCGGGTTTCCCAGGCCAGCGTCGGTACCACCAGCCGGGTCACCGAGCCGGTGATCGTCCACGGGTTCGCGCCCATGCGGGCGATGTACACGTTGGAGTTCGTGGAGATGCCCGGCTCCTGCTGGGCCCAGAGCAGGTACCGCACGCCGTTGTTCACGAACGTCGACGCGTCCAGTGAGAAGGTGTCCCACGGCGTCGTGATGCGGCCGCGTTCGGTCCACGAGCCGGTCAGCGGGTTTGCGCTGGAGCTCTCCAGCACGTACATCCGGATGCGCCAGATGTCGTCGCTGCGTCCCGCGGCGAAGTAGACGTACCACTTGCCGTTGATGAAGTGGATCTCCGGCGCCCAGATGTGCGCGGCCATCTCACCGCTCGAGTGCTTGCGCCAGATCACGGTCTCCGGCGCCGACGAGAGACCCTGGATCGTGGTCGCCCGGCGCAGGACGATCCGGTCGTACTCCGGCACGGTCGCGGTGAAGTAGTAGAAGCCGTCGGCGTGCTTGAAGATGTGCGGGTCGGCACGCCGTTCGGCGATCGGGTTCGTGTACCGCACGGCGGGCGAGGCTGCCGCGTGCGGTACGGGCATCCCGATCAAACAGGTGACAGCCGCCAGCATCAGCACGGCGACGCGGTGGAAGGCCTTCATCCACTGTCCTTTCAGACCAGTTGCGGCCAGCCGGCCGAGTCGTAGGTGAGGCGGTTGATGCCCAGCAACGCCGTGCCGTTGTCGGCGTAGTAGTGGTAGACGAGCAGGTCGCCGTCGACGTCGGAGAGCACTGCCTCGGCGCCTGGCCCGTGCACACTTCCGTGCCCGGCCAGCACTTCGGTGCCACCGCCAGAGTTCATCTGCACGCCGTTGCGGTCGAGGTAAGGGCCGGTGACGGCGGCGGAGCGCCCCACCATCACGCGGTAGGTGCTCGACGCGCCGCGACAGCAGAGGTCGAACGACACGTAGAGGTAGAAGTACTGGCCGCGTTTGACGATGAACGGCGCCTCGATCGCGCCGCCACCCCGCCCGGCGACGGCGGTGATGCCGCTGCCGAGCCGCAGACCGGTGGCGGGATCGAGCTGGATCAGCTTGATGCCCGACCAGAACGAGCCGAAGCTCAGCCACCAGCGGCCCTGGTCGTCCACCACCAGGTTCGGGTCGATGGCGTTGAAGTTGTCGGACTGGCGCGACTCGATCACCAGGCCGCGGTGGGTCCACGTGCCGGAATCACCGGTGGGGCTGGTGGCCAGGAAGATCGCCGAGCGGTTCGATCCGAACGTCGACGCCGAGTAGAAGAGGTGGTACCGGCCGTTGCGGTAGGAGATGTCCGGGGCCCACAGATTGCGGCTGCCGCCGGTGTAGGCGGTGGTCCACGCCGCGCCGCCGGGGAACACCGTGCCGGCGTTGCGGAAGGCGACGCGGTCGGTGGACGTCTTGAGCACGAGGTTGTCGCCGGTGTGGACCACCAGATAGCTGCCGTCGGGCCGCTTGATCGCCGCCGGGTCGTGCACGCGGACGTCTCCGGTGACGCGGCCGGGACTCGGATGAGCAGCCGCCTCCGCGGACGGCGCGATGATCAGTGCTGTCGCAGCGAGAAGCGCTGAGATTCGAGCGATCGACATGGTGCCTCCGTTGGCAACCGATGACTGTTATCGCTAACAAGACTCACGCCGGGGTACGGTAACGCACCTTTTTCTTGCCCGGCAAGGTTTGTCGAATGCCCTTTCGAATGGCCAGCTGGTGTAGTCGAACGTTGACGTCCGGGCGACCCGCTCATATGTTAGCGCTCACAAATGAGCGTGAGGAGCAGGCGCATGGCGGACGGGTTCGCACGGCGGGACTTCCTCAGGGCGACCTCCTTGGCCGCCGCCGTGCCGCTGCTCGGCGTGACGACGGGTGAGGCGCTGGCGGCACCGAACGCACTCGCGCCAGGCGGCTTGCGCCCGTTCGAACTGTCCGAGGTGGCGCTGGGCGAGGGCGTGTTCTCGAAGAAGCGCGACCTCGTCCTGGCCTATGCACGTGGTTACGACGTCAACCGGCTGCTCCAGGTGTTCCGCGCCAACGCGGGCCTGGACACGTTGGGAGCCGTCGCGCCCGGCGGCTGGGAAGGTCTCGACGGCGAGGCGAACGGCAACCTGCGCGGCCACTACACCGGGCACTTCCTGTCGATGCTGTCCCAGGCGTACGGCAGCACCGGCGACACCGCGTACCTGGGGAAGATCCAGGCGATGGTCGGTGCGCTCACCGAGTGCCGGGCAGCCCTGCGCCGTGATCCGCGGGTGCTGAGCGTGCCGGGGAAGTCCGGCCGGGCGGTGGAACAGGTGCGCGGGTCGTACCAGTTCGTCGACCTGCCCGCCGAGCCGCTGCCCGCGACGTTCACGTTCAGCGCCTGGGTCCGGCCGTCGCACGACGCGAACTGGACGCGGATCTTCGACTTCGGCGACGACACCACCCGCTACCTGTACCTGGCCGCCCGCAACGGCACGGGAGTGCCTCGCTTCGCCATCACGACGAACGGCCCCGGTGCGGAACAGGGCATCAACGGGTCCGCACCACTGCCGTTGAACGAGTGGAGCCACATCGCCGTGACGATCGCGGGCACCACCGGCACGCTCTACGTCAACGGCGTGCAGGCCGGCGCGAACACCGCGATGTCGCTGAACCCCGCCGCGCTCGGATCGTTGGCGCACCACTGGCTCGGGCGGTCCCACTTCGGCGGCGACCCGGTGTTCGCGGGCGCGTTCGACGAGGTGAACCTCTTCTCCCGGGCACTGACCGCGGAGGAGATCACCCTGCCGCTCAAGGGAGATCTGGCGTCCTACTCGTTCGGCGAGACGACCGGCGGGACGTTCGCCGACGGGTCGGGACGCGGGCGGACCGCGACGTTGCGCCGCACCTGGGGCGGTCCGAGCCATCCCGGCTTCCTCGCCGCGTACCCCGAAACGCAATTCATCACGCTGGAAACGATGACGCGCCCGGACTACCAGGTGGTGTGGGCGCCGTACTACACCGCTCACAAGATCCTCAAAGGCCTGGTCGACGCCTACCGCAACACCCAGGACGCACGGGCGCTGGACCTCGCGGACGGACTGTGCGACTGGATGTTCTCGCGGCTGGGCAAGTTGTCCGCCGAGGTGCGCCAGCGGATGTGGGGCATCTTCTCCAGCGGTGAGTTCGGCGGCATCGTCGAGGCGATCATGGACCTGCACGCGATCACCGGAAAGCACCTGGAACTGGCCAGGCTGTTCGACCTCGACTCGTTGATCACGGCCTGCGCCGAGAACCGCGACGTGCTCGACGGCCTGCACGCCAACCAGCACATCCCGATCTTCACCGGGCTCGTCCGGTTGTACGAGGCCACTGGAGAGCAGCGGTACTGGCTGGCGGCGACGAACTTCTGGACCATGGTCGTGCCGCCGCGGATGTTCAGCATCGGTGGGACCAGCACGGCGGAGTTCTGGCGTGCGCGCGGGGTTGTGGCGGGCGCGCTGAGCGACACGGCGGCCGAGACCTGCTGTGCGCACAACATGCTCAAGCTCAGCCGGCAGCTGTTCCTGCACGAGCAGTCGCCGAAGTACTTCGACTACTACGAACGTGCCTTGTACAACCAGATCCTCGGGTCCAAACAGGACCGTGCCGACGCCGAGCTGCCGTTGATGACGTACTTCATCGGTCTGACGCCCGGCGCCGTCCGCGACTTCACGCCCAAGCAGGGCACGACCTGTTGTGAGGGCACGGGCATGGAGAGCGCGACGAAGTACCAGGACTCGGTGTACCTCCGCGCGGCTGACGACTCACGGCTGTACGTGAACCTCTACAGCCCGTCGGTGCTGAAGTGGAAGGGCGTCACCGTCACCCAGACCACCGGCTTCCCGGTCGAGCAGGGCACCACCCTGCGAATCAGGGGCCGGGCGCGGTTCGACCTGGCGCTGCGGGTGCCGGCGTGGGCGGGGGAGTTCACCGTGACGGTCAACGGCGAGCGGCAGCGGCTGAACGCGCTGCCGGGCACCTACGTGACGTTGTCCCGGTCGTGGCGCGACGGAGACGTTGTGCGCGTGCGCATGCCGTTCGCGTTGCGGGCGGAACGGACTCCGGACCAGCCGCTCGTGCAGTCGCTGATGTACGGCCCGATCCACCTGGTCGCGCGCGACGCGCGGCGTGAGTTCCTGGAGTTCGGGCTGCTCGGCCGCGCGGCGCTGTCCGGTGACCTCGCGGGCAACCTCCAGCCGATCGCCGGCAGTCCGTTGCACTTCCGGGTCGGCGAGGTCGAGCTGGCGCCGTTCTTCGAGGGCACCGAGCACGCTTTCCACTCGTACTTCCGCCGCGCGGAGCCGAAAATCGTGTTCGCCGGTGTGGACTCGGGTGTGGCGAACCCTGTGCGCGTGGACGGTTCCACGTTCCTCGACGAGGTGTGGCTGGCGGCACCGTTCTCGGACAAGAAGGTCTTCGTGGACCGGGTGACCGCGGTGGCGCGGAAGTGGGTGAGCGAGGGCCTGATGTCCGTCGCCGACCACGACCGCGTGATCCGCACGGCCCGCAACGCACCGATCCGGTGACCCCGCGCCCGGCGAGCGCGGGGCCACCAGGTACGGCCTAGGCAGGCACGAAGATGGCGCCGAGCCGGTCGACCTCGTCACCCGACCTGCCGGTGAACCCGGCGATGCGCCACCCGGCGGGCGCGGCGGCGGTGAGCGTCTCACCGGTCGGCTGACCCGCCGAGAGCGTGCGTCCGCGGTTCGTGGTGAACGCGGCCGAGAACACCCTCGTGCGGTCGTTGTACTTGCCCTGGCTGAACTTCGCGGACACCAGGTGCTCACCTGGTTCGAGCGTGAGGGTGGACGCGGTACCGCCGTTGCCGCCGTGGCTGAACGTCGTGCCGTTCGCCATCGTGATCGACACCTGGTCCAGCCTGCTGCCACCGCGCAAGGTCACCGAGCGCGCGGCTCCCAGGTCGACCGCGGCGAGATCGGTGAACGGGGTGCCGTGCGGGCCGCCGAGTTCGGCGCTGAGCCGGATGTTGTCGGCGGCGGTCCAGTCGAACCGGGTGGCGATCGGGTAGTGGTCGGACAGCGGTTTGCCCTGTGCGTCGACGAACGCCGCGTTGTCGTTGCGGTAGTCGCGTGCGTTCAGCGTGATCTGCCGGTTGCCCCGGTAGAGGATCTTGTCGACGACCTCGCACGAGTCGGTGAGCGCCGCCGGGTCGCACACGATCGCCGGACTGCCCGCCGCCGGTGCCTGGCCGCCGCGTTCGAGCTGCACCCACGCGTCGGTGAGACCGTTGGTGCCGGCCAGTTCGCGGATGTTGTCGGCCTCGCGGGTGTAGCGGGTGTTGGTGTCGCCCATGACGATCACCGCGTTGCCCGCCGAGTTCGCGGCGATGAAACGGGACAGCTGGGTGATGTTCGACCGGCGCGCGGCGAGGTCGGCGGTCTCGGTACCGGCGTTGGGGTGCAGGTTGTAGAGGTCGACGTACACCCCTTCGGCCAGCGTGACCCGCTTGTAGGTGAACCCCTTGGGCGTCAGGCAGTCCGTGCCGTTGCAGGACGACCACTTCGTGCGTTGGAGGTCGCTGTACGGCAGGTGGGACAGCGTGTTCAGGCCGCTGCCGAACGGCACCCCACCGCTGGTCGGCGTGCGGTGGGCGTGGTTGTCGCCCGCGTACAGGGCCGCGTGGTAGTTGAAGTCCTCCTGGACGTTGACGATGTTGTAGGGCGCGAGGCGCGGGCTGATCAACGGCGTGTTGACGGCAGGGTTGCCGGACGACAGGCCCTCGGGCAGGCCCGCCACGTTGTAGGTCAGCACCTCGAAGCTGCCACCGGTGGTGGCGGCGTGGGCGGGCACCGCGAGTGCCGCCAGCAGGACCGGGATCAGGAGCAGGGACCTGGCCATCAGTTGCGTGTCCACTTCTGGTTGTTGGCGCTGTTGCAGGACCACAGGACGAGCTTCGTGCCGTTGGCCGTGCCCGCGTTGTAGGCGTCGAGGCACAGTCCGGACTGCACGCCGGTGATGGTGCCGTCGGCGTTGAGGTTCCACTGCTGGTTGGTGCCGCCGGTGCACTCGTAGATGGCGACCTTCGTGCCGTTGGTGGTGCCGTGGTCCCACGCGTCGAGGCACTTGTTGCCGTAGAGCACGAGTTCCTTGCGGGCGGTGTAGGCCAGCGTTTGTGCCTCACCGCCGTTGCAGTCCCACAACTGGGCCTGCGTGCCGTTGGTGATCGTGTTGCGGTTGATGTCCACGCAACGGCCGGACTGCGCACCGATGATCTCGATGCCCGCGGTGCCGGGCAGTTCGCGCACCTCGACGGCGGTCGGATTCCCGGACAACGTGAGGGAGTTGGCGCCCTTGGCCAGCGACACGATCACCGAGACGGTGCCCTTGGTCTGCGCCGAACCCGTCGGCGGCAGGGCGACGGTGGTGGGGATCTGGCCACCGTTGACCTGCAGAGCGGCCTTGCGGGCCACCCTGTCACCGTTGGCGTACTCGATCGTTGCGACCGCGAGTCCGCCCGCCTTGGCGTTGATGCCGGTGACGCGGGAGTTCTCGACGGGATATGTGGTGGCTTCCGCCTCCACCCCGGCCACGGACAGCATCACCGCGTCACCGGCCGGAACCGTGACGCTGTGGCTGCCGTTGGTGATCGGCGTGGCGGCACCGGTCCACAGGTCGCGCACCGCGGCCAGCCGGCCGGACAGCCCCAGATCGGCCAGCCGCACCGTCATGGTGGCCGCCGACGACGTGCGGTTGAGCAGTGCGACCGCCCGGCGACCGTTGCCGGACAACACCTTCGCGTAGACCTGCTGGTCCCGGACGTCCTCGGCGACCTCGACGGCGGGCAGTCCGCGCGGGTCCTGGCCCACGGCGACCACGTCGCGGTTGGTCAGCACCGAGATCGTGCCGGCGTCCATCCTGGTCAGATCGTTGCCCAGCAGCATCGGCGATCCGCCGACCGCCCACAGGCTCATGTGGACCCGGCTCGCCGCGGTGGACAGGCCCGGCATCCCGACCATCATCATGTCCGGGTCGTTGTAGTAGCCGGTGTGCTGCGCGGTCGGCCGCTGGTTCTTGTCGAAGTTCTCGTAGACCATGTCGATCGACGGCGTCTCGTGCGCGAAGATGATGTCCGTTCCGGTGCGCCACAACGGGGCCATGCCCGGCGCCCAGTTCCACGGATCGTTCTTGCCCCACTCGCAGATCGACAGCACCAGCTCCCGCCCGGTGGCCGCGCTCGCCTTCGTGACCGCGTCGCTGAGCGCCTGGTAGGTGCTGGGCGCGTCGAGCTTCTCGACGTCCGCGCCGCACCAGTCGACCTTGACGTAGTCGAAGCCCCAGCGGGAGAACTGCAGCATGTCCTGGTCGTAGTGGCCCTCGCTGCCGGTGCCGGCGTGCGGCGGTCCGGGAGTGGGGAAGTAGTAACCGCACCCGTTCTTGCCCGCGTCGGTGTAGATGCCGGCCTTGAGGCCCTTGCCGTGGATGTAGTCGGCGATCGCCTTCATGCCGCCGGGCCACTGCGACTCGTCGATGGTGATGTTGCCGGACGCGTCGCGGGTGCCCTTCCACCAGCCGGAGTCGATGTTGACGTACCGATAGCCGGTGGCCGCCAGGCCGGACGACACCAGCGCGTCGGCCTGGGCCTTGATCACGTTGTGGTCGATCTTCTCGAAGAAGGTGTTCCACGAGGCCCAGCCCATCGGGGCGGAGGGCACCTTGACCTGGTTCTGCGCAACAGCTGCGGCGAGGACAGGGGTCACGCCGACCGCGGTGACGGTGCTGCAGGCGACGGCCAGGGCGATTGCCCCAGCACGCCATGATGTGAGCGTTAACATCGTCGTTTACGGCTCGCTTTCCAGTAAGCAGGGGAAGACTGGGAGAAGAGCGCAGCACAGATGTGAGCGTTGCCATAGTGGAGTGGCGGGGCGGGCTAGTCAACGGCCGGTGCTACGTCCCGTTCGTCACCGACTCGCTGGCGAACCCGAACTGGACGATCCCGGCGGACTGCCAGCTGCCCGCGAAACCGCGCCACGGCACGGTGCTGCCGGTGTCGAAGGACGAGCTGGCCCGGTCGTCGCCGACCATTCCGGAAACGGCCGTACGGCGACGATCCGGGGCGACGTCACCCGCTCGCCGGACGGGCTCGTCTTCGGAGGCAAGGCCGGTTACCTGGACCTGCCGGACAACCTGATGACGGGGCTCGATCACCTCACGGTGTCCGTGCAGGTGTGGGGCGACGACGCGTCGAAAATCCCAGCGCGCGGAAATCGGCATCGCCGCGATGAACTCGGCCGCACAGCACTTTCAGGGCAAAGTGCGCAGGTTGACGGTGTGGAACCGGGTTCTGACAGGTCAGGAGACCCGCGCGCTCCAGCGTTGAAACGCAGCGGCGATCTACGGCTGAGTCCGGGGCCCTGTCCACCGGACAAGCCGCCGTCGCGGGCTTGTCCGCAGCGGACAGGTTGCGGCAGTGGGCCACTCGGCGGTGTGACACCGGATTTCCAGGTGGTTACAGTCCGATTTCTGGGAACGCTCCCAGAAATCGGACTTCCCCTGTCAGTCATCCTCAGGAGGTCGTTTTGACCTGGCGATTTCTCCGAGCGGTGGTGGCCGGCCTGCTCCTCGCGGCCAGCGCGGTCATCGCTCCTGTCCCGGCCAGCGCCGCCGCGCCCGCGCGGATCATGGCTCTGGGCGACTCCATCACCGGCTCGCCAGGTTGCTGGCGGGCGTTGCTCTGGAAGCACCTGCAGGACACCGGGCACACCGACGTCGACTTCGTCGGCTCCCTGCCGTCGCCCGGCTGCGGGTTCACCTACGACGGCGACAACGAGGGCCACGGCGGGATCCTGGCCACGAACATCGTGCGGGACAACCAGCTTCCCGGCTGGTTGTCGTCGGCGCGTCCGGACGTCGTGCTGATGCACCTGGGCACCAACGACGTGTGGAGCAACATCCCCGCCGCCACGATCCTCAACGCCTACACCACGATGCTCGGCCAGATGCGGGCGAGCAACCCGGCGATCAAGCTGATCGTCTCCCAGATCATCCCGATGAACCCGTCCAACTGCTCGGCCTGCGGTCAGCGCGTGGTCGACCTGAACGCCGCGATTCCCGGCTGGGCGCAGGCGAACAGCACCGCGGCCTCGCCGATCACGGTGGTGGACCAGTGGACCGGCTTCAGCACCTCGGCCGACACCACCGACGGCGTCCACCCCAACACCTCCACCGGCATCCAGAAGATCGAGAGCCGCTGGTACCCGGCCGTCGTCGCGGCGTTGGGCGGCGGCACGCAGGCGGTTGGCCTGCGCGTCTCGGGAACGCGGGTGGTCGAGGCCAACGGCACCCCGTTCGTGATGCGGGGAGTGAACCACGCCTACGTCTGGTACCCGACCCAGAACAGGGCCTTCGCGGACATGAAGTCCTTCGGCACCAACACTGTTCGCGTCGTGCTCGGCAGCGGTCAGCGGTGGGGGCCGACACCGGCCGCCGAGGTCACGAACGTCATCTCGCTGTGCAAGCAGAACAAGATGATCTGCGTCCTGGAGGTGCACGACACCACCGGCTTCGGCGAGCAGAGCGGCGCCGCCAGCCTCGACCAGGCGGCGACCTACTGGGTGAGCGTGGCCAACGCCCTGAAGGGCCAGGAGAACTATGTCGTCATCAACCTGGGCAACGAGCCGTTCGGCAACAACGCGTCGGTCAGTGCTACCTGGGCGAGTGCGACGAGCGGCGCGATCAGCAAGTTGCGCGGCGCCGGTCTCCAGCACCTGATCATGGCCGACGCGCCGATGTGGGGCCAGGACTGGGGCAACATCATGCGCGACAACGCGGCTTCGGTGTTCAACTCCGATCCGCAACGCAACACGGTGTTCTCCATCCACATGTACGGCGTCTACGACACCGCGGCCGAGATCAACGCCTACTTCGACGCGTTCCAGACCGCCGGTCTGCCGTTGGTGGTGGGGGAGTTCGGGCACAACCACAGCGACGGTGACCCGGACGAGAACACGATCATGGCGCAGGCCCAGGCTCGCGGCCTCGGCTACCTCGGCTGGTCGTGGAGCGGCAACAGCAGCGACGTCGCCTACCTCGACATGACGAACTCGTTCAACCCGGCGAGCCTCACCTCGTGGGGTGAGCGGTTCCTCAACGGTGCCAACGGGGTTCGGCAGACCTCGAAGGAGGCGACCATCTTCGGCGGCGGAGGTGGTGGCGACACCCAGGCACCGTCCACGCCGGGCACGCCGGCCGCTTCGAGCGTGACGTCGACCGGTCTGACGCTGAGTTGGAGCGCTTCGACGGACAACGTCGGCGTGACGGGTTATGACGTCTTCCGGGCGGTGGGCAGTGGTTCGTTCGCGGCGGTCGGTTCGACGGCTTCGACGACGTACGCCGACAGCGGTCTGACCCCGTCGACCGCCTATCGGTATCAGGTGCGGGCCAAGGACGCGGCCGGCAACGTTTCGGCGAACTCCGGCATCGTGACGGCGACTACGAGTGCGGGTGGCGGCACCGGGACGTGCAAGGTCGGCTACTCGGCCCAGGCCTGGGGCGGTGGCAACGGCTTCACGGCCGGAGTGACCATCACCAACACCGGCACGAGCACGGTCGACGGCTGGACCCTGGCCTTCACCTACGCGAACGGCCAGCGGGTCACCCTGCCGGGATGGGGTGCCACGTTCGCCCAGTCGGGCGGCAACGTGACCGCGACGAACCTGACCTGGAACCGCACGCTGGCACCGAACGCATCGACGAACATCGGGTTCAACGGCACGTTCAGCGGCACCAACCCAGCACCGGCCTCGTTCACACTCAACGGCAGCACCTGCACGACTGGCTGACCTCAGGTTTAAACGATTCAACGGGCTGTCCGATTGCGGACAGCCCGTACCTGACTGCCTTGACACGCTCTCGCGTACCCAACACGCTAAGCCTCGGCGCCGTGATTGAAACGTTTCATCCAGCGACGAAGGTGGAGGCGACGTGCGCAGACGCGAGTTCCTCAGGACATCCGCGGTCGGGCTGACCGCGACGGCGCTGCCTGTCGGCGTGGCTCAGGCCGAACCCGAAGCCGATGCCGGTCGGGCCGCCGGGTTGCGGGTCGTGCGCACCACCGTCGAGTACGCGGAGACGTTGCTGGGCAGCGATGTCACGGTCCCGCGGCTGGGTTGGGTGCTCGCGGCGAGCGGGACCGGCGCAGGGCAGACCGCCTACCAGGTCGAAGTCGGCACCGCGCCCGGCCGTTCGGACGTGTGGCGGTCCGGCCGGGTGAGCTCCGACCGCACCACGGGAATCCCGTTCGCCGGCAAGGAGTTGCGGCCGCGCACGCGGTACCACTGGCGAGTGCGGGTGTGGGACGGCGCGGGCCGGTCGTCCGCGTGGAGCACGAACAGCTGGTGGGAGACCGCGCTGCTGGGCACGCCCTGGCAGGCGCGGTGGATCGGCGCTCCGGACACGTCGATCAACTTCACCGGCGCGTCGTGGATCTGGTCGGCGACCACTCCGCCGGAGAGCCGCTGGTTCCGCACCTCGCTCGACCTGCCGGCGGACGCGGTCCGGGCCCGGCTCGTCGCGACCGCGGACGACGACTTCACGTTGTACGTCAACGGAACCGAGGCGTTGCACGTGCCGGAGCAGGTCGACGTCTGGAAGGTCGGGCAGCGCGCCGACGTGACCCGGCTGGTGGGCAGGCGGATCGTGCTGGCCGCGCGGGCCACGAACCGATCGGCCGGACCTGCCGGACTGCTGCTGCGGCTGGTCGTCGATCTCGCTGACGGTCAGCGCGAACTCGTCACCGGGCCGGGCTGGAAGGTGGCCGAGACCGAGCAACCCGGCTGGCAGACCCCGGATTTCGACGACTCCTCGTGGACCGCCGCGACCGTGCTCGACCCGTACGGCCAAGGTCCGTGGGGCTCGAACGTCACGGTGGGGGAGCAGCCCGCGCCGTTGCTGCGCAAGGAGTTCACTCTCGGCAAGCCCGTCTCGCGCGCCCGGCTCTACGTCAGCGGGCTGGCCTACCACGAGACCGAGATCAACGGCCGCCGCGTCGGCGACCGAGTGCTCGATCCCGGTTTCACCGACTACGACAACACGGTCCTGTACGCGACGCACGACATCACCGGGCTGGTCCGCGCCGGCCGCAACGCGATCGGCGTGACGCTGGGCCGCGGTTTCTACGGCATGAAAACGCCGAACGCGTGGCGCTGGGAGCGACCGCCGTGGCACGACGAGCCGAAGCTGCTGGCACAGCTGGAGATCGACCACCCGGACGGCACCCGCACCACCATCACGTCGGACGAGTCGTGGCGCCTGACCGATGGTCCCACGGTGTCGAACTCGCTCTACACCGGCGAAACGTACGACGCCCGGCTCGCGCCACGCGACTGGACCAAACCGGGGTTCGACGACTCGAAGTGGCAGTCCGCACCTGTCCGGCCGGCTCCCAAGGGCACGGTGAAAGCCCAGGACCACGAACCGATCCGCGTGGTCGAGTCGGTCACTCCCGTGGTCAGCTCGCCGAAGCCCGGCGTGTTCGTGGCCGACATGCGGCGCACGATGTCCGGCTGGACGCAGCTCACGGTGAACGCACCGGCGGGCACGGTGGTGCGGCTCAAGCACGGCGAGACGCTGAACCCCGACGGCACGGTGCACGCGGAGAACGGTCTGGTGACCGGCAACCGCGTCCAGCTCGACGAGTACGTCTGCGCGGGCGGTGAGGAGACGTGGGAGCCGAAGTTCTCCTACAAGGGCTTCCGCTACGTCGAGGTGACCGGACTCGCCTCGGCACCGAAGAGCCTGGTCGGCCGCGTCGTGCACTCGGACGTGCCGCAGGTGAGCACGTTCCGCTGCTCGGAGCCGTTGTTCGAGCAGTACGACGCCGCGATGCGCCGGACCGTCCTCAACAACCTGCACGGCATCCCGACCGACACGCCGACCTACGAGAAGAACGGCTGGACGGGTGACGCCCAGGTCGGCGCTCCGTCGATGCTCGCCGAGTTCGGCATGGCGAAGTTCTTCACCAAGTGGCTCGGCGACCTCGCGGACAGCCAGGACACGGCCGGTCAGCTGCCGGTGATCGTGCCGAGCGGCGGCTGGGGCTATCGCGAACTGGCACCCGCGCCCGAGTGGACGACCGTGTACCCGTTCGTGCTGCGGGAGATGTACCGCATCTACGGCGACGACCGGCTGCCCTCCCAGCACTGGCCGGTGCTGACCCGCTACCTGGACTGGGAGATCGGCAGGCTGCGTGACGGGCTCGCCGTCACCGCGCTCGGCGACTTCCTTCCGCCCGGCTCCGGCGGCCTGCCGCCCGAGGACACCCGGCTCACCGCGACCGCGTACCTCTACCGCGCGCTCCTGCACACCGCCGAACTCGGTGACGTGATCGGCAAGCCGGTCCCGCGCTATCGCGAGGTCGCCGCCGGGTTGCTGACAGCGTTCAACAAGACGTTCCTCGACGGCTACTACCGCACCGCCAGGGATCCCGACTACCGGCAGACCTCGAACGCGATCCCGCTGGCGTTCGGCATGGTGCCCGCGGGATCCGTCCAGGCCGTCGCGGACCGGCTGGCCGCCGAGGTGAAGGCCAACGGCAACCACGTCAACGTCGGCTGTCTCGGCGCGAGCGTGTTGCTGAAAGCGTTGAGCGACAACGGACACGCTGACGTGGCGCACGCGATGGCGATCGAGCGTTCGTATCCGAGCTGGGGTCACTGGTTCTCCAACGGCGCCGACACCATGTGGGAGATGTGGGACACCGGCACCCGTTCGCGCAACCACTACTTCAAGGGCACGGTCGCCCAGTGGCTGTACGAGCACGTCGCCGGGCTGCTGCCGGGTGACGCGGGCTATCGGACGTTCACGGTCAAGCCCGTCACCACCATTTCGTGGGCACGGCTGGAGTTCGAGAGCGTGCGCGGACGCATCTCCGTGGCATGGGCCAAGGTCGACGGTGTACTGCGGCTGACCGTCGAGGTGCCGGTGGGATCCACCGCGGAGGTGCACGTGCCGGGCGGGGGAGTGAAGTCGGTGCCGCACGGGCGGTGGACGTTCAACGGAAAAGCGTGAGCGGAACGGCATCCGCGAGCATGCGATAGCCGACCGGGTTCAGGTGCAGGTGATCGCCGACGTCCGCGGCGGGCAGCAGCCGTCGCGGACTGGCGGGATCGCGGACGGCGGCGTCGAAGTCGAGGACGGCGTCGAACCGGCGGCTGGTGCGGATCCACCGGTTCACCGTCTGCCTGGCGTCCTCGCGGAAGCCGTCGTCGTACCCGCTGCCGCCGAACGGGAGCAGTGTCGCCCCGAACACCTTGATGTCGTGTGCGTGCGCCCGTTCGAGGATCTGCTGGTAGGCGCCGATCAGGTCGTCCGCGACCTGCTTCTGGGCGGGTTCGGAGGGCTGGGCGGTGCCGATGTCGTTGACGCCCTCGAAGAGGATCAGCCACCGGACTCCGCTCTGTGCCAGCAGATCGCGGTCGAGGCGGGCCAGAACGCTGGGCCCCAGGCCGTCGGCGAGCACCCGGTTGCCGCCGGCGGCCTGGTTCAGCACCGCGACGTCGCCTCGCAGGCGGTCGGAGAGCCGGTCGGGCCAGCGGTCGTTGCCGTTGGTGGTGCTGCCGCGGCCGTCGGTCAGCGAATCGCCGATCACCACCACGGCCGGTGCGCTCGACCGCACCTCGACACCGCTGAGGAAGTACCAGTGGTCGGTGGGCGTCGCGCCGGGCAGGTCCGCCGGCTCGGTGTGGTTGCCCGTCAGCAGGTGGGACGTGGTGCGGGAGCCGGGGTGCGAGGTGATCTCGTTGGACGCCTGGCCGCGGGCGAGGTAGGTGGTGACCGTGAGGTTCGTTCCTGGTTTCAACGTGAAGTTCAGCTGATCGGACACGACCAGCGCGCCTCGCGGAACGTCCACTGAGGACTTTCCACTGAACGTCACCCGTTGCACTGTGTCCGGCTGGATCGCGCTGACACCTGCGCGGCCGTCCTTCGGGAGCGCGACGGTGACAGCGGTGATCGGCAGCACCGCGCCGCCGAACGCGTTGCTGAACCGCAGCCGCATCCGGCGGCCGCCGGTCGTGACCCGGACCGTCTGGCGCAGCGTGGCGTCGGCCAGCACCAGGCCGTCCTGGGTGAACGGCGGTGGCGGCATGTTGCCGGGTTCGGTCAGCTGCGGCATCGACGTCCAGGCGTTGACCCAGCGGGTTCGCGGCTGGGCCTGGGCGACGGCGGGGGTGAGCACTCCGGTGGCGGCCAGACCGAGGAACGAACGCCTGCGCATCTCGCCAACCTAGGAGGGTGGGAGAGAGCCGGGCAATCGCTGACGGTTTCGAATCCGGTTTCGAAACCGTCAGCCGGGGAGGTTTGCACTGAGGCGCAATAGCTTCTTCGCACGCGGGTGAGCGTTGTCAACTGCCGTCATGGGTTCGAGAAGCATCAGCAGAATGGTCAGCCGGGTCGCGGCCGCCGCCGCGGTGGCGCTGTCGGTCATCGCCGTGAACACGCCCTCGGCGGGTGCCGCGGCGTCGGAGTTCATCTACTCGGGGCAGGACTACGGGTACGCCGGGGCCACCTTCGACTGGACCGGGCGCAGTTCGGTGGGGAACATCGACCTGATCGTGTCCGACTGGGGCTGTGACGCCAAGCCGGTGTACGCCTACTTCCTCTTCTACAACGGGTCGCTGCACCCCGACTCGACGCCGACGCGCCGGTACGACCACTCCGGCTGCGACAAGGAGGACTACTCCACGTACAACAACCTGACGTGGTCGATCAGTGGTGACTCGATCACCTACATGGGCGTTGTCGTGTGCCGTGACGCGTTCAACGGCCCGTGCAAGGTCCGGGCGCAACCCCTACGCGTAACGGCTGGTTGTCGCTCTGGGCAGGTAGCGCCGCAGCGGTTGCGACTCCCGGACCAGCTTCCTGAGATCGGCGAGTGTGCCGTGAGCAGCGCCCACGGCACGTGCCTGCACCAGGACGTTGCCCAGCGCGGTCGCCTCCGCGGGCCCCGCGACCACCGGCAGGCCGCACGCGTCGGCGGTGAGCTGGCACAACAGCTCGTTGTGCGAGCCGCCGCCGACGATGTGCACGACCTCGACCTCTTTGCCGGACAACCGTTGTGCGTCGTTGACGGCATCGCGGTGGGCGAGCGCGAGACTGTCCAGGACGGACCGCACGACCTCTGCCCTGGTCATGACTCTCCCGCAGGCCTGCTGGATCCGGGCGGGCATGTCACCGGGCGGCAGGAACACCGGGTCGTTCGGGTCGAACACCGAGCCCTCCGCCTGCCTCGCCTCGCGCAGCAGCGGTTCCAGCTCGGCGTCCCAGCAGCGCAGGCACTCCTGCAGCAGCCACAGGCCCATCACGTTGCGGAGGTAGCGGATCGTGCCGTCCACGCCACCCTCGTTGGTGAAGTTGGCGGCCTTGCTCTCCGGGCTGAGCACGGGTTTTGAGAGTTCGACGCCGACCAACGACCACGTGCCGCACGAGATGTACGCGAATCGGTCGGTCTCGGCGGGCACGGCGACGACGGCGGACGCGGTGTCGTGTGAGCCGACCGCGGTGACCGGGACGCCGTTGTAGGTGCCCGCGGAGTCGCCGGGGTGGCGCAGATCCGGTAGCAGGCCGGCGGGGAGGTCGCGGGTCAGCTCCGGCGACCACTGTCCTGTTCGGACGTCGATCAGGCCCGTCGTGGTGGCGTTGGTGTACTCGGCGCCGCGTTCCCCGGTCAGCCAGTAGGAGAGCAGGTCGGGGATCAGCAGGAGCTGGGAGGCCTGGGGCAGCAGCGGTTCCGCCATCAGCTGGAACATGGTGTTGAACGGCTGGAACTGCAGCCCGTTGATCTCGTACAGCCCGTCCCGGGGTGTGCTGCCGTCGGTGCGGGAGTCGCGGTAGTGCACCGGGTTGCCGAGCAGCCTGCCGCCCGCGTCGAGCAGGCCGTAGTCGACGGCCCAGCTGTCGATGCCGATGCTGTCGAGCTCACCGGCGAGCTTCAGGCCGGTGAGGACCTCGCGGTAGAGACCCGGCACGTCCCAGTGCAGGGTGCCGCGCAGATGCACCGGCCCGTTGGGGAACCGGTGCACCTCCTCGATGTGCACGGCGCCGTCGTCGACGACACCTCGCACCACCCGGCCGCTGGACGCACCGAGGTCGACCGCGGCGACCGTTCTCATCGCAGGAACGCCGCTGCGACACCGGCGTCGACCGGCACGTGCAGGCCTGTGGTGAGGGACAGATCGCCCGCCGTCAGCACGAACACCGCCGCGGCCACGTGTTCGGGCAGCACCTCGCGCTTGAGCAGGGTGCGCTGGGCGTAGAACTCGCCGAGCTTCTCCTCGGGCACGCCGTAGACGGCCGCGCGCTGGGCACCCCAGCCGCCGGCGAAGATGCCGGAGCCGCGGACCACGCCGTCCGGGTTGATGCCGTTGACGCGGATGCCGTCCTCGCCGAGTTCGGCGGCCAGCAAACGGACCTGGTGTGCCTGATCGGCCTTGGCGGCGCCGTACGCGACGTTGTTCGGGCCGGCGAAGACCGCGTTCTTGCTGGAGATGTAGACGATGTCGCCGCCCATCGCCTGCGCGCGCATGACCTTCGCGGCCTGCTGTGACACCAGGAACGATCCCTTGGCCATCACGTCGTGCTGGAGGTCCCAGTCGGCCTCGGTGGTCTCCTCGAGCGGCTTGGAGATCGACAGACCTGCGTTGTTGACCACCAGGTCCACGCCGCCGAACGCGAGCGAGGCCTCCCGGAACGCTTCGGCGATGGCCGCGGCGTCGGTGACGTCGACGGTGACCGGCACCGCCACGTCCGTCGAACCGATTCGCTCGGCGACCTCACGTGCCGCGTCGCCATTGCGGTCGGCCACCACCACGCACGCGCCCTCGGCGGCCAGCCGTTCGGCGATGGCCTTGCCGATGCCCGATCCACCACCGGTCACGAGAGCGACGCGGGTGGCGAGCGGCTTGGGCTTCGGCATCCGTCGCAGCTTGGCCTCTTCGAGCGCCCAGTACTCGATGCGGAACTTCTCGCGTTCCTCGATCGGCGCGTACCGGGAGATCGACTCGGCGCCGCGCATCACGTTGATCGCGTTCACGTAGAACTCGCCGGCGACGCGTGCGGTCTGCTTGTTCTTGCCGAAGCTGAACATCCCCACACCCGGCACCAGCACGATCGCCGGGTCGGCGCCGCGCATCGGAGGGCTGTCCGGCTCGGCGTGCCGCTCGTAGTACGACCGGTAGTCGTCACGGTAGGCGTCGTGCAGCTGCTCCAGCCGTGTGACCACGTCCTGCAGGGGAGCGGTCGGCGGCAGATCGAGCACCAACGGCCTGACTTTGGTGCGCAGGAAGTGGTCAGGGCACGACGTGCCGAGCGCGGCCAGTTCGGGATGCCGTTCACGGGCCAGGAAGTCGAGCACCACGTCGGTGTCGGTGAAGTGGCCGACCTGCGGGCTGTCCGTGGAGGCCAGGCCGCGGATCACCGGCGCGAGCTCGGCGGCCCGCACCCGGCGTTCGGCCGCCGGCAACGCTTCGTGGACGACCGGTCCGAACGGCTCCGCGCGGCCGTGCTCGTCGAGGTAGCGCTGCGCGGTCTCGATGATCTCCAGCGAACGCGCCTCGCACTCCTCGCTCGTCGCACCCCACGCGGTGATGCCGTGCCCGCCCAGGACGACGCCGACGGCCTGCGGGTTGTCCCGCTTGACCGCCGCGATGTCCAGGCCCAGCTGGAAACCCGGCCGCCGCCACGGCACCCACACCACGCGCTCGCCGAAGCACGCCTTGACCAGCGCCTCGCCGTTCGCCGCCGTGGCGAACGCGATGCCCGCGTCCGGATGCAGGTGATCGACGTGCGCCGCGTCGACCAGGCCGTGCATGGCCGTGTCGATCGACGGCGCCGCGCCTCCCTTGCCGTGCAGGCAGAAGTCGAACGCGGCGACCATCTCGTCCTCGCGCTCCACGCCCGGATACACGCCGGTCAGCGCGCGCAGCCGGTCGAGCCGCAGCACGGCGAGCCCAGGCGCGGTCAGCGTGCCCAGGTCACCGCCGGATCCCTTGACCCACATCAGTTCCACCGGCCGCCCGGTCACCGGGTCGAGCTCCTCGCCCTTGGCCGAGGTGTTGCCGCCCGCGTAGTTGGTGTTGCGCGGATCGGCCCCCAGCCGGTTCGAACGGTGGAGGAGGGCTTCCACCTGGTTCATTTCACGCACCCCATCCGGCGGCCTCGCCACCGACTCGTTCACGGACGATCTGCTCGGCGTACCCGGACCGCCGGTACGCGGCCATCGGATCGGGATCGAGGCCCATCTCCTCGCGCAGTTCGCGCAGCAGTGGCCGCACATCGGTGTTGTAGGCGTCCATCAACGCGCCGTTGGCGGCGAGCACGTCACCGGACCGCTGTGCCGCGGACAACTCCTCGACGTCGACCAGAAGGGCTTTCGCCGTGGCCTCCTGGACGTTGAGCACCGAGCGGATGATCGCCGGGATCTTGGCCTCGAGGTTGTGGCACTGGTCGAGCATGAACGCGATGCCTGCGGCCGGCTTGAGCGCGTCGGCCAGCACGATCTCGTGCATGATCCGGAACAGCTGGAACGGGTCCGCCGCCCCGACCATCAGGTCGTCGTCGGCGTAGAAGCGCGAGTTGAAGTCGAACGCGCCGAGCTTCCCGGCACGCAACAGGAACGAGACGATGAACTCGATGTTCGTGCCCGGCGCGTGGTGCCCGGTGTCGATCACGACCTGAGCTTTCTCTCCGAGCTGCATGCAATGCGCGTACGCGGTGCCCCAGTCCGGCACGTCGGTCGTGTAGAACGCGGGCTCGAAGAGCTTGTACTCCAGCAACATCCGCTGGTCGGCGCCGAGCCGTTCGCAAGTCTCGTGCAGGGCCTCGGAAAGCCGGTCCTGGCGGGCCCGGATGTTGTCCTGGCCCGGGTAGTTGAGCCCGTCGGCGAACCACAGCTTGAGGTCGCGCGACCCCGTCTGGTCCATGATGTCGACGCACTCGAGCAGGTGCCCGATCGCCTTGCGCCGCACCGCCGGATCCGGATGGCACACGCTGCCGAGCTTGTAGTCGTCGTCCTGGAAGACGTTGGAGTTGATGGCACCGAGCGCGACCCCGCGATCGCGCGCGTACGAGGCCAGCTTGCCGTAGTCGTCGACCTTGTCCCACGGGATGTGCAACGCGACGGTCGGCGCGACGCCGGTGAGCCGGTGCACGACCGCCGCGTCGTCGATCTTCTCGTACGGCGTGCGCGGAACTCCTTGCTGCGCGAACACCTTGAACCGGGTGCCGGAGTTCGCGTACGCCCACGACGGCGTCTCGATCCGCTGCTCGCGCAACGCGTCCTTCACGCTCATGTGTTCTCCCCAAAAACTCAATCGAGGTGGAAGACCTCGTCGAGGGGCCGCATCCGTTCGTCGGCGTTGCCGTCACCGACGAAGAACCCGGCCATCTCGGTCTGCCAGCGCGCGTTCACCTCGGTGCGCGCCATCTCCGCGAGCGCCGCGTCGAAGTCGTCGCACTCCAGGTAACCGATGAGCAGGCCGTCCTCGGCGAGGAAGAGTGAGTAGTTGTGCCAACCCGCCTCGGTGAGGGCAGCCCGCATCGCCGGCCACACCTCGCGGTGCCGCGCTCGATAGTCGTCAAGACGATCGGCGCGGACCCGCAGGGTGAAGCAGACGCGCATGTCAGAAGTCGAACTTGTCGATGTTGTCCTTGGTGAACACCGTCGGCGGGCCGAGCACGACCTCGCCCTTGGCGCCGATCGTGTAGTCGCCGAGCTCGCCGGCCTTGAACTTCTCGCCCTCCGCACCGCTGATCTGCCCGGACGCGAGCGCGGCGGCGGCGTAGGTGGCGAGGTAACCGAGCTTGGTCGGGTCCCACAGCGCGAACGACTTCACCGTGCCGTCCTGCACGAACTTGCGCATCTGGTTCGGCGTGCCGAGCCCGGTGAGCTGGACCTTGCCCTTGTACTCGGACGAGCTGAGGTAGCGGGCGGCGGCCGCGACACCGACGGTGGTCGGCGAGATGATGCCCTTGAGGTTCGGGTGCGCCTGCAGCAGGCCCTGGGTCTTCTGGAACGACGTCTGGTCGTCGTCGTTGCCGTACGCGGTCTCCACGAGCTTGAGGCCCGCGTACTCCGGCTTCGCGAGCTCGGTCTTCATGACCTCGATCCACGCGTTCTGGTTGGTGGCGTTGGGGGTCGCGGACAGGATCGCGATCTCACCGCTGCCGCCGATTGCCTCGGAGATCAGCTTCACCTGGCCGGTGGCGATGTCGTTCGACGTGGCCTGGTTGATGAAGACGTCCCTGGCGTCCGGCGCGGCGTCGGAGTCGAAGGTGACGACCTTCAGACCCTGCGTCCGCGCGGACTTGAGCGCGGGCGCGACGGCGTTGGCGTCGTTGGCGGAGATCACCAGCGCGTCCTGCTTCTGCTGCGCGGCGGTGTTGATGTAGGTGACCTGCGAGGAGGCGGCGGCGTCGGACGGCCCGGTCGCCTTGACCTCGGCCTTGATCGCCGTGCCCGCCTGCTCGGCACCCTTCTGCGCCACCGTGAAGTACGGGTTGTTGACCTGCTTGGGCAGGAACGTGATCTTCAGACCCTCCTTGAGGGCCGCGTTCGGGTCGGCCTTGCCGGCGTTGGTGGCACCGCCGGTCTGGTCGCCCGCGCTGTCCTTCGTCGTGCCACCACAGCCGGTGAGCGCGACGGCCCCGGACATCACCAGGGCGAGCACTAGACGTGTGTTCATGGCGCGGCCTTTCGTAGGGTTCCGACGCGTCGGGTGATCGAGGGGGCGAGGACGCTCACCAGCAGCAGGAGCCCGGTGACGATGGTGAGGACCTCGGTGGAGGTGTCCTGCAGGATCAGCAGGTTGCGCAGGCCGCCCAGCAACAGCACGCCCGCGAGCACGCCGAAGAGCGATCCCTTGCCGCCGAAGATGGACACGCCGCCGAGCAGGACCGCGGCGACGACGGCCAGTTCGAGCCCGACGCCGTTGTCCGCGCGGGCGCTGGAGAACCGGAAGGTGTAGACGATCCCGGCGATCGCGGCCACCGCACCGGCGAGCACGAAGAGGGTCAGCTTGATCCTTTTGACGCGGATGCCGGAGAACCGCGCGCCTTCCTCGTTCGCGCCGATCGCGTAGACGGACCGGCCGAACGAACTGGCGTGCAGCGCGACACCGAACAGCACGGCGAGCACCGCTGCGAGCACGATCGGGTAGGGGATGTTGGTGCCGGGCAACGGTGTCGTGCCGAACGACGTGTAGCTGGCCGGGAAGTCCGCGACCGCCGTGTCACCCAGCACCACCAGTGCCAGACCGCGGTAGAGCGCGAGCGTGCCGATGGTGACCGCCAGGCTCGGCAGGCCGAGCCGCGTCACGAGCAGCCCGTTGAACGCTCCGCAGAGCGCGCCCGCCACGATCACGGTCGGCAGGATCGTTTCGAGCGGCCAGCCCGCGTTCCACAGCCAGCCGATCAGCGCGCTGGACAGGCCGAGCACCGACGCGACGGACAGGTCGATCTCGCCCGCGACGATCACCAGTGTCAACGGCAGCGCGATGAGCGCGATCTCGCCGATGTCGAGGCCGAGGTAGAAGAGGTTGCCGCCGGACAGGAACGAGCCGTCCGTGCTGACCTGGCCGGTCAGCGCCACCACGATCAGCAGGAAGACCAGCGCTGTCTCCCAGCGCAGGAGGTTACGCATGGCTGGTCCCTTCGGTCTTGCGCAGGGCCTTCGCCAGCCGCAGTGCCAGCAGCCGGTCGACGGTGATGGCGCTGAGCAGGAGCGCACCCGCGATCGCCTGCTGCCAGAACGCGGGAATCTGCAGCACCACCAGGCAACTCGTGATCGTGCCCAGCAGCAACGCGCCCAGTGCGGCGCCCGCCACGGTTCCGGAACCGCCGAAGATCGCGACGCCGCCGACCACCACGGCCGCGACGACCTGGAGTTCGAGTCCGGTGCCCGCCGCCGCGTCGACCGTGCCGTAGCGGGCCACCCACAGCGCGCCGGCCAAGCCGGCGATCAGTCCGGAAAGGACGAACGTGGTGAGCGTGCGCCTGGCGACCGGGATGCCCGCGAGGGTTGCTGCTTCCGGGTTCGAGCCGATCGCGTACAGCTCGCGGCCGGACCGGTAGGAGCGGAGGTGGACGGCGGCGACCGCGATGACCACGACGGTGATCAGCACGAGGATCGGGATGCCGAGCACGCGGCTGCTGCCCAGGCCCAGCAACGCGTCGGGGAGGTTGGCGGCGTTGACCTGCCGGCCTTGCGCGAGCGCGTAGTCGATGCCGCGGAACACGTAGAGCGTGCCGAGGGTGACCACGAGGCTCGGGACGTTGCCGAGTGCCACCAGCAGGCCGTTGAGCAGGCCGCACGCCAGGCCGACCGCGATGCCGAAGCCGATGCCCAGCACCAGCGGGGTGCCGGGGTGGTCGGCGAAGTGCTGCGCGGTGAGGAAGGCGGACAGGCCCAGGACCGAGCCGACGGACAGGTCGACGTTTCTGGTCACCACCACGAGGGTCTGGCCCACCGCGAGGAGGGCGACGATCGAGGCGTTGAGGAGGAGGTCGCGGAGGCTTTGGGGCTGGATGAACCTCGGGTTGACGATCGCGGTGGGGATGACGACCAGGGCCAGCGCCACGACGATGCCGAGCTCGCGGACCCGGCCGACGCGCGTGGTGAGGCGCCGGGCGGCCGTGCGTTCGGTGGGCGGTGCCACCACGGTGTCCGCCGTCATCGGGTCACCTGCCCGGCGGCGGCGAGCGCCACCCGTTCCTCGGTCGCCTCGGCGCGTGACAGCTCCTCGACCAACCGGCCTTCGTGCATCACCAGCACCCGGTCGGCCATCCCGAGCACCTCCGGCAGTTCGGACGAGATCATCAGCACCGCGACGCCCTCAGCGGCCAGTTCCGACAACAGCCGGTGAACCTCGGCCTTCGTGCCCACGTCGATCCCGCGCGTCGGTTCGTCGACGATCAGCACGGACGGCTTGCGCGCCAGCCACTTGGCGAGCACGACCTTCTGCTGGTTGCCGCCCGAGAGCACGCCGACCGGGTCACTCAGCCGCGCGAACTTCAGCCGCAGCTTGACCGCCCAGTCCTGGGCCAGCGCGCGTTCCGAGCGGCGGCGCAGCAACCCGAACGTCGACAGCCGGCCCAGCGAGGCGAGTGCGGTGTTGCGTTCGATCGACGCGTCCATCACGAGTCCCTGCTGGCGGCGGTCCTCCGGCACGAACCCGACGCCCGCGGCCATCGCGGCGGTGGGGGAGCCGTACCTCAGCTTCCGGCCGCGCACGACCACGGAACCGCCGTCGGGGCGGTCGATGCCGAACACCGCCCGCGCGACTTCACTGCGTCCGGCGCCGACGAGGCCGGACAGCGCGACGATCTCGCCTGCCTTGACGTCGAACGAGACGTCGGTGAACACGCCCTCGCGGGTGAGTCGTCGCACGGACAGCAACACCTCGCCGGCGGTGGTGTCCTGCTTGGGGAAGAGCTGGGACAGCTCGCGGCCGACCATGCGGCGCACCAGGGAGTCCGGTGTCTCACCGTCCAACGAGCCGGACCAGACGAACTCGCCGTCGCGCAACACGGTGGCGCGCTGGCACAACGAGAACACCTCGTCGAGCCGGTGCGACACGAACAGCACCGCGGCGTCCTGAGAGCGCAATGCCCGCACCACGCCGAAGAGCCGCTGGACCTCGTGTGCGGACAGGGCCGCTGTCGGCTCGTCCATGACGATCACGCGGGCGTCGAACGACAGTGCTTTGGCGATCTCGACCAGCTGCTGGTCCGCAATGGACAGTCCACGGGCCGGGCGGGCCGGGTCGAGCCGGACACCCAGGCGGGAGAACAACTCCGACGTGCGCGTGTGCATGGCGGCCACGTCGATGCGGCGGCCGAGGCCGAGCGGCTGGCGGCCCATGAACACGTTCTCCGCCACCGACAGGTCACCGAACAGCGTCGGCTCCTGGTAGATGATCGCGATGCCCGCGGCCAGCGCGTCCGCGGGGCCGGAGAACCTATGCGCGGAGCCGTCGACCAGCACCTGGCCCGCGTCCGGGCGGTGTACGCCGGCGAGGGTTTTGATCAGCGTCGACTTGCCGGCACCGTTCTCGCCGAGCAGGGCGTGGGCCTCGCCGGGGAGCAGTCGCAGCGACACCCCGGACAACGCGCGGACGGCGCCGAAGGACTTGCTCACCTCGTCCAGCGCCACCACGGGAGGTCGGTCCACGTCTCGTCACCTCGATGTTGAAACGTTTTAACGGCTGAGTTACGTGCACTCTGGGTGCGGCGAGGCGGCATGTCAAGACACGAGAGGTACCATTCGTTGTCACGTTTCAACAAAGGAGCCGCCCGTGAAGCCGTCAGTGGGCATCCGCGACGTCGCGCAGCAGGCCGGCGTGTCCAACGCGACCGTTTCGAACGTGCTGAACCGGCCGGACGTCGTCGCGCCGGCCACGCGGCAGCGGGTGCTGGCCGCGATCGCGGAGCTGGGCTTCGTGCGAAACGAGTCCGCGCGCCAGTTGCGGGCCGGGAGCAGCCGGGTGATCGCATACGTCGTGCTCGACGCGGCGAACCCGTTCTTCACGGACGTGGCGCGCGGCGTCGAGGACGCGGCGCGGGAGGCGGGCCTCGCGTTGTTCCTGTGCAACAGCGCTTCCGACGACGGCCGCGAGCGCGAGTACCTGGAGCTGCTGCACGAACAGCGCGTCGAGGGAATCCTGATCACCCCGGTCGACGCCCAAAGCGCCCAGATCGCCGATCGCGGCACCCCGGTCGTGCTGGTCGACCGCGAGTCGACGGACGGCACGCGCTGCTCGGTCGCCGTCGACGACGTGCTCGGCGGTGAGCTCGCGGTGACGCACCTGATCGAGACCGGCCACACCCGGATCGCGATGGTCGGTGGCCCGATGTCGATCCAGCAGGTGCGCGACCGGCGCGAGGGGGCGTTGCGCGCGCTGGCCAACGCCGGTCTGCCCGCGGAAGCGCTCACCTTCATGGAAACGAAGAGCCTGCAGGTGGGGGAGGGGCGCAACGCGGGGGAGAGGCTCGTGGGCCTGCCGTCGTCACGTCGTCCCACCGCGGCGTTCTGCGCCAACGACCTGCTCGCGCTCGGGCTGCTCCAGTCGATGACCCAGCAGGGCCTGCGGGTGCCGGACGACCTGGCCGTGGTGGGCTACGACGACATCGAGTTCGCCGCGGCCGCCGCCGTGCCGCTCACCTCGGTGCGCCAGCCGCGCGAGCAGCTGGGCCGCACCGCCGCCCAGCTGCTGCTGGCCGAGAACGAGCCGGACCACGAGCACCGGCACGTGAAGTTCCAGCCCGAGCTCGTGGTCCGCGCGTCCAGCGCTGTCAAACGGTGACTAGCGGACCAGGACCATTTCCCGGTTTTCCTCGACCGTGGTCGAATTGTCCGGCGGAAGGTAGACGTTCAGCGAGGCGGACGTGAATGCGACGCCCTGCCGAAACGCCTTCGTGCGCGACACCACGGTCACGTCGACCTTGTGGAACGCGCCGGTGCACGGAACGTTCCCCGTGTATTTCTCGCCGATCGCGAGCTCGCCGCGCACGTTCTGGGTGACCTGCACCCACAGCGACCCGGTCGCGCCGTTCTGGCACATCAGACGTAGTGGCACGGTGACAGCGGCCCCGCGCGCCTCCAGCCGGCCCTGCGGCTGAACGGCGAGGGCGGCCTCGACCTGTGCGGACGCCGGTACTGACATGGCCACCATTGCGGCAGCGGCCAGAACGAAAATCGGAATTGCACGCACGATTGTTTCACCTCGTTGTCGGAAGGCGGAATGCGGCCGCGAACCGACATTAGTCAGAAGGTGATCGGTCGAGCGAGGGGCCATTGATCGTCGCGCGAATCCAGCCGGCGTGGGCCCCAGGCGATGTGGATCGGGCGCTCGCGGACCGGGCGGTCCAGCCGGACCAGCGCGGTGTCGTGCCGGTTCGGCCCGTCGAGCCGACAACCCGGATGCCGCACCACGCGGTCGATCCCGCGCATGGTGCCGCCGGAGGTCCGGTGGACGCTGCCGACGCGCACCGTCCCGTCCGGCACCGCGCCGGTTCCCTCCGGGGCGACGCAGTGCGCGGCTGTCACGACCCAGCGCGGGTGGATCAGCGACGGTGGCAACGGTCGTGACCAGCCTGACCGCCGGCCGTGGACGGATCGATCCAGGCAGCCGGTGTCCTGAGGTGGAGCCTGCTCCACTCGTTCCCAGCGGTTAGATCACCCGATCAGCGGGCATCCACCGGCATGTCGCCGCACCGGACTCTTCTCGCCGACCGCTACCGGTTGGGCGAGGTGCTCGGCACGGGCGGAATGGCCGTCGTGCGCAGGGCCAGGGACACCTTGCTGGCGCGCGATGTCGCGATCAAGCTGTTCCGGCCGGGCCAGGACGCCGCGGGCGCCCGCCGGTTCGACAGCGAGATCCGCACGCTCGCCGGGCTGTCGCATCCGGGTCTGGTGGCGGTCTACGACGCGGATCTGACCGCGGAGACGCCGTTCATGGTCCTGCAGCTGGTCGAGGGCCGGACGTTGCGCGATCGCATCGACGACGGACCGCTGCGGGTCGGGGAGGTGCGCCGGCTGGGCGCGGCGCTGGCCGATGCGCTGGCTCACGTGCACGAGCGCGGGTTCGTCCACCGTGACGTCAAGCCGTCCAACATCCTGCTCGACGACGACGCCGTCCCGCGCCTCGCGGACTTCGGGCTGGCTCGGCTGGCGGGCAGCGATCGCTTCACCAGGACGGACCAGGTCATCGGCACGGCGGCTTATCTGGCGCCGGAACAGGTGCGCGGCGAGGAGATCACGTCCGCGGTGGACGTGTACGCGCTGGGGCTGGTGTTGCTGGAGTGCCTGACCGGGCACCGCGAGTACGAGGGCGCGGAGATCGAGTCGGCGGTCGCGCGGCTGCACCGTCCGCCGGTGATTCCGGACCATCTGCCGTTCGGCCTCGTGCGGTTGCTGTCGCTCATGACGTCGTTGTCGCCTGCTCGCCGACCCTCTGCGCGTGAGTGCGCGGACGCCTTGCTCGCTTCGGATCCACCGACTGTCGTCGCGCCGGTGCCACGCCGTTCACGAGGACTGGTCGCCGCCGCGTCGGCCGTGGTGCTGATCGCCGCCGTCGGCACGGGGATGATCGCCAGGGACCGTTCCGCCCCGGCGGAATCGGAGCGGCCGGCGCCTGCCTCGACCCAGCCGCGCACGGTGCAGCAGAACCCGGCGCCCACGGTGGCAGAGCAGGCAGCGGAACAGCAGGTCGTGCCGACCACCGCGCCGCCGCCGGTTCAGGTCGTGAACGAGAACAGCGGCAACAGCGGGAAAGGCAAGTCGGGCAAGGGGAAGGGCAAGGGGCCCTGATCCGTCAGCGGTTCGACGACGGGAACTGGCCGCCGCTGCTGCCCAGCGCGAGCAGTTCGGTGTACTGATCCTGCCAGGACCGCTCGGTGGCCAACAGGTCCGAGAGCCGCTGCACCCACTCGCCGTCGACCGGCGCGGTGCCCGTCGTGAGGTGCCGTTCGGTCTCCTCGCGCGCCTTGCGCCACTCGGACAGCGTGGGGCCGACCGCGGGGCCGCCCTGTTGTTCTGACATGCGCCAACAGTACTGCGCCGCGCACGGGCGGGCTCTGCTGTACAGTCGGCCCGGTCGGGGTTCGGAGTTGTCGGCAGCCCGCCGTCGCGGTCCCCCGATCCATTCCGGCCAGCTGGTTCTCCGGCCGGAGACAGGAGCACCGGCTTGCCGCCGGACCATCAGCTCTACTTCGCTTCGTCCCAGTTCTTGCAGGTCAACGGATTCTCGTCCTCTGTGCGGCTGATGCCCGGATGACGACCATGAATCCTCCCGACCGCACCCGCCGCGCCGCTGTCGACTTCGCCGAGGCGAGGATGGCGGCGGAGGCCGCGGAAGCCGTTCAGCAGCGCGCGGCGGCCCGTCGAGTGGCCGAACGATCCCTCGACATCGGCGACTGCCGAGAACTTCTCCTGATGCTCGGTCTTTCGGGCAAGGCAACGCTAGGAGCACGCGAATGACCCAGGGCACCATCAAGTGGTTCAACGGCACCAAGGGATTCGGGTTCATCGCACCCGAAGGCGGCGGCGCCGACCTCTTCGTGCACCAGTCCGAGATCGCCGGGTACGACCACCAGGGCATCCCGGACAACCAGGCCGTCGAGTTCGAGGTCGCCCAGGGAGCCAAGGGGATGCAGGCCGTCTCCGTTCGCGTTCTCTAGGGCTTCACCCGCACGGGAAGCGTGATCGCGGACGGCCGGGCTGGTCCGATGTGGACGGTCTGGTCGGCGGCGACCATCGCGGTGGCCGTGGCGCGTGACTCACCGGTACCGGGATTGCGGGCGTAGCGCGGGAAAGCGCCGCTCGAGACCTGCACCCGGATGCGGTGCCCACGCCGGAAGCGGTGCGCTGTCGGCCACAACTGGACGACGGCGCACTGCGGTTCGGCCGCGTCGGTCAGGCTGACCAGGCCGTCGCACACGTTCCACGACCGCCCTTCCTCGTCGACGTCGCAGAGCCGGACGAACACGTCGGCGTGCGACACGCCCGACGAGAACCAGATCTCGGCACTCACCTCGCCCACGACCTCGACGTCCTGATCGAGCACGGGCGTGGTGTAGGTGAGCACGTCCGGACGGGCCTCCAGCGCGGTGTTGTCGACCCGTCCGCCGTCCTCGACCATCCGCACGCCACCCGCGGCCGGTGTGGGATCAGCGGGGTCGTACCGATAAGAGTCCACTGAGGACTCGGCAGGTGCCTCCGAAGTCAGCGAACCCTCCGCGCCGAGGTGGAAACGCCGCGGCGAGTACCCCTGCGGCGGCCAGGACTCGAAGTCCCGCCAGGTTTCCTCGCCCGTCACGTACAACCGGACCGGCGCGCGATGCGGCGGCTCCACTCCGTGAGCGTGGGCGAGCCCGAACTCCACCGCCTCGTCGACCGGTGTGCTCGTGAACTGCGCGTGCGTCCACGGTCCGACGGTGAGGCGCGCCGGACGCCCGTTCTCCTGCAGGACCTTGAAGTCACGCAGCTGGCCGGGCAGGAAGATGTCGTACCAGCCGCCGACCGAGCTGACCGGCACCGTCACGCCGGCGACCCGGTGACTGTGGTCGAACCCCTCCCACCGCGGCGCGTCGGCGTCGTGGGCGAGGATGTCCTGGATGTAGGGGGAACGCTCGCCGAACGCGGCGATGTCCGCCTCCCGCAACGGAAGCGTGTTCAGTGCCCGCGCGGTCCTCCTGCCCTGGAACGCCTGGCGCAGGACGGACAGCGAGCGTTCCTGAGTGCCGACCAGCACGCCCCAGGCGAACGGCGTCTCCAGCGACATGCCGTCGGCGCGCAGGAACTCCAGCGTCAGCGCGGACTCGGTCACGATCGGGATCATCGCCTTGACCTGCGGTGGCAGCTGGTCGGCGATCGCCCACTGCACGTGCCCCAGGTAGCTCACGCCGTACAGCACGATCGCGTCGGACCACGGCTGCCGCACCAGCCAGTCGAGGGTCGCGAGCCCGTCCGCGCGTTCCTGGCGCATCGGGTCGAACGTACCGCCGGAGCCGAATCCGCCGCGCACGCTCTGGATCACCACCTGGTACCCGCGCTCCGCCAGCGCCCGCGCCAGGAGCTGGCCGAACATGCGCCGGCCGTACGGGGAGCGGATCAACGCGGTCGGCAGCCCGTCGCCACCGGAGCGCGGCATCCACCGGTCCGCCAGCAGTTCGACGCCGTCGGGCATCGGCACGCGTAAATCCCGCTGCACCACCACGTTCCGCGTCAACGGCGGCGTGAGCTTCAGCTTGCGCTGGAGAATTCGGCTGATCACCTGAGCTCCATTCATCTGGGCTCCATCAAGAGTGAGACGACGTGCAGCAGGCGGTCGGTGAACGCCTCCGGGTCGGGCGCCCCCGCGACGACCCAGGCCGTGACGAACGACCCCACCCCGCCGGTGATGAACGCGGCGAGGTCGTCGGCTGCCGACGCGGTGAGCCGATCGCCGTGCAGGTGCTCGACGACCTGCCGGTTGACCGGAAGCATCAGCTGGATCAGGCCGCGGTCCAGGGCGAACGCGCAGGAACCCGTCAGCAGCGCGCGGTAGAACGTCTGATGCTCGGCGAAGTGCGACGCCATCGTGAGCGTCTCGGCCCGTGCGTCCACGGGTTCCCGGAGGTCGGCCAGGCGGGGCAGCAGCTCACGCCGGGCGAGGTCGAGCCCGGCCTCCAGCAGCACCGTGTCGAGGTCGCCGAAGTGCTGGTAGACCACCCTGCGGCTGACGTCCGCGGCGGTGGCGATCTCGGAGATCGTGACCGCCGCGGTGCCGCGTGCGGTGACCAGGTCGACCGCTGCCCGCAGCACGGCGGCGCGAGTGCGGCGCACCCGCGGATCGAGCGCGGGTTCGACCGCGGGCAGCTCCACACCTCAGATCGTGCACATGTGTTACTTAGTAGTCAAGTGTTACTTATCTGAGGAGATGGCGACCGGTAGGCCCGGCGATCTGGGCCACGAGAGCGGGCTTCGGTGCGTGTCGCACCTCGACGTCGGCCCGGAGAGCGCGCAGGTGCGCGATGATCAGCGCCGGGTCGGGATGCTCGACGTGCAGCGACTCCAGGACGAGTCCGGACGGTGCCGAGACCGCGGGGGACGGTGTGCTGCCCCAGCTGATCAGGAACGGCACCACGCCGCCGGCGAGAGCGTTGCTGGTCAGCCGCCACCGCACCACCTCGCCCGACGCGGTCTGCCGCTGTCCGTCGATGACGGCACCGGGGTCGAAGCCCGCTGCGGCGGCGTCAGCCCGCGCCTGGTCGATGTCGTCGCACGAGACCGCCCAGCCGACCAGTTCCTGGCGGTTCACGCCGTCCACTCCGAACGGCCGGGGCAGGTCCGGTTCCGGCTGGTGCGGATCCGGAGCGATGATCTCCAGGTACGTCCGCGGGCCGAGCGCCAGCACCTTGTTGTGCGTGCCCAGACCGATGTGCCGGCCACCTCCCGCCGCACGCACGCCGAACCGTTCCTCGACCGCGTCCACCGCCGCGTCCAGCTCCGGCGCGGCGTAGACCAGGTGATCGATCACGCGCCGCGTCCCAGGTACTTCTTGATGCAGTGGACGACGCCGAGGCGGCTGGCGAAGGCGTTGAAGTCGGCCAGCCGGACCACGGAGAAGCCCAGGCCCGTCCACATGCGGTCCATCTCGTCGTCGATCACGGCCAGGTCGGCCTGCTCGCCGTGCCCGAACGTGGGCAGGTAGACGTGCTTTCCGGTGCTGGAACTGTTCTCCACCAGGCAGTTGTTCCAGGTGATGTGGTGCCACGACCGGACCTGGATCACGGATTCCGGCTGCACGCCCGCCGCCGCGAACTCGCCGACGACCTCACGCAGTTCGGCGCCGTCCGGAGTCTCCGCGAACGAGCGCAGCGCGGCGAACGTGAGCCGCTGGGTGATCTGCGGCCGGTGCACGAGCGGGTTGCGCTCGACGGCGAAGCCGAGCCGGGCGAACTCGGCCGCGATCTCGTCGTACGCGGTCTGCAGGGCGAACGGGGACTTGGTGCCGAGCACGGCGTCGGCGAGTTGCGGGCTGCCGACGAGCACTCGGAACCGGCCGTCGTCCGCCGGGCCCGCCAGCGTCACGAACATGTCGATGTGGAAGATCGGCTGGAGGTCGCCGGTACCGCCACCGGGCAGGTCGAGGAAGTACTCGCCGGCCTCCACGGTCGCGTAGTACGTCTTGAGGCCCAACGGCCGTTTCGTGCCGACGAGCTGGAGTTCGCGCGTGCTGTCGACGTGCCGGCGGAACAGCTCGCGCACGAACTCGACCTCTGTGCGGCCCTCCGGCACGCTGACCGGCAGCTCGCCGCTGCGGATCAGCTCGAGCGTGTCGAGGAAGTAGTCGGTGCCCAGCAACCAGAAGTCGTCACCGATCAGGCAGTTGCCGCCCTGGAACACCAACGGGGCCTGACTCGCCCGCAGCGCGGTGAACTCCTCGACGTTGTCCGCGATCAGCGAGTCGCCCGAGCGGGGGAACGTCCACGGCTCCAACAGGTACGTCGGGCTCTCCCCGGTGTCGTCGGCGTCGACGAGCGCCAGGTAACCGTCCTCGGCCCAGTCGGTGAAGTCGACGTAGTCGGGCATCGGCACGTACGACACGTTCTCCGCGGGATGCCCGCCGAACCACTCCTCGACCGCCTGCCGGTCGCTCTCGTGGTGCACCACCACGAACCGCGTCCCGGCGCGCATCGCGTCGATCACCGAGCGGTAGCCGGCTGCCAGCTCGGGTGCGTGCACGCCGTAGGAGGGGAACGCCAGCAGCAGGCTGTCGATCGACCCCGACCACGACGAGATGAGGCTGGGCCGCGCCACACCCGGCCGCGCGCGGAACACGTTCAGCGTCGCGGCACGGGTGGAGTCGAAGGCGGGGAACAGGTCCCGGTCCGTGCGCTTGTGGTGCGGCGCGTCGGGAACGAGGAAGCGGTAGGCGGCGTCTCCGTACGTGCCGGCACCCAAGGTGCACCTCCGAGATCGGCGGTTCGCGTGCGGGCAGCATCCCACGACCGCCCGCGGCGTCAGTCCGTTTCGGCCTCAGGATCCCGATGCCCGCGCAACGAACCGGGATGCGCCTTGGCCGTCGGGTCGTTGCGGGTCTTGATCAGGCTCGCGACCGTCACGATCACCAGGATGCCGATGATCACGCCGAGGCTGAGCGGCGTCGGCACCTCCGGCACGCTCGCGGAGATGTCGACGTGCGCCCAGTGCAGGATCAGCTTGACGCCGATGAACGCCAGGATGACCGCGAGCCCAGCCGACAGGTACACCAGCCGGTCGAGCAACCCCTTGACCAGGAAGAACAACGCGCGCAGGCCGAGCAGCGCGAACGCGTTGGCGGTGAACACGATGTAGGGCTCCTCGGTCACGCCGAACACCGCGGGGATCGAGTCGAGCGCGAACAGCAGGTCGACCCCGCCGATCGCCACCAGCACGACGAACAGGGGAGTGGCCATCCGCTTGCCGTCGAGCCGCGTGAAGATCTTGCCGCCCACGTAGTCGTCCGTGACGGGCAGGAGCTTGCGCGCGGTCTTCACCACCACGTTGTTCTCGACGTCGGGGTCCTCGTTGCGGTGCCGGAACAGCTGCACGGCCGTGTAGATCAGCAGCAGCCCGAACAGCAGGAACATGAACGAGAACAACGACAGCAGCGTCGCACCGACCGCGATGAAGATGCCGCGCATGATCAGCGCCAGCACGATGCCGAACGTCAGCACCTTGTGCTGGTGCTCCTCCGGCACCAGGAACGTGGTCATGATGATCACGAACACGAACAGGTTGTCGACCGAGAGGCTCTTCTCGACGATGTACCCGGCGAAGTACTCCGTGCCGAACTGGCCGCCGTGCGCGCTCATGAACCACACGCCGAACCCGATGGCCACCAGGATGTAGAACACCGACCACAGGCTGGCCTCGCGGAAGCCGATCCGGTGCGGGCGCCAGGCCGCGAGCACGAGGTCGACCGCCAGCAGCGCGACGATCACCCCGATCGTGACCACCCACGTCAGTCCGCTGATCTCCAGCACAGGCACTCCTCCTCGTGGTCGTGTCCGTCTTAAAAGGACGTTACCGGACCGGGGTGCGGCGCGGAGTCGTGGCGACCGCGCAGACAGGTGAGTGTGGCGAGCACCCTGCGGTTGCGGTCTTCGCCCGGCGTGAAGCCGAGCTTGGTGAAGACGTTCCCGACGTGTCTGTTCACCGCGGCCTCGGAGACGACGAGCTGCTCGGCGATGGCGGCGTTGGTGTAGCCCTGCGCCACGAGCGGTGTGCGGCCGCGCTTCAGCAAAGTGCGGACGACCTGCGGGTCTACGACCGTCTCGCCGGCCGCCACCCGGTGGAGCGCGGAGATGAACTCCCGCACGTCGCCGACCCGGTCCTTGAGCAGGTAGTCCACGCCACCGCCGTCACCGGAGTCCAGCAGGTCCGCGGCGTAGCTGGTCTCCACGAACTGGCTCAGCGCCACTACCCGCAGATGAGGGCGGTCCTGCCGCAGGCGCACCGCCGCCCGCAGGCCCTCGTCGGAGAAGCCCGGTGGCATGCGGATGTCGGTGACGACCAGGTCCGGGTCGTGTTCGGCCACGGCCGCCACGAGCGCTTCGGCGTCGCCCACGGCCGCCACCACCTCAAACCCGAACCGGTCGAGCAACGCCGAGGGCCCTTCCCGCAGCAGTGCGCCGTCCTCGGCGCCACGACCAAAGACTCAGACGGCGCAGTGCAGCGGGCCGCCGTTGTACGCGATGGCGTCACCCAGCGCGGCCGCGATGTTGACGTCGGCCCCGTCGAAGTCGGCGTACGCGCGGTGCAGGTTGAGCACCAGTCGCTCGGCGTCGGGCAGACCGGCGAACTCGCCGAGGTCCGTCTCCCGCGCCACCTCCAGCGGCGTCCAGCCCTTCTCCCGTCCCGTCATCGCCGTGGACCGGACGAACTCGTAGTACCGCCGGTGCGTGGCGAGCACCTCGGCGAACGACGCCTCGGTCACCAGCGGTCCGTGACCGGGCACCACCACGGCGGCGTCGAACGTGGCCAGCCAGTCCAGCGATCGCAGCGCGCCGTCCAGCGAGCCCATCGCGATCATCGGGGTGATCCCGTGGAACACCAGGTCGCCGGTGAACAGGACGCGCTCCTCCGGCAGCCACGCGACCGCGTCGCCGACGGTGTGCGCCGAATAGCCGGGATGCCGCACCACGACGGGCTTGCGGCCCGCGTGCAGCGTGATCTCGTCGCGGAACGAGATGGTCGGCGCGCGCACCGCGTCGACGCCCCAGTCCGGAGTCGGTGACCACGCGGGCGGGGTGTTGGCCAGGATGAAGTCCTGCAGGATGCCCTGGCGGGTGTGCTCGTGCGCGACGATCGCGGTGGAGTCCGGCAGCAGCGCGTTGCCGTAGACGTGGTCGCCGTGCAGGTGGGTGTTCACCGCGAGCCGGATCGGGGCGCCGCCGGTGGCCCGGTCGAGCGCGTCGAGGAACAGCCTGGTGCGGCGGGCGGTCGCGCAGGTGTCGACGAGCACGACCTCGCCGTCCGAACAGACGGCGCCGGCGTTGTTGATCCACCACGTGCCGTCGGGCTGGATCCAGGCGTAGACGCCGGACGCGATTTCGTGCAACTGCGGAGTCATGATCCGAATTTACTTCCGGGCGAAGTGGACCGGCACGGCGAGGTCGAGCCTCCTACCGCCGGCGATCTCGGGCTGGAAACCAGTAGGGTGGCGGCGGTGGAACTGCGGAAGGCCTTGACGGACAACGTCGTCGTGCTCGACGGCGGCATGTCGACCGCCCTGGAACAGGCGGGGCACGACCTGTCGGACTCGCTGTGGTCCGCACGGCTGCTGCTCACCGCCCCGGACGCGATCCGCGCCGCCCACCTGGCGTACTTCCACGCGGGCGCCCAGGTCGCGATCACGTCCAGCTACCAGGCCACGTTCGAGGGCTTCGCCGAGCGCGGGCTCTCACCTGAGCAGACGGCGAACCTGTTGCGTGCCAGCGTTTCGCTGGCTCGTGCGGCGGCGTCCGAAGTGGACGGGCCGCGCTGGGTCGCGGCGTCCGTCGGACCCTACGGCGCGATGCTGGCGGACGGGTCGGAGTACCGCGGCCGATATGGGCTGAGCGCGCGCCGGCTGGAGGAGTTCCACCGGCCGCGCGTCGAGGTGCTGGCCGATGCCGCTCCAGACCTCCTCGCGGTGGAGACGATCCCGGACGTCGACGAGGCCGAGGCCGTGCTGCGGGTCGTCGCGGGCAGCGGTGTGCCGATGTGGTTGTCCTACAGCGTGCGGGACGGCCGCACGTGCGCCGGGCAGGACCTCGAGGACGCCTTCGCGGTCGCCGCCGGTGTGTCCGAAGTGGTCGCGGTCGGCGTCAACTGCTGCCGCCCGGAGGACGTCGACGAGGCGGTCGAGGTCGCACGCCGGGTGACCGGGCTGCCGGTGGTGGTCTACCCGAACAGCGGCGAGCAGTGGAACGCCTCGGCGCGGGCCTGGGAGGGCGGCGCGGCGGCGGTTGCCGAGCCCGCCCGGCAGTGGGTCGAGGCCGGGGCGCGGCTGGTCGGCGGTTGTTGTCAGGTGGGGCCGTCGGACATCGCACGGCTGGCGGCGACACTCACGTCGCACGAAGGCTGACAGCCGGCGCGCTATGCACCGTCGCCGTCGCGCAGGGAACGGATCATGCTCTGCAGGATCCGAAACGCGCGTGACTGCTCGGTCTCGGTCAGGCCGGCCAGCATTCTCATCTCGACGGACCGGACCGCCGCGCTCGCCTTCTCGAGGCTCCGCCGCCCGCGAGGCGTGAGCCGCGTGGGCAGAGCCTTGCCGACGGGCGCCTCCGCGGGCCTGGTCACGTAGCCGTCTCGTTCCAGGGCCTGGAGCAGCACGTTCATCGACTGCCGGGTCACGAACGCGCCCCGTGCGAGCTCGGAGTTCGACAAGCCAGGCCGTTGCGCCAGCAGTTCGAGGCAGGAGTAGTGCGTCACGCTCATCCCGAGCGGTCGCAGCACCTCCTCCATGGCGGCGCGCAGCACGCTCGACGCCTCTTTCAGCAGGTAGCCCAGTGACGTCTCCAGGTCGACGCCGACCTCGTGTTGACTCATGTCAGTATTCTGACATACGTTGGTGCGTGTCAGAATACTGACACGCAACGAAGGGGCATCACCATGGCCGTCACCGGTCCCGACTTCATCTCACTCCAGGCGCGCGACCTCGACGCTTCGCGGGCGTTCTACGAGCAGTACCTCGGCCTCGTCCGCTCGCAGGCAGGACCTCCGCACGCCGTCGTGTTCGAGACGAAGCCGATCGCGTTCGCACTCCGCGACGTCGTTCCCGGCACCGACCTCGCATCCGTTGCCCAGCCCGGCATCGGCGCCGCGATCTGGCTCCACGCGACAGACGTCCAGGCCATCCACGACGCTCTCGCCGCCGACGGTCACACCATCGTCTCCGCGCCGATCGACGGACCGTTCGGCCGGACGTTCACCTTCGCCGACCCCGACGGCTACCAGGTCACCCTCCACGACCGCGCCTGACCGGTCACCCGCTGCTGCCAATGGTCGTCAGGGCGGCGCCTTTCAGTCGTCGCCCGGCGTGGCGGAAAGGCTAAGTTCGACGGCATTCGACAAATGAAGTGGAGGTGTGAATTCTTTCCGGGGAAGTGTTCCGGTAACTGGCAGTCCCGTATGCCTAGGATTGATCAGGTGAGTGTCGACCCCGGTGATTCACCACCGCCTGGAAAAGGCGGGAAACTGACGGCGGCGGTCGCCATTCGCACCGCGACGGAGCAGTTCAGCGCACTCATCGGCCGAGCGCCGGACACCGTGTCGGGCGTGCGGGCGACGCCGGACGGCGGCTGGTCGGTCCTGATCGACGTGCTCGAGCTGGAACGCGTCCCCGCCACCACCAGCGTCATGGCCACGTATCGCGTCGACATCGACGCGACCGGCGAGCTGTACGGCTGCGAACGTCTCCGGCGCTACACCCGCGGAACGACCGACATGTGACGGGACGGTTGGGACAGGTGGACCACAGACCCAGTTCGCTCGCTGACACGCTGGAACGCGTCCTGGACAAAGGTGTGGTGATAGTCGGGGACATCGCCGTCTGCGTCGTGGACATCGAGCTGCTGACCTTGCGGGTGCGGCTCTTCATCGCCTCCGCCCAGACTGCCCGCGAGATGGGGATGGACTGGTGGACGAACGACCCGTTCTTCACACCCGGAGCGGTGGACGGGACAACGGGGATGAAGGAGCTGGCCGAGCAGAACGCCGAACTGCGTGACCGCGTCGCCTCGCTGGAGCGGGTGCTCACGGAGGGACGCCCATGAGCCTCGGCCTGTACGCCTACGTGATCACCAGGGACCGGCCGGACAGCCTCGCGGGGTTCCGCTCGATCGCCCATCGGGGGCTGGCGCTGGTGGTCGCGGAGGTCGACCTCGACCGGTTCACCGGACTCGACCTCGACGAACCCACCGAGGACAGCAGGCTGGCGGTGCTGGTCCGTGAGCACGACGCCGTGGTTCGCGCGGTGTTCCAGCTCGAACCGGTGCTGCCGCTGCGGTTCGGCACGGTCCTCGACGGCGCTGACGCCGCTGTCCGGCTGCTCGGCGCGCGTCACGAGGAGGCGCTGGCCTGGCTCGACCGGGTGGACGGGCGCCGGGAGTGGGGCCTGCGGGTGCGAGCCGCCGCGCCAGAGCCCGTGGACCTGCGCGACGTGTCCGGGACGGCGTACCTGGCGCAGCGCCGCCGGCGGCTCACCGCGGCCGAGGACGCCAGGCGGGCAGCCTCGGCCGTGCACCGGGCGATGACCAGCCATGCGGCCGAGAGCACGTGCCGCGACCACGCCGGTGACCTTCTGCTGGAGGCGGCGTACCTGGTCGACACCGGGCGCGAGGCGGACTTCCACGCCGAGATCCACCGGTTGACCGGGGAACTGGGGCTGCCGGCGGAGATCACCGGACCGTGGCCGCCGTACTCCTTCACGAAGCTGGAGTTCGCCGATGCCTGAGCACAACGCGGCGAGCCTCGTCGACCTGCTCGACCGGGTGGTGCACCGGGGCGCGGTCGTGCGCGGCGATGTGGTCATCACGCTCGCGGGTGTCGAGCTGATCCGGCTCGACCTGCGGTTGCTGCTGATCGGCATCGGCGGCGACCGGTGAGCGCGCAGGACGCGGGCCGCGGACTCGCCCGGATCGTCGTGGCCGTGCTGGAGATCGTGTGCGAGCTGCTCGAACGCCAGGCGCTGCGCCGGGTGGACGCGGGCACGCTGACCGACGAGGAGGTGGAGAACCTCGGCCTGGCGCTGATCTCGCTGCAACGTCAGTTCGCGGCGTTGCGGGAAGCACTCGGGGAACCGGACTGCTCCGGTGTCCGCCTGCCGGTGGACATCGCCGGCCTACTGGACGAAATGAGGACGTCACCATGACCGCTCCCGCCGTGCCCGCCTCTGGCGGCCTTGCCGACGTGCTGAACATCCTGCTGGACAAGGGACTCGTGATCGACGCGTCGGTGCGCGTCTCGCTGATCGGCATCGAGATCCTGTCGATCGAGATCAAGGTCGTGATCGCCAGCGTCGACACCTACATCCGTTACCTGGAAGCGATGCAACGACTGGAGTCGGCCCGCAGGGGAGTGCTGGTGCCACCCGCCTCGCAAGGCATCGCGGGCACCTACGGTCTGCTGGCCTCCGCCGTCACGCCTGCCACCGTCACCCCCGCTGTCGTCACCCCGGTCATGGCCACCCCGGTTCCGCAGCCCGAGCAGTGACCCTGCACCTGCACGGCATCGTCAGGGCGGCGCGCCCGCTGCCGGACGGCTCGCCGTTCCGGCTGGTCGAGGTGGAGGACGTGGCCGTGGTGGTCAGCGACCGGGTGGAGGATCGCGCGCTCACCGAACAAGAGGCGACTGCTCACCTGGCCGGTCTGTGCGCGTTGCTGCCCGGCGGGCCGGTGCTGCCGTTGCGCATCGGCACCACCGCGGTGGACGAGGCCGCCGCCCGTGCCGCCGTGCTCGCGCTGGTGGTGCCGGTGCTGCGAGGCCGGCTCGACCGGCTCGACGGCATGGCCGAGCTGCACGTGCGCCTGGTGTTCGAGGAAGACGTCGTTGTGCGCGGGGTCTACCACGAGGGCGGGTTCACCGGTGGCGGTCCTGACCTGGCCACCACGATCGCGCGCGGCGAGCTGATCGCCCGCAGGATCGAGGCGTGGTGCGCGAAACGAGCTGACGGGCTCCTCACTCCGGTGTCGGCGCTGGCCGGCGCGGTTGTGTCGCTCGCGACGCGTGAGGCCACCGTTCAGCTCCGCGCGTTCCTCGTTCCGCTGGATCAGGCCGGTGCGGTGCGCGCCGCCGTCGCGCGGCTGGGTGCGGAGGGCGTCGTGGCGACCTGTGCCGGTCCGTTGCCCGCGTTCCACTTCCTCGACCCGGCACCGCACCGCGGGCAGCCCGAAAACCCGCCCTCTTCCCGGTGGGGCTGGTAGCCCGCTCTGGTGCGCCGGCACATCTGACCGGCGACTCAATCAATTCGACACGGCATTCGACTCGAACATTCGTCGAATGCCGTGTCGAATTGTCGAATGAATTCACTTCGTTGACGCATGGCGGACGCGTTCGTAATATCCGTTTCACGATCGTGGACGGTGTTCAAGAATGTGAATCCTCCTTTCGGAAGGAAATTCCGCCATGCGGCTGTTCGTCAGCGCACTGATTTTGGCGTGCGCAGGGACCGGGGTGGTGGGCGTGCCCGCGCTCGCCGGCCACGATCCGGCACGGCAGGTGCTGCCCGCCGGGGACGGCTGGGCCTCCAGCGGTCCCGGCACGACCGGTGGTGCGGCGGCGCCCGCCGGGCACGTGCACGAGGTGCGCTCACGGGCGGAGCTCGTCGCCGCGCTGGCCGCACCAGCCCCGCGGATCATCAAGGTCACCGGCGTGATCGAGGCCAACACCGGCGCTGACGGGAAACCGTTGCGGTGCGCGGACTACGCGACCGGCGGCTACACGCTCGCCGGGTATCTCGCCGCCTACGACCCCGCGGTCTGGGGCCGCGACCGCGAGCCGGAAGGCCCGCTGGAAGACGCTCGGGCGGCTTCCGCGCGCAACCAGGCGGCGGTGATCGGGTTCGACGTCGGCGCGGACACGACGATCATCGGCGCGAGGCCCGGTGCCGGGATCACCGGCGGCAGCCTGCGGATCCACGGCGTGCGCAACGTGATCGTGCGCAACCTGACCTTCCGCGACACCAGCGACTGCTTTCCCGCGTGGGACCCGAACGACAACAGCCCCGGCGCACCTCCCGGAAACTGGAACTCGCTCTACGACTCGGTGTCGGTCCAGAAGTCCGAGAACGTGTGGGTCGACCACAACACGTTCACCGACGAACCGAACGTCGACAGCAGCCACCCGCTGTACTTCGGCCGGCCGTACGAGGTGCACGACGGCCAGCTCGACATCACCTCGGCCGCCGACCTGGTCACGGTGTCGCGCAACGTCTTCGCCGAGCACGGCAAGACCATGCTGATCGGCTCGTCCAACTCCTCGACCACCGATCCCGGCAAGCTGCGGGTCTCGGTGCACCACAACGTCTTCCGCAACGTCCAGGAACGCGCACCCCGCGTCCGGTTCGGCCAGGTGCACGTCTACAACAACCTGTACGAGGGCTCGCAGACGTACAGCTGGGGTGTCGGCGTGCGGTCGCAGATCTACGCGCAGAACAACTTCGTCCGCGGCATCGCGCCCGAGAAGGTCGTCTACAACTGGGGCGGCACGGCGATCACCGACACCGGCAATCTGGTCGACGGACAGCCGACGAGCCTGGTCGACGCGCACAACGCCGCGAACCCGACCAAGCAGCTGGGCACGGACGCCGGGTGGACGCCCACCCTGAACCGGGGGCTGGAGCCCGCGCACCGGATCAAGCACCTCAAGGCGGGCGCGCCGGCGGCAGGCCGTCACCTCGTGGTGGGCAACGGCTTCGCGACCGTGCAGTCCGCGATCGACGCCGCACCAGCCGGTGGCGTGATCACGCTGCGGAAGGGCGTGTACCGGGAGGTCGTCAAGATCCCGGCGAGCAAGAAGGGCCTGACCCTGCGCGGCGCCACCGGACGCGCACAGGACGTGGTGATCGACTTCGACAACGCCAACGGCACGAAGAAGCCCGACGGCACCACCTACGGCACGTCCGGCAGCGCCACCGCGACCATCGCCGCGGACGACTTCACCGCGCGCGACCTCACGTTCCGCAACTCGTTCGACCGGGCCGGGCACCCGGAGATCACGAACACCCAGGCCGTCGCGGTGAAGGCCACCGGCGACCGGATGTTCTTCGACCGCGTGCACTTCGAAGGCCACCAGGACACCCTGTACGCCGACACCCCGAACGTGGCCACGCGCTCACGCCAGTACTACCGCGACTGCGCGATCACCGGTGACGTCGACTTCCTGTTCGGCCGGGCGACCGCCGTGTTCGAACGGGCCACGATCACCGCGCTCAACCGCGGCGGCGACCCGAACGGCTACCTGACCGCCGCGAGCACCCAGCGCGCCAACCCGTACGGCTTCCTGATCGTCGACTCGCAGGTCCGCAGCGACGCACCGGCGGGCACGTACTACCTGGGCAGGCCGTGGCACCCCGGTGGTGACACGGAGGCGATCGCGCAGGTGGTCATCAGGAACACCAAGCTGCCCGCCGCGATCAAGGCGGCGCCGTGGACGGACATGTCCGGATTCCCGTGGCGTGAGGCCAGGTTCGCGGAGTACCGCAACACCGGGCCGGGCGCGGGCCAGGGCACCGACCGGCCGCAGCTGACCGACGACCAGGCGAAGCGGTTCACCAAGGGCACCTACCTGGGCGGGTGGAACCCCGCGTGAGGACCCGCACTTGGGCGCCGTACGCGCTCATCGCCCCGACACTGGCGTTGATGGCGGTGTTCCTGGTCTACCCGATCGCGTCCGTCGGGTGGTTCAGCCTGCGGCAGCACACCGTCACCCAGCCCTGGAAGAACGGCTTCATCGGCTTCGAGAACTTCCGCAGGATGCTCTTCGAGGACCCGCTGTTCTGGCAGAGCCTCATGTTCAGCGCCAAGTGGGTCGTCGTCGAGGTCGGCCTGCAGCTGGTGCTGGGCCTGTGCCTCGCACTGATCGTCAACGAGACCTTCGTCGGCCGCGCGATGGCACGGTCGCTGGTGTTCTCCCCGTGGGCGGTGTCCGGCGTGCTCACCACCGGCATCTGGATCCTGCTCTACAACCCGTCCACGGGCATCTTCCAGCAGCTCGCGCAGTGGGGGATCGGCGATCCCGGCACCTCGGTGCTCGGCGACCCGGCGACCGTCTTCCCCGCCACCGTGATCACCGAACTGTGGCGAGGGGTGCCGTTCTTCGCGATCCTGCTGCTCGCCGACCTGCAAACCATTCCCAACGACCTGTACGAGGCCGCGGCGGTCGACGGCGCCGGCCGCTGGCGCCGGTTCGTCAGCGTCACCCTGCCGCACCTGCGGGACGCGATCGTGCTGTCGACGCTGCTGCGTGCGGTGTGGGAGTTCAACAACGTCGACCTGATCTACACGCTGACGGGCGGCGGACCGGCGAACCAGACCACGACGCTGCCGCTGTACGTGGCGCGCAAAGCCGTGGACTCGCACGACTTCGGCTACGGGTCGGCGCTGACGATGGCCGGCTTCGTGATCCTCCTGTTCTTCTCGATCCTCTACCTGAGGCTGTCGAAATTTGGGAGCCGGGCATGACCCAGACCCTCACCCGCCCGGCCACGGTGCAGAAGCCGCCACCGGCGCCGCCGCGACGCAAGAAGCACCGTGATCCATCGCGGTACTTCCGCCTGCACCTGCCTTTGGTGCTCTACTTGCTGTTCACGCTCATCCCGTTCTACTGGATGCTCGTCTTCGCCTTGCGTCCCACAGGAGAGACGACGCTCGTGCCGTGGCCGATCACGTTCGAGCACTTCGACACCGTGTGGAACGGCATCGGCTTCGGGTTGTTCTTCCAGAACAGCCTGATCATCGCGCTCGGCACGCTGGTCGTCGTCACGGTGTTCGCCCTCATGGGCGGATATGCGCTGGCACGCTTCAAGTTTCGCGGCCAGCGGGTGTTCCTGCTGGCGTTGCTGTGCACGCAGTTCATCCCCGGCGCGATGATGCTGATCCCGCTGTTTGTGATCTTCAAGAGCGCCGGGCTGCTGAACAGCCTGACCGGTCTGGTGATCGCGGACACCGCGTTCCAGCTGCCGCTGGCGCTGATCCTGATGAGCGGGTTCGTGCGCAACGTGCCGGTAGAGCTCGAAGAGGCCGCGATGGTCGACGGCTGCACACGGCTGCGGGCGTTCTTCGCGGTGACGTTGCCGCAGCTCCGGCCGGCGCTCGTGGCCGTCGGGTCGTTCGCGTTCATCGGTGCCTGGAACAACTTCCTGTTCGCGCTGATGTTCGCGAGCAGGCAGGACAAGTTCACGCTGCCGGTCGGGCTGAGCTACGCGCTGGGCGAGTTCAACACCGATTTCGGGGCGCTCGCGGCGGGCGGCGTCGTCGCCGCGGTGCCGGTCGTGCTGGTTTTCGCCGTGGTGCAACGGTTCCTGGTGCAGGGACTGAGTGCGGGCGCGGTCAAAGGATGAGGGGAAACATGAGAGCACTGCTGGTCGCGCTCGCGCTGGTGCTGAGCGCGTGTTCCGCGGCACCGGACGGTCCCACGACGATCACCTTCTGGGACAACAACGGTGGCCCCGGCCGCACACCCATCTACCAGGAGCTGATCAAGCGGTTCGAGGCGGCGAACCCCGACATCAAGGTCGAGTACGTCGGCATCCCGAGCTCGTCCGTGCAGCAGAAGTACGACACGGCCATCGCGGGCGGGTCGACGCCCGACGTCGGTGGTGTCACGACCTCCTACCTCGCGCACCTGGTGGGGCAGGACGCGCTGGAGCCGCTGGACGAGCGGGTGGAGTCGGGCCCGCTGAAGGGAAAGCTGCTGCCCGGCCTGCTGGAGACGGTGCGGCAGACCGCGATGGACGGCAAGCTCTACGCCGCGCCCGCGTCGGGCAACCTCGACGTCATCTGGTACCGCTCGGACCTGTTCACCGAGCAGAAGATCGCCGTCCCGGACACGTGGGACCAGTTGGTCGACGCGGCCGCGAAGCTGACCAGACCCGCTGACAACAAGTACGGGTTCACCATCCGCGGTGGTGCCGGCTCGGTCTTCCAGCTGCTCGCCGAGGCCTACTCCTACTCGGGTGTCGACAAGTTCTACGACGGCGGCAAGAGCACGGTCGCGGACCCGCGCAACGCCGAACTGGTCAGCAAGATCGCGGGAATCTACAAGAAGTCCACGCCGGAAGCGGACGTCAACAACAGCTACACGCAGATGGTCGCCCAGTTCACCGGCGGCACGGTGGCGATGATGCACCACAACCTGGGCTCCACCGCCGACGTGATGAAGGCTCTCGGCGCCCAGAAGGTCAGCGCCATGCCGTTGCCGAAGGGCCCGTCCGGCAAGCGGACCGTGGTGCCGAACCCGACCGACGGCTTCGCGGTCTTCAAGGGCGGCAGGAACCAGGACGCCTCGTGGAAGTTCGTCGAGTTCCTGACCTCGGCCGAGAGCAACGGGTACTGGAACGAGAAGGTCGGGCAGATCCCGGCCAACACCGACGTGCGCGGCGCCGAGTGGATCCAGAAGAACCCGGCCGTGAAGATGGCGCTCGGTGTTCTGGAGGACCCGGCGACGGTGCTCGTGCCCGCGCCCGTCTACCTGCCGGAGTACTCGTCGATCACGAAGACCGACACCGAGCCGCTCTACCAGAAGGTGTTGCTGGGCCAGATGTCCGCGCAGGAGTTCCTCGACCAGCTCGCGGGTAAGCTCACGACCGCCCAGCAGGAATGGGAGAAGCGCAAGTGATCGAGCGCGTCGCCGTGCGCACGTTCACCACGACCGCGTGCACGGCCGTCGACGCCGAGGGGCACCGGCATCCCGCACCCGAGCACGAGATGACCGAGGCGCTGCTGGAGATCACCGACTCCGACGGCGCCACCGGGTACTGCGCGATCCAGCCCGACCAGCTCCGGCCCGCCGTGCTGGACAAGCACGTGCGGCCGGTGTTGCACGGGCAGGATCCGTGGGATCGCGAACGGTTGTGGCGGCTGCTCGCACGCCGGCAACGCGGTTCGCACGGCGGGTTCACGGATCGTGCGCTCGGGTTCGTCGACACGGCGCTGTGGGATCTGGTCGCGCGCAAGGCCGGGCTGCCCGCGTGGAAGCTCGCCGGCGGTGCCCGTGATCGGATCCCGGCCTACGCGAGCACCATGTGCGGGGACACCGACGGCCTGGCGACGCCGGGGGACTACGCGGACTTCGCCAAGCACCTGGTGTCGGTGGGGTATCGGGCGATCAAGCTGCACACCTGGATGCCGCCGGTGCCGGGCGCGCCGAGCGTCTCACGGGACGTCGAGGCGTGCCGGGCCGTGCGCGAGGCGGTGGGGCCGGACGTGGAGCTGATGCTCGACGCGAGCCACTGGTACTCGCGGATCGACGCGCTTCGGCTGGGCAAGGCGTTGGAGGAGCTGGACTTCTACTGGTTCGAGGAACCGATGGAGGAGGCGTCGATCAGCTCCTACCGGTGGCTCGCCGAGCAGCTGGCGATCCCGGTGATCGGGCCGGAGGTGGCGTGGGGCAAGCACCTGACCCGCGCCGAGTGGATCACCGCGGGAGCGTGCGACGTGCTGCGGGCCGGGCCGGCGGGGTCCGGCGGCATCACGCCGGTGCTCAAAACGGTGCATCTCGCGGAGGCGTTCAACCTGGACTGCGAGATCCACGGCAACGGCACGGCCAGCCTCACGGTGCTCGGCGCGACCGATGCCGGCAGGTGGTACGAACGGGGGCTGTTGCACCCGCACGTGGACTTCGACCGGCTGCCGCCACATCGGAACTCGATCGCCGATCCGCTCGACGAGAACGGAAATGTCACCTTTTCTGTTCGGCCTGGAATCGGTGACGACTGGAATTTGTCGCACATCGATTCGCACACCGTCGAATCCTGGTGAGGAAAAGGCCCCTGGCTGCTGCCAGGGGCCTTTTCGCTAGCGGTAGGTGAGGTCGGACGTTTTGTAGAGGCAGTTCGTGCTGTCCGGGCCGCTGCCGATCTTCGTCGGCTCACCGCTCGTGACACCCTTGTACTTCTCGCAGGCCACGATCTTCTTGCTGCTGTCCCCGACGATCGTGATCTTCGAGAGGCGTGCGGTGTCCCCGTAATTGGTGTTGATGCCCACCAGCGTCTTGCCGGGGGAGAACGCCGTGATGTTCTCCAGCACGACGTTGCGCTTGTGCTGGGTCTTGCAGTTGCCGCAGGACCGGTAGAGCTTGCCGAAGTCGTCCACCTGGAAGTTGCGGATGATCATCGTGCCCGGCCCGTTGTGCTGGAACACCTTGTCCGACGCCTTGCGCGCGCCGCCGCCGTTGACCGTCATGGTCTGCGAAGACGACGTGCCCTTGAACGTCGCCGCGTCCTCGCCGACGTCCTCCCACCACACGTTGGTGAGGGTGCACGTGCCGAGGCAGTGGACGCCGTCCGCGGCCGGCGCGCCCAGCACCACGTTCTTCAGCGTCGCGCCGTCGGCGAGCTGGAAGATCGGGTCCTGGTCCTCGTTCTGGCCACCGGAGCCGAGGTTGCCGGTGCCGTAGAACCGTTTCATGCCACCGTCGTAAGTGCCCTGGGGCACCTTGATGGTCGCACCGGTCGGGCTCGGTCCGGACGGTGTGGGGAAGGTGCTGCCCGCGGCCTGTGCCTGAGGTGCGAGAAACGCGGCCAATGCCATGGCCAACACCGTTGTTGCCAGTTTCTTCATGTGCGCTCCGCTTGCAGGGGGATGCGCGGCGGTATTTCGATCGTAGGGCGGCGGTGTTTTCTGTCAACTATTGTCGACGGTTCGATTCGAATATTGTCGAATTGGTTGACCGGTTTGTTCGGAACTGGCTACCTTAGTTGCACCGTCGCTCACTACTTGGAAGGCTTGGAATGATTCCAAAACGTGCAGCACTGATTTCCGCGGTAGCACTGGTCGCCGGTGCTCTCGCTGTTCCGCAGGCCGCCGCCGCGCCGTTCGGGCTGGTCGGCTGGGCGACTCAGGGCGGTGGCACGACCGGTGGTGGCAGCGCCTCTCCGGTCACCGTCACGACGGCGTCCGCGTTCGTCGCGGCCGCGAAGTCGACGAGTGCGGCGGTGATCCGGGTCTCCGGCACGATCACGCTGTCGAGCATGACGAAGGTCGCCTCGAACAAGACCATCGAGGGTGTCGGCTCGAGCGCGACGATCACCGGGCAGGGCCTCAACATCGCCAACGCCTCGAACGTGATCGTGCGCAACCTCAACTTCCGCAACTGGGGTGACGACGCGATCAACGTCCAGTACTCCACCCGCGTGTGGGTCGACCACAACAGCTTCTCGAGTGGCTACGACGGCGCCGTCGACGTCAAGCGTGCGTCCGACTACGTCACGGTGTCGTGGAACAAGTTCTCCAGCCACGACAAGACGATGCTGCTGGGCCACAGCGACGACAACGGGTCGGAGGACCGGGGCAAGCTGCGGGTCACCTACCACCACAACTGGTTCGCCGGCACCAAGCAGCGGCACCCGCGGGTGCGCTTCGGCAACCCGGTGCACGTCTACAACAACTACTACGGCGGCGTCACGTCCTACGGTGTCGCGTCCACTGAGGAAGCCGGGGTTCTGGTCGAAGGCAACTACTTCGAGAACACCGGTGACCCGTTCCACCTCGGCGAGGGCAGCTCGTCCGCCGGCTCGCTGGTGGCGCGCAACAACCACTTCGTCAGCTCGGGCTCCGGGCAGCAGGGCGGCTCGGTCAAGAGCATCCCGTACTCCTACCCGCTGGACAGCGCGAGCAGCGTGAAGAGCGTGGTCACGGCAGGTGCCGGCGCCGGTCGCGGCTGACGAGACCAGGGGGCGCTCCCAGTGGCGTGGGGCGCCCCCATCCCTCGTCTGGGAGCGTTCCCAGAATTCCACTCGAAGGGAGTAGTAAGAGGGTGGTAAGAGGAACGAGCGGGCGAACAGATCTTGCCCCTTGCGGGTCAGTCCTCAGCGCTGAGTGGCGGAATGGCTACTTTCTGTGCCACCACTTGGCCCAAGTGACCCAGGTTACAGTGCCGTGAAATCTGGGAGCGCTCCCAGGTGTCGAGAGGCGGCGGCATGGCTCGACGACGAGCAATGGCAACGACGGTGGCGGCGGTGATGGTGATCGGAGGGGTGCCCGCGGTGGCGGCGCCTTCAGCGGTCGCAGCTGTCGCGTGCACCGTCACCTACGAGGTCACCAACGAGTGGAACACCGGTTTCGGTGCCACGGCGACGATCCGCAACGACGGCGACGTGATGGACGGCTGGCGGCTGACGTGGACGTTCCCGGACGGGCAGCGTGTCACGCAGGGCTGGAACGGAACGTTCAGTCAGACCGGTGCCGCGGTGACCGTGACGAATCCGGACTGGGCGCGGACGATCCCCGCGGGTGGTTCGGCACAGGTCGGTTTCAACGGCAGCAAGGGTTCGGCGAACCGGCCGCCCACCGATTTCGCGGTCAACGGTGTGGCGTGCACGGGCCCGAACCAGGCGCCGTCGGTGGCGCTGACCGCGCCGGTCACGGGCGGCACCTACACGCTGCCCGCGACGATTCCGCTGGCGGCGACCGCGCAGGATTCCGACGGC
>NZ_JAXAVW010000048.1:0-73575 GCF_033949945.1 Lentzea miocenica
ATCAGCGAGAGCCATATCACTAGCTGCATGGCGCCCGGCCGCCGCGCATCTTGCCCAAGCTCGGGAAATCAAGGCTGATCGAACGAGCGCATCGAGCTACTGGTGTTTCTGTGGTGAGCGCTTAGGTGGTGGCGGATCCTGTCGAGTTTCAGGCCTTCGCGCCGATCTCATCACGCGAGTCTTGAGCTGCCTGAACTGGTTTGCAGGGTCCCATTGCATCGTCGGCGTCTCGCTAGTGCTGAGGCGTCTCAGCTACCGGATTTACTACCGGTTCAGGGTCTGTGCCGTACGTGATGGCGCGCTCACTGGTCTAGTGACACGCCGCTTAGTGCGTGGTCACGACTGTTGTCCGGTCTGTGGCATGGCAGCACGCCATGCCACAGACTCCTGGTGAGATCCGGGTCGTCCTGGTTTAGGACTTGAGTGCTCGACGGAAGGTGGCGAATGGCCACGGTCGCCCGCAGGAGCCCCGCACACCGACGTGGCTGTCAGATTCCCAAGTCCCCTCGTTCTGGCAGATGATGTGGAACGCCTGTCTGGCCTGTGCGTCGGTACGCGCATCTGGGGCGCGACCGGACTTTCCTTCTGTGTCTTCTTCGGGCGTCTCGTTTTTGGGCATAGCACTTCTCCTCCATGAAGATCTCCGCGTTTCGCGTCGACGGTATTACTGGATTCGTTGGCATGGCGTCCACCTTCATCGAATGGTCGCGCGTCGTGTCCATATCATGAACATGCTGGTGGATAGCTGCCTAGCGCGTTTGGTGCCCCCTTAGGGGCTCTCAGGAAAGCGCGGGTTCTCGCCGCGCAGGGGGATGCCTGGCCCAACCTGTGGACTTTTATTAATATGAACTAATTGAGGGGAGCTTATATGACTATCTTTCAACGCGGGGTCAACCGTGCGGAGCGTGCCTCTGAAGGCTGGAGGTCACGGACACGCAGTGCGGATGGGCGGCGAGACCAGCAGCCTCGAACACGACTGACCGATGGGCAAGGCGCACGGAGCGCCCGATGCTGTGAGAGCTGCACACTGGGTGCGGGGAGGGGGGCCTGAGGGAAACGACACCAGGATGTTCTGTTCTCGATCTTGGGTGGAGGTCGGACCCGTGACCGGCAAGCCTCCGATGACGATCACGGCTCACCGCACCTGATCAGCGCAGTGCGCCGATCAGGTGACAAGTAGTGATCATCTAGTCACGTGCACCCGTTGGTTCCGCATACTCCGAGGCTCCGACTTCGCTCGGGAGGTGCCGATGGACGGGCAACGTGTCCAAGGCGATAACCGTGTGGTGGGGACCGTGTCCGGCACGGTGGTGCAAGCCCAGGTGATCAACGGCGGGGGTGCACGTCCACTCCGCCATTAAGCGAGACGCACCTCGTCAGCTGCCTTCAGTCCCGACCGGCTTTACCGGGCGAGCAGCGGAGCTCTCGGCGTTGGATGAGGTGTTCCTGAGTCGCACTGGACCGGCAGTGGTAGTGATCGTCGGCGTCGGCGGGATCGGGAAGACGGCCTTGGCGTTGAAGTGGCTCGGAGACCGCGTCGATCGGTTTCCAGACGGCCAGTTCTACGCGGACCTGTCCGTGTGGTCGAATACACCGACGCTTTCGGTACCCGTACCGAAACGACGTACGACCTGGCGGGGCGCGTCACCTCCGAGAAGCTGAACCCGCCGAGCGCGGCCGACGCGGCTCAGACCACCACCTACACCTACGACGACGCGGGCCGAATGCTCACCATGGCCATGGACGCCACGGTGCTCGCGACCGTCACCTACGACGCCGCGGGTGAACTGGTATCCGCGGCCTATGTCAACGGCACCTCCCTGAGTTCTGTCGGGAAGGATTCCGCAGGCCGGATCCTGTCGCAAGGCTGGAAGACCAGCGACAACGTCCAGATCAACTCGACCGTGGACCGAACCCGAGCGGGCACGATCACCGACGAGTCCCTGGGCGGAATCGATGCTCGACCGGGAGCCCCGAACTACGTCTACGACGCGGACGGCGGACTGACCGAGGCGTGGGTGGCAGGACACCACTACACCTACGACTTCACCTCCACCGCGAACGCGGCGTGCCCTGCGGGCACGAAGTCGAACGCGGGCCTGAACACGAACCGTGTACGGCTGCTGGACGAGACCTCGTCCGGCACGGCGGAGACCGGCTACTGCTACGACGCCGCCGACCGACTGCTGGCTACCACGGGTACGACCCCGGTGACCAACGTGCAGTACGACAGCAACGGCAACACCACTCAGTACACCACCGGCGGTGCGACGACGTATCTGTCGTGGGACGGCGCGGAGCGCAACATCGCTGTCCGTACCACCGGAACCACGCCGGCCGACGTGTCCTACATTCGCGACGCCACCGACCGGATCATCCGCAGGACTGCCGCCCAAGGCGACACCGAGACCGACGTGCGCTACGGCCACACCGGCAGCGGCGACACCGCCGACCTGGCCCTTGGCGCGGACAACAGGGTCCAGTCACGCAGCATCAGTCTGCCCGGCGGTGCGCTGTACACGTGGAAACCACAGGCCAGTGACCGCACGCTCGACCACCCCACCGTCCGCGGCGACCTCGGGCTGACCACCGGCGCCGACGGCAAGCAGGTCGGCACCCTGCGGACGTTCACGCCACACGGGGAACCGCTCCGGGCCGACGGCACGGTCGATCCCGACAACGTCCCCGACAACATGCCAGGCCAGATGGACCACGGCTGGCTCGGACAGCACCAACGCCCCTACGAGCACGCCGGAGCGCTGGCCATCGTCCAAATGGGAGCCCGGCCCTACAGCCCGCTGCTCGGCCGCTTCCTGTCCGTCGACCCGGTCGAAGGCGGCAGCGCCAACGACTACGACTACGCTGACGCCGACCCGATCAACCAGACGGACCTCGACGGACGATGCCCGTCGTGCGCCGCTGGAGCGGCAATCGGCACGCCGTTCGGGCCGGTAGGGATGTTCGCCGGCGCGCTGGTCGGTCTCGCGGTGATGATTGCCGCCACCCACGTGGCAACGCAGGCAGTTACCGCACCTAAACCTCACAAGAACTCGAACCGCTACAAGGGACCCTACTACGGGTACAGGATCGAGGATTCGAGGGGAAGAATCTTCAAGTACGGGATCACGGCCAGGAAGCCCTACACTGCCCGCCCGACGCAACAACTCAAGAAATGTGCGGCTGTGATGGGGTCGGCCTGTACTGTCAAACACATGGCAGGGCCTTTCGGCGGAAGGATTCCGGCGAGAAAGTGGGAACACGCCAGGATCATGCAGTACAAGCGTATCTACGGCCGTTGCCCGCCAGGTCAGCCGAGCTGCCGGTAAGGAGAGCAAAGTGATCCTGGTCCAGTGGACATTCTCCAGCGATCCATCTCTGATTCCGTGGTGGGTCGGACCATCCCGCTCCAGGAAGCCCTGGGGGCTGTACTGGCAGCCACTTGTGGAGCAGATCGCCAATAAGGTGAACGACAGCATCGACGAAGCCGCCTGGCTTGCGGGAACGAAGGCGGACAGTGTTCTGGTCGCGGTCGTTACTCCATTCTTCTCGGACTTCGAAGGTAAGGTGGTCGTACTGGACGGGACTGCCATGGTGGAACTGGTCGTCCCGGACGAGATCGCCAGTTCACGCCTCCTGGCCGAGGTTGGCGAATACATCGAGTCGAAGTCTTTCGAGGCGCTCGACAAGGTGGCCAAGAAGTTGAAGACCGGTCCCCCGGTACGTCGGATCGTCGAGGAGCCCGTCGGCGGTGAGCGGGTCGTCGAGTCTGATCAGGTTTCCCTGATCGGTACGGAATACCTGGGCGATGGACTCTTGGCATTGGTACCGCCACAGATGGCGGGGCGCAATTTCGTGGACGCCATCGTGCAAGTCTCGGAAGAGCTCGGCGAACATCGGCTGCACGGTTGGCGATTGTTCCAGGACGACACGCCTGAATCGGGACCAGGCGACGGCTCCGAGCTGTTCGTCGAGTTGGACTTTAGGGGGATTGACGTCCCGGCTCTGCTCAGTGTCCTTCAGTACAACAAAGAAAATGCTCTTGTAGTGATCGCAAGGAGTCTTGAGCAAGTCGGGCCGTGGCTGAAGAAGATCGAACCACTCATGCAGGGGGTGACCCTGAGTCCGATTCTGGCAGGGCGCGACGGGTCACTCGAGTGGATTTCCTTCCGTTTTGCCGAGACGCGAGGCAAGGGCAACTGAGATTGGTTGTCTGATGCGGGGTGGACAAGCTGGCCTTGCCACCCCGCATCTCCCGTTGCGAGGTGTTCGCCTGCGGTCAAAGGCCGCGGTGGATGCCTCGCTACAGTCCTGTACCGGATGAAGCCGAAGTGGTGGCGTGGATCGCGCCACCACGTGCACGTGGAGAGCGGTATGTTGCGGCGTCTGGCAAAGGTTCCCTCGCGGTCCGGGTCCTGTGCCCCGTCGTGGCCGCCGTCGCCGTCGCCACCTTCGTCGTGGTGTCCGCTAACGGATCTCCGCAGGAGTCCGCTGTCACCGCATCGAGTGAGCAGCGAGCCACGTCCGCCGAAGCGACCACGACCAATTCCTCTGCCGATCCGACCTCGCGCGTGGTCACCACAACCACGTCAGCGAGCAGTACTGCCAAGTCACCGGTAACCACTTCCACAGCACCGCGGGCCGCAGCCCCGGTCACGACCACGGTGCAGCGTGCCGAGGCGCCGTGGTTCACCAGTCGTGTTGGCGGCGCCAGCCAGGTGATCTCGGTGGTGGGTACGGGAGGCTCGAACGCGATGTTGTCCACGTGGCAGAGATCTGGAAGCGACTGGACGCCGGTGATCAGTGGTGTCGCGGCCAAGGTGGGCTCACCCGGTATCTCCGGTTCCTACGGGGAGTCCTCGTCCGCCACTCCGGCTGGGGTTTTCGCGATCACGGGCGCGTTCGGCAGACAGACCGACCCCGGTGCTGGGGTGTCGTATTTCCGGATCGACAACTCGGACTGGTGGGTCAGCGACGTCAACAGCCCCGACTGCAACACCCTGTGCGTGCCGAAATGTACGTCCGTGCAGGTCGCGGGGCTCGGCGCGTGGCTGGCGGTCGTCGGGCATGATCGCGCCCCGTGCTGGTCCGCTTCGCTTACCTTGCCGTCACCCACGCCTTCGCCGCGCTGCGGCTACTGCCACTGACTGACCGCGAGAAGGACGTCGAGATTCTCGCTCTTCGCCACCCACTCACCGTCTTGCAACGCCAACTCGGCGACCGACGCCCACAACTCCGACCTGAGGACAGGGCGTTCCTCGCCGCGCTCCTGACGCCGCTGGCTCGCGCAACTCTGCGCCGACTCAGACTGCTGGTCAGCCCGGACACGGTGCTGCGATGGCATCGTGACCTGGTGAAGCGTCGCCACGCCCGGACGAGCCGGCGTCGAAGGCCTGGGCGTCCGCGCACCGTGGCATCGGTCCGCCGCCTTGTCCTGCGTCTGGCGGCCGAGAACTCCTCGTGGGGCTATCGGCGCATCCACGGAGAACTCGCCCTCCTCGGTGTCACGGTCGCTCCTTCGACTGTGTGGGAGATCCTCAAAGCTGCTGGCGTCGACCCGGCGCCACACCGAGCGACCGTTACATGGGCCGAGTTCCTGCGCTCCCAGGCCGAGGTGGTCCTGGCGATGGATTTCATCGAGACCGTCACGCTGACCGGCGCACGCCAGTACATCCTCGCCGCTGTCCACCACGCCGGTAGGCGCGTGCGCATTCTCGGCACAACCGCGCACCCAACACATGCTTGGGTGACACAGGCCGTCCGAAATCTCCTGATGGACCTCGAGGACGCCGGCAGCCTCGCACGAGTCAGGTTTCTCATCCGTGATCGTGACGGCAAATCCCCCGCACTGATCGACGAGATCCTCGGCGGCGCCGGGATCGCGACGATCCTGACTGGCGTCCGGGTGCCCCGGCATGAACGCGATCATGGAACGCTGGGTCAAGACGCTCCGCGACGAGCTCCTGGACCGCACGCTGATCTGGAACGAGGCCCACCTCCGGCACGCGCTGCAAGCGTACGAGCAGCACTACAACCAGCACCGTACTCACCGATCCCTCGCCGCCGCAGCACCCTTGCGAGCCCGACTCCAACCCCTTGGACCTGACCGGATCGGACGCCTCGCGGTACTCCGACGGGACCGTCTCGGTGGAGTCCTCCACGAGTATCGGCATGCCGCTTGACCTGTGCAGACGTAATTTCGGCACGCACACCACCAGGACGTGGCTGACGATCAGGACCTGCAGGGCCATTGCCATCACCAGCTCACGACGCCAGTGGTGCCGTCGACGGCGACGGTTTGTCCTTCGGACAGCACGCGGGTCCCGTTGCCGGTTCCTACGATCGCGGGGATGCCATATTCGCGGGCGACGAGCGAGGCGTGCGCGGCGAGGTTGCCGCCATCAGTGATAACCGCCGCCGCGATGGCGAACAGCGGAGTCCACGCAGGAGTGGTCGTCGGTGCGACGAGCACCTCACCGGGGACGAACCGATCGATCTCGCTGGGCTCGCGCAGAATCCTGACCCTGCCGCTGGCTCGCCCTGGGCTGGCCGGTTGGCCGGTGATCGAGTTGTCCGCGGCGGGTGGCGGGGAGTGGGCAGCGCCTGCTCTGCTCATGACCACGCCGACCAGTCGGGACGGAGTGCCCAGCTGCAGCGGCGCTGCCAGACGACGCTGCCGCTGCCAGGTGGTGCGCCGCTGCTGAATCACCGCAGCGAGGTTCTCGTCCTTGGTGTTCAGCTCGGCGCGGGTGCAGAAGAAGATGTCGGTTGGATCGCTGGATGGCAATTCCGCGCCATGAAGCAGTGCGAGGCGGCGCAGCAACGGCCAGCCGAGCGTGAGGTCACGTGCCTGCTGCTCGCGAATGACGGCATAGCGCTGGGCGACGGCGAGCAATACGTCGAACTTCGCCCGCGACGAGGGCCGATTGGTGAGTGCGGCGCGGCACAGGTTCTCTGCGGCCTCACGGTTTGTGGCGGACCTGGTGCGTCGGGATTCATCCAGTGTGGACTGCGTAGCCATCGGGTGATACCAGTCGAGCGAGTACACCGCGTGCGGCGGGATGTCCGTCTCGATGCCCGGCAAGCCGGCGAGCAACACCGCTGCGCCGTCAGGAAGCTGATCAGCGAGGTACCGCCGGGCGAAACGTCCCAGCGCGGCCTCCATCTTCCACGCGGCGCCTCCGACGACTGCCAGCAGCCACAGGTACCTGCCCGCGAGGAAGGCGATGTCGTCGACCTCGCTCTCCGCGCTGTCGGCGAGCTGCTGGTACCGCGTACGCAACTCCGTCCATCGGACATGGAGTTGCGCGAGAAGCGCGGTGTCGGCAGCAGGAGGATTCACCAGTGGCCGTACCAGCGCATGATGTACGAACCGCACCAAGGTCAGCCTGCCTTGGACGAAAGCTCCGGCGAGCCGCGCGGGTGTGATGACCGGGTGCGGCGTCGTGTAGTACCAGCCGTGCACGAGCTCGTGCCCGAACGGCAGCGAGACGCCGGCCGTCGCTTTCATCTCCTCGTTGAACCCGGCGATGATGCGGGGGAGCACCCAGTCGGCGAACAGCGGAGTCAGCGGCTCCGGCAGCCACTCGCCGAGCCGGAAGTTGCGCTGCCACAATCCTGGTCCGGGTGCGCGCCAGTCCACGGGATCGGGCAGGGCGGTCATCGGCCGTGCCTGCATCAGGAACAGTCGCCCCGCCGCGAAGGCCCACTCGATGTCCTGCGGCCGTCCGAAGTGGGCCTCGACTCGGCGAGCCAGCTCGGCGACCGCGCGAACCTGATCGGCGTCCACCGCGTGTTCGGTCACCCGCTGACATCGCACCGCACTGCCTCGCACCGTCCACTGATCACCGATGGCCTCGCCGCCGACCAGTCGCTCGCCCAAGCCGCGGACCGCGGTGACCAGTAAGTCGTCCCGGTCACCGGTGAGCGGGTCCGCGGTGAACGCCACTCCCGCAGCGTCGGCCTCGACCATCGTTTGCACCAGCACCGCCATCTGCGTCGGCGTGTCCCGGTACGCGGTCACGCGCGCGGCGGCCATCGAGGCTCGGCAGGCCCGGACCGCCTCGGGGAGTCCGCCGAGGGGGACGTTGAGGAACGACTCGTACAGCCCGGCGTAGGACGCGTCGGGGAGATCCTCCGCCGCAGCCGAGGACCGCACAGCGAATGGGCTGCTACCCAGCCGCTCGGCGGCCTCGAGCAACGTGGCGTCGAGAGCTGTGTCGGACTGCTCGAAGGCGCGTGCGAGCACGACGAAGCCCGGTGGTACGGGGAAACCGATCGCGAGCAGCTCGGCCAACGTGGACGCCTTGCCGCCTGCTTCCTCGCGGTCGACGTCTATCGCCTCGGTCAGGTGAAGGATGTCCACGGCCACCACCGCCTATAGCTAGTATTGCTATAGGTAGCGATGCTACTCCAAGGCTTTGAACTGGCAAGTTGTGACTTTGTCAAGCCGCCGGAGTAGCGTTGCTACCTATGAGGCCCGAGACGCTCAAGGGGCACTTGGACGCGTTGCTGCTGGCGGTCCTGGAAGGCGGGCCGCGACACGGCTACGCGGTGATCGAGGCCGTGCGGGAAGGCAGCGACGGCACTTTCGATCTGCCGACCGGGACGGTGTACCCGGCGCTGCATCGGCTGGAACGTTCTGGACTGGTGCACAGCCGGTGGGACACCGTTGGCGGCCGGCGTCGCCGCACCTACGAGATCACGCTGGCCGGGCGCGAGGCCTTGAAGGCAGAACGGGTTGTGTGGGACACGTTCTCGACGGCGGTGTCAGCGTTGCTGGCGAGGCGACAATGGCCCGCGACGTCCTGATCATCGAGGGTTATCTGGCCGCCCTCGCCACTCGTCTTCCAGGCCCGCGCCGGGCGCGCGTCGCGGTGCTCGACGAACTCCGCGACGGTTTGACGGAAGCCGCCGCCCGCCACACCGACAGCGGTAGCCCACCCCGAGCGGCCGCCGAAGCCGCTGTTGGCGAGTTCGGCACGGTTGACCAGGTCGCTGCCGCGTTTGCAGGGGAGTTGGTCACGCAGCAGGCACGGCACGTCGTCACGGTGCTGGTCGTCACCGGCCCGCTGGTGGGTGTCTGGTGGCTGCTTCTGCTCGCGCCGACTTCACCGGCAGGCATTCCGGTGCTGCCGTTGATCGGTGTCGCGGTCCTCATAGGACTGTTGGTGCTTGCCACCACTGGCGGTTTGACGCGCTGGGTGCCGTCCGCTGTCCCTCGGCGGGCCTTGGCTGGCGCTGCAGCGGTCGCGGTGGGCTGCATGGTCGGGGACCTCGGCATGCTCACCGTCCTGGCCACCAGTTCCGATGCCGGGCTCAGCGTTTTGGCCATCACGGCCGTACTGGCGAGCCTGATTCGGCTCGGTTGTGGCGTTCATCTGCTGCGCGCGTGCCTCCACGCGCAGCAGGCGCTCAGTGGTGACGACGCGGATTCGGAGCGGAGATCAGCAGGGTGACGTCGTGTGCGGGGATCGGCACCAGGCCGGGGAAACGCCCAGGAGCAGCCTGTCCCGCACCAGAGGCCGAGCCGACAACCATGATGGCGGCGACCACGTCGATGCCGAACCCTGCGGCGACCCCGATGGTGCTCAGGAACACTGGTGGCAAGTCGAGCGTGCCCAGACTGGTGACGCGGGTCAGCACGGGGGTGGCCGCCATGAGGGCCATCAGGTCGGCAAGAACCTTGTAGAAGCGTTGCGATGCATCCGGATCGCCCAAGAGGCGCCGAGCAGGCTTTCCGTCAGCAGATTGACCGTGACCGCTCAATGCGTACCGAGCTCAGCCGCACAGCATGTGGGTCGTTGTGATTCTGTGCCGTGCCGGGCGGCAGCGTTGACAGCCGAAGATTACTCAATCACCATTGAGTCAATGAACATTGAGTGGTCTTCCTCGGTGGTGGAGCGGGCACGGCTGTACGCGGTGCTCGGCGAACCCGCGCGGCTGGCGATCGTCGACCGGCTGCTCCTGGGCGACGCCTCGCCCAGCGAGGTCGGTCGCGAACTCGGCCTGCCCAGCAACCTGTTGGCACACCACGTGAAGTTGCTGGAACAGGCAGGCTTGCTCGAGCGCACTCGCTCGGAAGGCGATCAGCGCCGCAACTACCTGCGGCTGCGCACCGACGCGCTGACCGGGCTCGGCCCGGCCGGGCAACGGGTCGCGCCGCGCGTGGTGTTCGTCTGCACCTACAACTCGGCGCGCTCCCAGCTCGCCGCCGCACTGTGGAAGAAGCGCAGCACCGTGCCCACCGCCTCCGCCGGTACGAAGCCGGCGGACGGAGTGCACCCGCTCGCGGTCGTGACCGCCAAGGCGCACGGCCTGCCGCTCGCCCGTGCCCGTACCGCACGGGTCGAAGACATCCTGCGGCCGGACGACCTCGTGGTCGCCGTCTGCGACAACGCCCACGAACAGCTCGACAGTCACCTCGACCGCCTGCACTGGTCGGTTCCCGACCCGGCCCGTGCCGGCACCGAGGACGCCTTCGAACACGCCTTCCTCGATCTCGCCGACCGGGTCGACCGGCTGGCCCCCGTCGTTCACCAGTCTGGAGAAGAGCGATGACCCTGAGCATCGACCAGCAACTCGCCCTCAAGACCGCCGCCAGCCGCCTGCAGTCGCAGTTTGACGGCATCTTCGGCACCGAGACCATCGAACGGTTCCTGAACACCAGCTACGACCAGTTCGCCTCGAACAGCACCATCCCGAACTTCCTGCCGCTGCTGGCCGAACGGTTCGCCCGCCAGAGGCTGCACGCCCTGGCCAAGGTCGAAGGACACGTGACGGACAACAAGCCGATCGTGCTCTTCCTCTGCGTGCACAACGCCGGCCGCAGCCAGATGGCGCTCGGCTTCTTCGAGGACCTCGCCGAGGACCGCGCGGTGGCCTGGTCCGGCGGCTCCGAGCCCGGAAACGAGATCAACCCGGCCGCCGTCGAAGCCATGCTCGAGCGCGGTATCAACATCTCCCGCGAGTTCCCCAAGCCGTGGACCGACGAGATCGTCCGCGCCGCCGACGTGATCGTCTCTATGGGCTGCGGCGACGCGTGCCCGGTGTTCCCAGGCAAGCGCTATCTGGACTGGACGCTCGACGACCCGGCCGGCAAGGACGTCGCCGACGTCCGCCCCGTGCGCGACGAGATCGAGCGCCACGTGCGTGAGCTCCTCCAGGAACTCGGGGTCGAGGCACGCGTCTGACTTTCTCGAGCGCGTTCATGACGATCCGGAAGCGAGAACCGGGCCGAAAGTCCGCGCGGCGATCTCTTCCGCCTGCGCCTGCTCGACGATGCGTCCGGGGACCTCGGGATGCTCGCTGATCCAGGAGTGGGCGGTGGTATGGCTCCGGAAGAAGTTCAGCGCGTCGCAGCATGCCGTGGCCGCGGGTCCGCCACCTGGGCGTTGTCCGACGAACACCACCGCACCGGCAGGTTCCCAGGTCGCCGTGCCGTCCCGCGTGGTGACGGTGATCGGCTCGCCGGTCACCGGGTCGGTGGAGGTGATCTCGGCGTCACGGTTGAGCATCGCCGGGATGCCGAGCGCGTCGATCGCGCACATCGACCACACCTCGGCGCCTCCATCGATCCGTACGCGGTGGCGCGTCTCCGTGGCGGAGAACGGATAAGCGGCGCGGATGTGCCCTTGCCCGTCCAAGGTCAGGAAGTCCTCGCGGGCCAGTTCCTCCAGCACGTCACCGGCCGTCCGGCCCGCTTCGGCGGCGATCGGTTCCAGCTCGTCCGGTGCGGGAGCGGTGCCGGTGGCGGCGAACTGGCGCAGCACCGCCTGATGCACCGCCCGCAGGCCTCGCGCGTCGGGCGCGCGACGCCCTCTCCCCCCACGGCCGACGGCGTCGAGCGCGTCCGACTCACAGCAGTCGCCGACAGCGGCCGGTTGCGGAAGGTCAGCACTATCGATCGCATGCCGCAGTGCGGCTTCGCTCGGCGCTCCTGCCACCGTTCCGTCCGCGCCCCGGTATAGGCGGCATGACACCGATGGCACCGCCTCGGCAGTCGCGAACGGGTCGATGCCGTCGAGCAGGATCGTAGGAGAGCCCGTCATCCCCAGTGCACAGGCCTGGTCTTGGTCGTGTACCTCGACCAACTCGATCTCTGCGGCCCGGCCCGCGAGGGCAGCTGTGACCCGCTCGAGCGCCGGGGCCGCATTCGGGCATCCCGGAACCGTCAGCACCGTGATCCGCATTGCGTGCCTTCCAGTCTTGTTCCGCACACCACGACGCTAGACCTTCCAGCGCACTGGAAGGTCAAGGAGTAGCGTCCGGGGTATGCGCATAGGGACTCTCGCTGTGACAAGCGGGTTGAGCACGAAGACCATCCGCTTCTACGAGCAGTCCGGTCTGCTGCCCGCGCCGCCACGTACAAGTGGCGGTTACCGCGACTATCCCGAGCAGGCCGTCGCGCGACTCGCCTTCGTCCGCAACGCGCAGAGTGCCGGCCTCACGCTCGCCGAGATCAGCTCTGTCCTCGCGTTGCGCGATGGTGGTCAGGCACCCTGTCGTCACGTCACCGCTTTGATCAGCGAGCGCCTGACCGACATCGAGCGCCGCCTGGCCGAAATGACCAAGACACGCGACGCGCTCCGCGGTCTTGCCCGACGAGGTGCGGCGACCGACCCAGCAACCTGCACCGAGAACGACATTTGCACGATTCTCGCCCAGACCGAGGGCCTACCTCGCGTCGCTCGTGACCAATGATTGGTTGTCGCTGGAGCTGACGAGGTTGGTGCTGAACGAGCGTGCGGGGGCCGTCCGTGAGGACGGCCCCCGCTTGGTTAGGCGTTCCCACCAACAGATCCCGGCCATCGGTAGCCGAGTCTTAGCCGCCGATCCGGCCACCGCCCAAGCGATCTCGGTCTGCTCACGCGTCGAGTTCGCCGCGCTGTACCCAAGCCAGCGGGATGATCCGCTGGTCCGTGGTGGGACGCGGCGGCACGGTGCCTCCATGCGAGTCGATCGGGAACGACAAGCACCGGCAGATCGGTTCATGTCGATCCAGGGCAGAGGTGGTCGTGCCGGTCAGCTGGCGACGCGAACATGAACAGCGGGCGAAACGTGCCCTGACCTACGCCGTTGCCACCGGCTCAAGCGGGATCGACAGGCCGGCCGCCGCGCTGCGAAGGCCGATGACGCGCGCTCGCCGCGACTTGATGACCGGCGATATCGCGGCTCGAACCTCGGCGCGGTGCTCATCGATCTGCTGATTGGCAACCTTGGCAGCCGCCGTCAGCGACTCTTCGACCTTGTCCCAGGCGTCGCGGAGGACTGACTCGAACGTCAGCCACACCTCGTCGTCGGCTGCGGCAAGACTCAGATTCAGTGAAATCTGCCAGGCCGGATAGTCGGGTTGTTTGGTTCGGAGCAGAGGATCGGTGGTGCCACCGCTGTTCATGATCCGGTCGGGCACGTCGAAGAGGGCGGAACCGGCACCCTCACATGGCACGTTCAAACTGAAGTGTGCGGGATGAGCGGTGTCGCTTGTCTCGAAGCCGAGTGCGTTGGTCTCTTGCATCTTGTTCCACTTGAGATCGAACCTCGGCACCACTGGAGATGCGGCGTGGTGGGCGAGAACTGCCTCGATGAGCGCGTCCCCGTCGTGCGCCGCAAGCTCGTCCTCCGACAGGCGGTGGGCAGCCGCCAGTGCCTGCGCGTGGCGTTCGGCGAACTTTGTTTCCCACGTCGGGATCGGCTCCAAGCGGCGAGGATTCGGCACGATGTTCAGTATCGGCCACCGAACCCGGTCGGTCAGGAGGTCAGGGCGTGTCGCCGTTGAGTTCCTCGGGCGCCACCAGGTTGTCCTCGATCGCGCGGGCGAGCAGCTCCGACTTGGAATATGCGGATCGGCCTGCCTTCTCGTACTTCTGGCGCGCCCGGCGGATGTACATGTCGACGGTATGCGGTGAGACCTGCATCTTGCGCGCCACCGAAGCCTTCGACGACGACTGGAACCAGAGCAGCAGTGCGATGCGTTCCTGTTCGGACAGCTTCGGTCGGTCGGCGCCGCCGTCGCTGATCAACGCGCCTGCCATCACCGGGCCGACGTACGGCTGGTCGGCTGCGACGGCGACCACCGCCTTGACGAGGTGCTCGCGTCCTTCGTGCTTCGCGACGAACTCGCGCGCGCCGGACTCCAGCGTGCGCAGGATCAAGCCGTGGCCGGTGAACTGCGAGTAGACGACGACGCGCTGGCCCGTGTCCGCCAGCTTGGCGACGTTGTCGAGGTCCAGCCGCCCGTGCAGGCTGAGGTCCAGCAACACGACATCGGGTTGGAGTCGGTCGTCCGCGGTCAGCTTGTCCACGTCGTCACCGGTGTGCACGACCTGGATGCGTGAGTCTCCGGTGAGCCAGCTCTCGACCCCCTCGATCACGACGGGATGGTCATCGATGATCGCGACCCTGATGGGGCTGTCCAATGCGCTTCCAGCCACAGGCGTCCTTCCTCCTCCTGAACGTCGATCGACACTTCTTCGGTTGGTGGCTCGCGGATCTGCTCGAGCGGTGTGCCGCCACCGTCAGCGAAGACGCTGACGGTCACGGCGTCGCTCTCCGCGAGCACGGTGATTCGGGCGTGCGACTGCGTGGCGACCAGCGTCACGAGCGCTGCTTCCGTGATCGCTCGTCTTGCTGTCGTTGCTATCTGGGGCACGTCGCCGACCACGATGAGCTCGACGACCACTCCGCGTCGCTCGGCCGCGTCGGCGCTGGCTCGAAGTTCGTGCAGCAGCGGGGTTTCGACCGTGTCGCTCTCGGCGAGGAGTCTGCGCATCCTGCCCACCGCGAGTTCACAACGTCTTCGTACCGCGGGATCAGACGGTTCGATTCCGCCGTGTGCGAAGTCGGCTAGCAGCCTGGTGAACTCGCGGTCCATCTCGGCGAAGCGGCGCAGGCGCCCGGTCTGGACGGCTCGCGCGGCGTTGTCCTTCGCGGCGATCATCACGCCGGAGTGGGTCGCGGAGACGGTGGTGCGCACCGCCTGAATGATCACTCTGTCGACGAGCACCGCGCAGATCTGCACGCCCACCGTGATGAACAGTCCGCTGAAGAGCCTCAGCACCACCGGATGTGCCGGTTGCTGCATCAACACCAGCGTGGCGAAGCTCAGCGAGGGAAGTCCGATCAGGACTCCGCCGACGATGTTCAGTTGCCAGTGCAGGATGAGCAGCACTCCGATCCACCCGACCGTCCCCGACATCCAGCAGCCGATCTCCTCGACGGCGTTGTCCGGGATGTAGGCGGTGACAGTGGCGATGCTGATACCGGTGGCGCACAAGGCAAGTACCCGAATCGCGTAGGTGCCGACCTGCAACCGCGCCATGAGCACCGCAATGCTGACGGTGAGCGCGGTGAGGACGATCGAAACCATCGCCGCCGGGTGGACGAACGGGGCCGGCTTGTCCGCGGCCAGTGCGTGCCACACGTTCCACGCGGCCGCCATCACGACGACAACCGCGGTCATGGTCCGGTTGTTGCTCTTTCCGGCCTGGTCAGCTGTTGCCGCGAACACGCCACCACCGCATCGTCACGCTTGTGCCGTCGTATCGTCCGCTCTGGACGTCAGCGGTGCCGCCCACCGCACTCATGCGGTCGACGATCGACCCGCGCAGACCACGACGGTGATGCGGAACCTGCCGGGTGTCGAAGCCCCGGCCGTCGTCGTGCACTGTCACCTCGATTCCGTCACCGCACTCTCTGACGCTCACAGAGGCGATTTGGCTCCCTGAATGTCGTGCCACGTTGGTGAGGGCTTCGGCCGTCGCCTCGGTGAACGCCATGACGACGTGTTTCGGCAGGCGGACGGGGACGAGGTCGAAGTCGATGCGCAGCTGGGGAAGGCCGGGCACCCAGGTCGATTCGAGTGTGCGCAGGGCCAGGTCGAGACTGCTGTCGGAGAGATCCGGGGTGGGCCCGGTGCGATGGCCCGCGCTCTGCAACGTGCGGAGGTCAGCCGCGGCACGCTGGCGCAACATCGCGCTGCCGTCCTGAACCGCGCCGGACGCCACCATGGTCAAGGTCGCGAGGCCGGTGTCGTGGAGCCTGCGCTGGTAATCGTCCTCGTCAGCACGCACGGCCGCGGCTATGACGGCGTGCACGTAGGCCGACGCGGCGTGAGTGACCGCCTCGTCGACCTGGCGGACGGCGTTGTTCAGGAGATGGATCAGTACCGCTGTGACCGTCCCTTGCGCGACCAGCATCGCCACGATGTACGCCGACGCGCCACCGACGTGCTGGGCGGACGCCAGCACCGCGCACACGATCAGGCCGCCGGAAGCGGAGAAGAGCATCTGGCCGGCGAGCAGCGATCCGATCGCGAGCAGGATCGTCCAGTCCACGTGGTCCGAGGGGGACGGGAGGAGCACGTCGTCGATCGCGCAGATCATGCCCACGATCGCGACGTCGGCCGCCGCGACCAGAGAGTTCGCGTTGTCCAGCACCGCGACGGCGGAGATCACCGACCAGAGGACCATTGCCGACACGACCAGGCCGAGCTGGGCTCCGGACACGCCGTGAGCAGCGCTCGCCACAACGACCGTCCCCGCAGTGGTAACGAGCCTGACCGCAACGGCGATTCTTGTGAAACCGATTCGCAAACGCTGCTGGGTCAAGCTCACGCGCTGCTTCTCGCGCGCTCCGTCCAGAGTTCCCGTCTCCACGTTGCCCCCTTGCCATCAAGTATGTCCGAGTGGACACGGCTCGTGCTGGGGTTTTGTCCGTGCAGGAAGGTCTGCTGGCAAATATGGGCCGATTGGTGTATTTTTCTGCGGCCTCTGGGCGGTACAGCTGCTATCTACTCTTGCGTAGGGTCACTGAGTGACTACTCGAATATCTGCCGGTAGTTGAGTGTTACGCGTTCGCGTGTTCCCTGTTCGCGTGTCATGCCGATTCGGCGTGCGCTCGGTACGGTCCCGGTTGTGGGGCTGAGAGACGGCAGGGGTCTTCTTCACTCGCCCTTCACACGATTGATTTCGCTGATCCGTGCCATTCGTCGAACCGACTGGTGCGTTCGGGTGATCCTGCATGATTGACGGCAGGATGGAGGGGGACGTGGTAATGCCGAGTTTTGTTGTGGGTGGACGGCGTACAGTCACGCCAGGACCTGTGCGGTTGCCGCTCGGGCCCTGGCTACGTGCGCGGCGGCGCGGTCGAGGGCTGACCGTGCGCGCCGCCGCTGGGCTGGCCGGGATGTCACCTGGCTTTCTGTCCATGCTCGAGAACGGGTCCCGGCGGCTCAACCGCCACCGGGACATCGTCGCGCTCGCTGCGGTTCTTCGGGTGACCGAGGCTGAACTGGTTGAATTTGAATCAACCGAGCCGGAGTACCTGCGGCTCGGTGCCTGAACTAGTGTGTTTGATGGCCTACTGCCTGTCCGAGTCGGTGGGGCAGTAGGTCCATTCGAACTCATCAGGAATGGAAACTTCAGCTGAACGAAGGTGTGCCACCCTGGTGTTGAAGGCGGCGCCTTTCATTAGGTGCAGCGCCACATCGGCGGCCTTTCGTCGGCCGGGATCCTTGAAGAACGTCGATACTGCCCATTCGTTGAACCCCGCCATCGCCGGCCCGCACCAGATCTGGTAGTCGAGACGGCGGTTTTCGTCGCCCGTGCTCGCCCAGCGCGACGCCATGCCGAGGTACCAGCGGAACAACAGGGCCATGCGGCGCTTCGGATCCTTCGCAGCACGTTCCAGCTGGCTGGGATCCCGCCGGGAGAAGTACTCGGTCACCTCACGCCACACGTGTTCGAGCGGCTGCTGGAAGATTTCTTTTTCGAGCTTGGTCCGCTCGTCGTCTGGGATCGCTTCCACGCCGTCGTAGCGCCGGTACAGCTCGTACAGCCGCCTGGCTCGCATGGGGAACATCGTGTTCCGGCGCAGCACCTGGATCTCCGCACCGAGCTCGAACATGTCCGCGGCGGGTGCCATCTGGAAGTCCGCCAGACCGGCATCGGCCAGTACCTGCCGCACAGCGGGTGAGGTGCCGGCTTCCACACACGCCTGGTTGATCGAGCCGGTGACCACGTAGCCGGCCCCCATCGCGAAGGCACCAGCCACTGCTTCGGGCGTGCCGATTCCGCCGGCCGCACCGACCCCGACGCGGATCTTGTACTGGCTCGCCGCGGCATCACGCTGCCGGATGATCATCGGCAGCAGGACGGGCAGCGGTCTGCGGTCGGTGTGACCGCCGGAGTCGGCCTCCGCGGTGATGTCGTCCGCCATCGGCACGAACTGGGCGAGCATGGCCTGTTCGGCGGTCACGAATCCCGCCTTGACCAGTTCCGTGACGATCGACTCCGGTGGTGGGGCGAGGAAGCGCGCGGCGACCTCGGGCCGTGACACCTTGGCGATCACGCGGTTCGCAGTCACGACCTCGCCGTCTGGACCACGGGAGAGGCCCGCGACCCGGTACCGCACGATGTTCGGGCTGAGCATCACGAACGCGGAGGCCTCGACGCACCGAACCTCGTGCCGCAGGAACATCTGGACGGCACCTTGCTCCAACGCCGGTTCGCTGGGGCTGCTGATCAGATTGCAGGCGAACGGCAGTCCGGGGATCTCTCGCGCGAATCGCAACAGGGCCTGCTCGATCACATCTGGAGTGAGCCCCGCCGCGCCGAAGGACGCGAGGAACCCCGCTCGTGCCATGGCGATGACCAGGTCGGCGGAGGCGATTCCGCCGGCCATCGCACCGCTTTGGTACGCGTAGCGAACGCCGTGGCGCTCGCGGAACGCGGCGGAGCCGAGCCGATCCGCAGGCAACGGGCCAACACTTGCAACGACTTCGCTGTCGTCGGCCGGGCGCTCGGTGGTCAAGGTGCCGCCACGCAACAGGTGAACGGTCGCGTCGAGGTCGGCCAGCGGGGACTGCTCGATCGTCGTCATCGTTGAGGCTCCACAGGTTCGGGGAGTGAACGGGTGAGCGCGGCCACGGCGTGTTGTTGTGCCACGTTGTGTGTGCGCAGGACGTGGCGATGCGCCAGCGCCACTTGAAGGGCGAGCACCGGCTCCGGGCCGGGAACGCGATGACATACGAGCCGGGCGAGGACCCTGGCGACGGCGAGACCGGTGGGCACGCCCCGCTGGTCCACCGACACCGCGACGTGCGGGCGATCGCCGAGCGTGTCACGGATCCATCGGGTGCAGCTCGCAGCCGGGCCGACCTCGATGAAGTACCGGTAGCCCCGCTGGTAGGCAGTCTCGACCAGACGGGGAAAGTCGACCGGGTGGGTGAGCGTGTGCGCAATTCGTTGAGCCGGCGTTGATCCGACCGGCAGCGACGCGGGCCCGAACTCGAACATCGACAGCAGTTCGGCATCGGGAACGCGGCGCACTTCGTGTGCGTGCAGGTCGGCCAGTCGTTGCCGCGAGCCGTCGAGCAACTCGCAGTGCAGCACGTGGGTCGTTGGAGACTTCGCCGACGAAGATCCCAGCCTCGCCAGCACTTCCGCACACTTCGCCGGATCGCCGGCGATCACCGTCTCCTCCGGCGTGTTGATGTGGGTGAGGAAGACTCGCTCCTCATCGCCGACGGCGGCTCGCACGCGTTCAGGGCCGGCGAGCACGACGTGCGAGGCCCACACCTCGTTGTCTGCGGTCGCCCACACCTGGCGCACAACGTCCTTGCGGCCGCTGATGCCGTTCTGAACCAGCGGACTCTCGTCCAATGAGGACGGATTCCAGTCCGCGAAGTCGAGAGCCGACAGCGCGAACAGCATGCTCGCCTCGCCGAAGCTGTAGGCCAGCGCGCCGTCCGGGCGCAGTCCGAGCTGGTCGCGAAGCATCCGGGTGTGGAGCACCGCGACGTTGAGGCCGATGTTGACCATGCCCGCCAGGTCGTCGCGCAGGGCTCGTTCGTGCCGCATTGCCTCGGCCGGACCGGGGGTGAGGCCGAGTCCGTGGATCGTGTCGAGGCGGTAGCGCCGGGCGGGTTCGGCGGCCTCCCGCTCGAACTGGTCGCGCAGCGCGGGGAAGAGATCGAACAGGTCCTCGGCGACGTCCGGGTAGGCGGTGAAACCGCCGGGGTACACGAACGCGACGCGGTAGGCCGCGCCGATCGGAGCGGTCGTGCAGTAGCTGCCCGCAGGTGTGGCCCACTCACCGCCAGGCGAGATGTCCGGCAGTCCACGCACAGCGGCCGACAACTCGTGCCGCAGTTGTTCCTTGTCGGTCCCCACGAGCGTCGCGCGCCATTGCCCGCGCCGTCCGGAGTGCTCTTCGATGAGCGCGTGTGCCGGGCGGTCCGCGGCGAGTTCGTCGAGGCATACCTGGGCCGCTGCCACGATCTCCTCGACGCTGTTTCCGGGCAGGACGAGCAGGAACGGAAGCGGGGCGGCGGCCGGAGGAGTGGCGCTGCGGAGGACAAGGCGTTCAGCGTCCGCATCGACCACTGCTGTCACAGGAGTTTCCCTGTGTCTGCGGAGCCACGGGCGGGTCTCGGCAGGAGTGGTGAAGCCGGCGGTGGTCAGCGTCGGTTTGCACGCCTCGGGGACTTCGAGAGACGACTTGGGCAGTTTCCGGACGGCGATGTGTTGTGCGACATGGGCGACCGCAGTGAGAAGTCCGGGGCTGGCGTCGATCGACTTACCGGGCGCCGAGCCGGGGTAGGAGGCCGCCACCGAGTTGAGCCGGTGCGCCGGCACCTCGCCGGCCAGCTCGACGTGGTCGGGTTCGCACGGTCCGCCGCTGAGATCGAGTGTCGCGTAGGTTCGTTGCGGACCAGCGGCGGCCAGCACGATCGCGGTGGTGTCGTCGAGCAGCACCACCGGCGACCCGTCCTCCTGAGCTACCAGGAGCAGCTGCTCCAGTGCGTCGACCCTCACCACGTGGGCGGTGTCGACTGCGGCGTCCCGCAACGCGGCATCCGCCGTGTCGCCGATGCCGATGATCGATGTGCGCATGTGCCTTCCTCAGCGGCCGAACTTCGCGGCGAGATTCGAGGTGGTGACGAGTTCGAGACCGGTGAAGCGCAGCAACACCCGGCCGTCGGGCGCGCATGCCGTCACCGTGCAGACGGCTTTCGGCGCCTGGTCGACGAGGTTCTCCACGACGACCACGAACTCCTCACCCAGCGGTGCGTGCACCTCGACCCGCTCCACCCGAGTGGGCAACGCGGACCGGCGGAGATCCCTCGACACCATCAGGGCGGCGGCTTGCGGCAGGAGATCAGCGCGAACCGGGTCGTAGTCGTTGGTGGCGCAGAGGCCACCTGCCAGCGTGTGAGCGGGCAGCGTGCAACCGAAAGCATTGCCATCGACCTTGGTGATCCCCTGGAACGCCGGGCCGTGGAACAACGTGCCGTCCAAGTACGGAGTGATCGGCATCCACTCCACGGGGAGTTCCAGCTTCTCGGGCTCACCCAGTTCGAAGTGCACCGTCGCGCTGTACCTCGGCTTGCCGCCGCCGTCGTGCACGCGCACGTCGTCACCACCTGAGCTGACGACCAGCTCTGACGGGCGGTTCTCGTCCAGGACGAGACCGCGGTGCACGGCGACTCGGCTCAGCCCACGTGGCTGCCGGTGTTCGACGGAGGCGAGCATCGCGCCGATCGCTCCGGTCAGCGGGAGCACCGCCACACCACCGATCGCGTGGTCGGCGAGCACCGGATCGGCCTCGAGTGCCGCGATCCTCAGCGTCCGGCCGGTCGTGAGTCCGGGCCCGGCCTGGACGACCGCGTCCGTCGCGGTGCACAGTTCAGCGAACAGCCTGGCGCCTGCGGCGACGTCGATCAGCTCGACACCGCGTTCGGCGAAGCGGCGAGCCAGCTCCGGCGTCACCATGCCGCCTGCCCAGGCACCCCACGCCACCGAGGTGACCGATGCCTTCGGCAGAGTCGTGCGCAACGCGCGAGCCATGCCATCAAGCGCTTGGTTCGCCATGGCGTAGGCCGCCTGTCCAGGGTTGCCGAAGAGGCCGGCGACCGAGGAGAACAGCATGACGTGGCGGAGCTGTTCAGTGTCGAGTGCGTCGAGCACGTGACCGAGTCCGTCGACCTTCACCGCGAGCACGTGGCGGGCGAGATCGAGGTCGATCTCGGTGATCCGCCGGTCTGCCAGCACGCCCGCGCCGTGCACCACTCCGGTGATGCGGTCGGCGTACGGAAGTAGCGCGTTGCGGACGCTCGCCGCGTTGGTGACGTCCATCGTCACGTACTCGGTGCCATCGATCGCCGCGAGCGTTGCCCGGATCTCCCGCTGGGCTTGGATCTGCTTGACGAGCTTCGCCACTGCCCGCGGTGTCGGACGTCCGTTCGCTGACAGCCGCTCGGTCACGGCCGCCGTCAGTTCCTGCTCCGGGACGCTGTCGCTCCAGGAGTGTTCGTCGGTCAGTTCGGTGCGGCCTGCCAGCACGACCTGACAGCGGTATAACGCGTGCAACTCGCGTGCGCACGCAGCCGTGACGCCCTGGCCACCGCCGATGATCAGAAGAACGTCGTCAGCGTTCGGTGCCTCAGCAGTCGTCTCGACTTCGGCGCGGCGGTCCGGCGCGATCGTCCACCTTCGCCCGTCGTGACCAGCCTGGCGTAGCGTGACGTCGGCGTCGTGGATCTCGGCAAGCAGCAGATCGGCGGAGGTCTCGTCGTCGAGTGCCGGATGGAGGTCGACCGCGCGGCAGAACAGGGTCCGGTCTTCGTGCGCCAGCGTCTTGACCAGGCCCGGCAGGCCGGCCAGTGCGGCGTGCGCCGGGTTGAACGACACGTCACCGAATCGGCCATCGATCCGGCTGACCGTCACGAAGGCTGCCCGGCCCGGTGCCTCGGAGAGCACCTGGGCTGTTTGCCTGGCAGTGGTCAGCGCCTCCGCTAGCGCGGTCGCCGCGTCGGCCACGGTTGCAGGCTCTTCGGCGATGTGAACCACCAGGTCGAGCCATCCATCCACTGTGGACGTGACGTCCCAGCCTCCGTCTCGCAGGGCGTCTGCCAGCCGCTTCGCCAGACCGCACTCGCCCCTGACAAGCGCCCGCTTGACGACGTACGCGTCATGCGTGACGTCCGGCGCGGGCAGCGGACGTGGACGCACCGGCGTGACGCCGGGTGCGCCCTCACCTGCTTTTGGGCCGACCACCTCCTGCGGGACGCCGGCCAGGAGGTCGTTGATGTCGGTGAGCGTGCGCAACTCCGCCAGCCGCTCGGGTTCCAGCTCAGGCGTGGTGGGGAAGCGTTCCCGCACAGCGCTCATGATCTCGACCCGCTTGATCGAGTCGACGCCCAGATCGGACTCGAGGTCCATGCCGGTGTCCAGCACCGCCACCGGGTAGCCGGTCTGTGCCGAGACGATCTCCAGTACGATGCCGATCGTCGGTTCGGCGGCCGGCGCTACCGCGACCACGGGAGCTACCGCGACGGGCGCGGGAGGGACAGGCGCCGGTGCGACGATCGGCGCGGGAAGTGGTGCCGGCGAGGGAATCAGGGCTGGCTCCTGGACGAGCGGCGCCGGTGTCGCGGCGCGCAGCGTGCCCTCGTAGGACCCTGCGAGATGGGCGAGGCGCAGCACGGTGTCGGCGGCCTGCACGTGGGTGCGGCCCAGTTCGAGGCTGTGCTGGACGAGTGCTTTGACGCCTTCCGTCAGCGCCGGGTCGATCGGGCCGCGTTGAGCCTGGTCGCGCAGGAGCCCTGTGAGCTGTTCTGAGACTCGCAGTTGCCCGCGCAGGTACTCGCTGTGGCCCGCGAGGTGTTCTGCCAGCAAGGAGCCCGCGGCAGGCGTCGCGGCCGGAGCCGGTGCCGGGGCGAGGGCCGGTGCGGCCAGTTCGTCCAGGTAGGCGCGTCGCTCGTCGGCGACGTGGTTGGCGCCGGTCACCAGGATCGCCATCCTTTCCGTGTGCTGGGGTTGAGGTGAGTGCGTGATGTGGCGACCGAAGCCGGTGAGCCCGGCGCCGAGGACGGCCAGTCGCGCCGCCGTCCGCTTCAGGCTGTGGTCGCCGTCGCCGTGCGGACCGTCGTCGGCGGACAGCACCACCGCGTCCGGGCGCTTGGCCAGGATCCGGCGGATCAGGCCGCTCAGGACCTGCCTGGGGCCCAGTTCCACGAACACGCGGAACCCGTCGGCGTACATCTGCTCGATCTGGGGAGCGAAGTGCACGGGCTCCCGAAGCTGTTGCGCGAGAACGTTGGCATTGGCGGCGGTGTCGGTGCCGTACTCGGCTCCACGGGTGTTGGCGTAGACCGGAACTGCCGGAGCCTTCACGACGATCTGGTCGACGGCCTTGCGGAACGGCACCAGCGCGTGCTCGACGTACCTGGTGTGGAAGGCTGCCGCGACCGGGAGCCGGGAGATGCGCGGACCGGTCATCTGCAGCGCTTTCACGAGCCGCGTGATGCTCTTCTCGCCACCACCGACCACGACCTGTTGCGGTCCGTTGACGTTGCAGATCCACAGATCGGGCTCGTTCGCGATCAGCCCTTCCACGTCACGTTCCGACGCGTACACCGCCGCCATCGCGCTCGGCTCTGCCGCGTCGCCGGCCATGGCGGCGCCTCTGGCCGCGGTGAGCCGGAAGAGTTCGTCGGTGGAGAGGCTTCCCGCTGCCCACAGCGCACCGAGTTCGCCGAGGCTGTGGCCGACCGCGCCGTCCGGCATGAAGCCAAGTCCGCGCAGGTACGCGAACTGGCCCGCGGCGAGCGCGGTGATGGCGGGTTGTGCGAAGTCGGTTCGGCGCAACAGGTTCTCCTGGGCCGCCCGCTCCTCGTCGCTGAAGACCGGGGGAGGGAAGACCACCTGGCCGAGAGGCGGAGAACCCGGGAACGCCAGTGCCGCCGCGTCGAACGCCTCGCGCACCGCCGGCACGGACAGCGCGGCCGCTGACCCCATGCCGAGGTACTGGCTGCCCTGCCCGGCGAAGACTGCGGCGACTCGGCCTGTGATCGCACGCCTGCGGTAGTACGCGGAGCCGTCGATCTCGAAGGAGTCCGGGTCGGTGCACAGCCGCTGCAGCACCTCGGTGCGCAGGCGCTCGAAGTCCTCGTCGGTCCTGGCCAGCAGCGCGACACGTGCGTGCTCGGCGGGAATCGGAGTTCCCGTCGCTGGCTCGTTCGTCAGCAGCTGGGCCAACGCCGCGGCGTCGGGTGCGTGCCAGATCCGCACCTCGGTCGCGGGGTGCAGCACTTCTGTCTGCGGAGCGTCTGCCTCCTCGACCACGCAATGAAAGTTCGTGCCACCGAAGCCGAACGCCGACACCCCTGCACGGCGACGGGGCCGGTGCGGCTCGACGATCCACGGCCGGGTCGTGCTGTTGACGTACAGCGGGGAGTCGGCGAACACCGCGGCCGGCGTGTCCACGTTGATGGTCGGCGGCAACACCTTCTGATGCAGCGCCAGCGCCGTCTTGATCAGACCTGCCGCGCCTGCGGCACCCTTGGTGTGCCCGATCTGCGACTTCACGCTGCCGACCGCGACGCTTCCTCGATCAGCACCGCTGAGGACCTGGCTCAGCGCCTCGAGTTCGGTGCGATCACCGGTCGGGGTTCCAGTGCCGTGACACTCGACGAGGCCGATGGTCTCGGGCTCGACGCCCGCGTCGGTGTGCGCCCGGTGCAGCGCTCGAATCTGCCCCTCTGCGTTCGGCGAGTAGATGCTCTTCGACCGGCCGTCGCTCGATGAACCGATGCCCCGCAGGACGGCGTAGACGCGGTCACCATCCCGTTCGGCGTCGGCCAGGCGCTTGAGGGCGAGCATTCCGATGCCCTCGCCGATGAGCGTCCCGTCGGAGGCGGCGTCGAACGGCCGGATGTGGTCGCCGCGCGACAGGACGGTCGTCTTGGCGAAGCACATGTACATGAAGATGGTGTTCTCGATGTCGCAGCCGCCGGTGAGCATCAGGTCGGCCCGTCCGGACTGCAGCTCGGAGACGGCGACGTTGACGGCGGCGAGCGAGCTGCCGCAGGCGGCGTCGACCGTGCAGTTGAGCGCACCGAGGTCGAACCGGTTGGCCACCCTGCCGGCCACCACGTTGCTCAGCAGACCGGGGAAGGCGTTCTCCTCCCACGGTGCGAACGCGCGGCTGAACCGGTCGACGACGTCGTCGGCGTCCTGAGTGGACAGACCGCTGTGGTGCAGCACCTGGCGCAGCACCGGAGTGTGCAGCCTTGCCGACAGCGAGTGCTGCAAGGTGCCCGTGCCCGTCATTCCGAACACGGCGCCAGTGCGTTCGGGCGTGTACCAGGACGAGCCCGGAGCGCCCGCGTCGGAGAGCGTGTCTCTGGCGACGGTCAGCGAGAGCAGCTGGACGATGTCGGTGACCTCCATGAGGTTCGGCGGCATGCCGAACTCGGTGGGGTCGAACCGCACTTCGGGTACGAAGCCGCCGCGCACGCTGTAGGTCTTGTCCGGCGCGGCCGGGTCGCGGTCGAGGAAGTCCTCGACGCGCCAATGGCTTTCCGGTACCTCGGTCAGGCAGTCGTTGCCCGCCAGGACGTTGCGCCAGAACGCGCTGATGTCGCGGGAACCGGCGAACAGCCCGCCCAGCCCGACGATCGCGATGTCGCTCATGCGGGAGCAGCCGCCTCGCTGGCGACGTGCTCGGCGAGCCGCGAGATCGTGGGGAAGTACCAGAGCGTGGCGGAGTCGATCTCCACGCCGGCCCACTTCGCGAGCTCGTCCGACAGCACCAGCACGTCCGTCGAGTCCAGCCCGAGCTCGTTGAAGTGCCAGTCCGCGGCGATCTGGCTCGGGTCGAACCCCTTGCGCCGCGCGACGGCGTCGACGAGCCACTCCCGCGCGGATTCCGTTGAGAGCATCATGAATTCACGTCCTCCAGGTCAGGCTGTCGCGCTCAGCTGCACAGAACGGCCGGAGCCGTCCGCGGATACAGCCTCGGCGGTGTCGGCAACGGCGAGATGGCGAGGAACACCCAGTTCCTCGCGCAGCAGGTTGAGGATGCGTCGGCGCGTCGGGCCGATGGATCCGTGCGGAATCCGCAGCCGCCTGCTGATCTCCGCGTAGCTCAGCTCGTCCTCGCCGAACAGCAGATCGAGCAACTCGCGTTGCGGTGCGCTGAGCACGGACACGGCCTCACCCAGCCGGGAGTGCTCCGCCGCGACGTCGAGCAGTTCCTCGGCGGTGGCCTCGGTCGCGGGCAGTTCGAGCAACTCCAGCCCGTCGCCGACCGGAAGATCCCGCTTCGGCCGCCCGACGTGACGCAGCGCCTCGCGCTTGGCCACGGTCACGATCCACGCGCGGATCTTCTCGGGCTCGCGGATCACGTCGATCCGCTGGAACACCCGCGTCCAGGTCGCCTGACAGGTGTCCTCGGCGTCGTCGGCGTCCAAACCGAACGAACGGACCGTGACCCACACCAGCGGCCGGAACGACTCGATGAGTTCTGCCCAGGCGCGTTGGTCTGATTGCCGGCAACGGGCGACGACCGTACTGATGTCCGATGGCGGCACGACACGATCCCCCTGCTGTGTGAACAAAAGCCGTTGCCAGCGAACTTAAGCGCCGCTCAAGCCGTTTTGTTCACAGTCGTGATGCTCTGACAGGTTCTCTTGGCGGGCAGGGAGTTCGCGGGCGAGCTAGACGGCGTTCACCCCAGGTTCAGGGTGGCGACTGATACTCGCCCGGCCGCACAGGCACCCCTGGCGAGGAGAGATCGTTCGATGGCAGACATCACGGATTCCGGACAACCGCAGGTATCACGGCGGCAGCTCGTCAAGTTCGCCGGAGTGGGCGCGACCTTCGTCGCCGCCGGTTCCGTTGCCGCACCGGCACAGGCAGACGACGAACAGGAACGAGGTAGAGGTTCTCGGAACCGGTCCTGGAGAGCCGGTGACCACCACGTGCACTCCGAGTACAGCGGGGACTTCGACACCTCCGTGACGCCGCCGCGGTTCCACAAGGGAGCCGACGCGGTCTACCCGATCGTCACAAACGCGATCATGGCCAAGAACTTCGGCCTCACCTGGGCGATGTGCACCGACCACGGCGGACCGACGCACTCCAAGGTCAACCTGGAGCAGGCCTACCCGGATCTGCTGCTGTCCCGCAAGCTGGTGCCGGAGGTGCTGCAGTTCTGGGGCATGGAGTTCGACGCACCCGCACTCGACCACCACACGCTGATGATCCCGCGGCACGACGACGAAGCGAAGATGCTCTTCGAGCTGGAGAGCCGCTTCGCGAAGCGCGACGCGTTTCCCAACGATCCCGGCCGTGACACCGAGGCCAAGATGGTGGAGTTCCTCAAGGCGGCCAAGGACATGCGGCAGAAGCCGCTGGTGATCGCGCACCACGCAGCCAGGTCCGCCACCGGCCTCGGGGTGTACGGCCAGGACACGCCCCGGGAGTTCCGCAACGGCAACGACGCCGCACCGGACGTCTACGTCGGCTTCGAAGGCTCGCCCGGCCACCAGGCCGGCCCGCTCGTCGGCGGTGCGCGCGGCGGCTACGGCAGCCACCCGACGTACGGCGGGTTCGACCAGATGACGGCCCGCGTCGGCGGCCTGTGGGACTCGCTGCTCGGCGAAGGCCGGCGCTGGTGGATCACGGCGACCTCGGACTCCCACGTGCACTGGACCCGCGGCGGGTCTGACTTCTGGCCTGGTGAGTACTCGAAGACCTACGTGCACGCGCGCCAGGACTACGCGGACATCATGGACGGCCTGCGCAACGGCCGGATCTTCGTCACGACCGGCGACCTGGTCACCAGCCTCGACGTGACCGCGAGCAACCGGGGCAGGAAGGCCGCAGCCGGCGAGAGCCTGACCGTGCGCCGCCGCGACCGCAACGACGTCGAGATCGAGATCTGTTTCCGCCCGTTGAAGGGGAAGAACGGAAACGGGGTCAGGCCGGAGATCCGCCGCGTCGACCTGATCGTCGGCGAGATCACCGGGCCGAACGCCAACCGCGACGCCGACACCAACCCGACCACCAAGGTGGTGGCCAGGTTCGGGCCGGACCAGTGGCGCCGCGATGGCGACGAGTACTACGTTCGGCACACGCTGCGGGACGTGCAGACGAACCTGTACGCCAGGGTTCGCGGGACCGGCACCAACGAGGACGAACCGCTGGCCGACGGCAAGGAAAGCCCATGGGACGACCTGTGGTTCTACTCGAACCCGGTCTTCGTCCACCGCGTCTGAGCTGCGGAGCGTGAGGGCTGTCAGGTCGAGGCGGAATTGTCTCGACAGCTGGGCCCTCACTGCTCATGGCGCCGTCTCAGCAGTTGAAAGGTCCGCCGCCAGAGCAGCTGAGGTTGCTGCTCGTCGCGTTGAGCGCTGTCTGCGGACGTATCGGGCACCAGCCCAGCCGGTTCCGAGGACCGAGGCACCGCCAGCCAGGATCTGAGCCGCCGTGTTGTGCAACAGCGGTGCGAGGGCTCCGCTGGCGTAGGCGCCAGCACCCCCAAGAGTCAGCATCACCAGCGCTAGCCCAAAAAGCGCGTCGCGTCGAATCTTTGGGTCACGAACCCAACCGTCGATTACTTCGATCCAGTTGGCGCGAACCGTGTCGCCGTCATCTGCCGACGACTTCTTGCTCATCTTCTTGTCTCCTCTCAACGCTGTTCCTGGTGTTGATAGGAGAACGAGTTGAGTCAACTGGATCTCACTGCCTCGGACGGGCGGGGACGAAATATCGGTTTCGTCCCCGCCCGCTTGACCCCCGTTCGACAGGTTGACACGGACACAACCTGTCGAACCAATCTGCGAACGACGTCTCCGCTGCTGTCTCCAGCGGACACCTCTTATCTGTGCTAACCCCTTTCTGCGGTCACACGCTGAGCGACCCGTGTGACACATGTACCGTCTAGCAGTTTCCCCCTGCTTCGACGGTGCGGCACACAATCGCAAGGGGGGAATCGTGTGGCCTGCAGGGCCACTCTTGCGCTGGTGTGCCGGCTGCCTCTCCCGAATCTCTCCACGTCCGGGAAGGCTCATCCCTCTTTGCTTCGCAGCTGTTCCATGCTTCCGATGCTGCCGAGATCGGCGTGGGTGCGAAAGCTCGACTATGTGAGGATGCGGTTCACGTAGTCGATCGCATCCGGATCTCCGAGTTCTGCCGCTTTGTGCCACCACACAGCGGCGTCTTCATCTTGGTTGAGCAGTTCGTACAGCTCGGCCGCCGTTCGGGCGCTGTCGGCATCCCCGAGGGATGCCCGCACCACGGCCTGGTGGAGCTGCAAGTGCAGCAGCACCATGGGCGACACGCTCTCCTCGTGCTGATCTCCAGTCTCAGCGCGAGGAGCCCCAACTTGAAGCGGGTGGGCGCCGGTCCCCACATGACCGGCGCCCACCTGCTCCGCGGTGTGAAGAACCGCCATGCACTTCGGCACGGCAGAGGCTTGGACTCGAAACCTCAGAAGCAGCCTGAGGAGCCGGGGCCAGAATCCCGGATCCAGTTCATTCACAACCGTGGGGGTGGAGCTGTTGGCGTGACTGCGATTCCGCTGGTCCACGCACATCTTCGGCTCCTCTAATTCATTCCTGCCAGCAACGGCTCAAGCCGCGTCAACCCCAACGAGGTGTAGTTGTGCACGACCTTGGCCGGAAGCTGCAGCTCCCGGCACACCTCGTTGACGGTCTTGTCTTCGAGGAATCGTGCGGTGATCACCTGTCGTTGACGTCGAGGAAGCGAATCGAGTGCTTCCTTCGTTGCTGTTCTCAGCGACTTCAGCCAGGGTGGGCCCACTGCCTCGTAGACCCGCGTGTCGTCGCCGAACGTCAAGTCGTGCTCTGCTACGTCACTTTTCTTCCTCCAATGTTCGCTGATTTCCCACTTCAGGGCGGTAATGCAGTAACTTGTGGCAACTTCGCACATTGTTTTCCCGGATCTCGCCAGGCGGATTACTACTTCCTGGGCGAGATCTTCCGAGAGGTGCCAGCCGTTGCCTCTGGAATAGGACTCGTACGTCAGAATCCTGAGCTTCCCGAGAGTCCTCTTTTCGCATTCGGTGCGATCGTGTGGCTGGACGCACGGAGGAAAAGAAGGTTTCTGCATCACAACTGCAGCCCCTGAATCGGGGTTGTTGCTGTGATTTTGGCTGACCGCCCTGACCTCTTGGTGGCTGAGATGCTGGTCAGAGCCGTCGGCACGCGAGCCGAACCCGGTCACGTTGCCGATCTCCTTAGTCAACAGCGGAAGGTTGGAACGAAGACCTAACGGGTTGGCGGCCGCCGGAACTCACCGCGGTCGTCCTTTAAGTGGTGCGCGTCACACGAGCGTGAGTAGCCGTCGGCTGATGCCTGTCAACGAGAGAGGTAACGCTACTGGTCCAAACATGTCGACAGGCGGCACCCTGAGGGGGTACCGCCCGTCGACCTTCGGGTGGATCGCTCAGCTTGCGGTGACAGGTTCGCGTGCCTCGTCTGCCATCAGCGCCCCGACGAACCCCCGGATCGTCGGATGCTCCGCGAAAGCCGAGGCAGGCACCTGCCTGCCCAGCTCGGCACCGAGCTTGGCGGAGATGTCGATGAGCACGAGCGAGTCCAGGCCCAGCTCGAACACGTCCTGGTCGGGGTCCGGCGGCCCGTCCTGCGCCCCGAAGATCCGCATGACCTCCTCCTGCACGTACCCGACGATCGACGCCTCGTCGGTGAGCAGCTGCCGCGGCTGCTCGACCACAGCGGTCTGCGTGCCGACCGAGTACCGCTTCCGCTCGAACGGATATGTCGGCAGCGGAACCCGGCGTGCTCGTTCGTCCGCGTAGACCTTCTGCCAGTCCACCCCGGCACCGGCAGCCCACACCAGTGCCAGCGCGCTCAGCAGGGGACCGCGGCCCGTGGCCACGTCGCCGAGATCGACCCACAGCGCCACCGGGTCACCGGAGGCGAACTCCACGGCCGCATGGCCCTCGGCCTTGGCCAAGGCCTCATGCAGGTCTGAAGTGCCGGACAGGCACGCGATGACGAGTTCGCCCAGACCGCCGCGAACGGCGGCGGACGAGATTCCCCAGGAGAGCAGCAACTCGGTCAGTGCGAGCTGCGTGACGAACGCGGCGGTAGGCGAGGAGGTGCTCAGCAGCTGGCGGGCATTCCCTGCGCCCGAACGCGCCGCGACGGAGTCGACGAGCAGAGCGAAGGCGGGCAACTCGTCGTAGAGGTCGATCGCACCGGGAATCGTTGCGGCGAAGGTGAACCCGAACCTCGGTGCGGCTTCAGCCGTCGCGGTGACGACGTTGTTCTCATCGCCGATGGCGAGGGTGAGCGCGGCGCTGCGGACATCGCCGCTACAGCGGACGGCCCTCCGATAGCGGTGTGCCCGCCGCCCCACGGCGAGTGTGTGCGCCACGTCGTCCAGCTCCAGCTCAGGATGAGCCCGCAGATACCGCGACAGCCTCTCGGTCGCGGTCTCCAACGCGGACGGAGTGCGCGCGGACAGCACGAGCAGCTGGTCCTGTTCGCGACGCTCCGCAACGACCGGCGCGGGTGCCTGCTCCAGCACGACGTGGGCGTTGGTACCGCCGATGCCGAACGAGCTGACCCCGGCCCGGCGCACAGTCGCCTGCCAGTCGGCGGTCTCGGTGCTCACCCGGAACGGCAGCGTGGTCGCGTCGATCTCCGGGTTCAACGAGGTGAAGTGCAGACTCGGCACCAGCTTGGCGTGGTCGAGCATCAGTGCGGTCTTGATCAGCCCGGCCACGCCCGACGCGGCGTCGAGGTGGCCGATGTTGCTCTTCACCGACCCGATTGCGCAGCCACCCGCGGGCAGGCCGGGGCCGAACGCCTCGGTGAGCGCGGCCAGCTCGATCGGGTCGCCCAGCGGCGTGCCCGTGCCGTGCGCTTCGACGTAGCTGATGGTGTCGGGCGAGATCCCGGCGACCGCCTGCGCCTCGGTGATCACCGCTGCCTGTCCCTCGACGCTGGGGGCGGTGTAGCCGGACTTCGCGGCGCCGTCGTTGTTGACCGCGCTGCCCTTGATCACGGCGTGGATGTGGTCGCCGTCCCGCACGGCGTCGGCGAGCCGCTTGAGCACCACGATGCCGACGCCGCTACCGAGCACGGTGCCCTGGGCGGCAGCATCGAACGGCCGGCAGTGGCCGTCGGGCGACAGGATCATGCCCTCCTGGTGCAGATAGCCCTCGACCTGCGGAGTGCGTACGTGCACACCACCGGCCAGCGCGATCTCGCATTCGCCGCCGACCAGGCTCATCACCGCCTGGTGCACCGCGACGAGCGAGGTCGAGCAGGCGGTGTTCACGCTCATGCTGGGCCCGCGCAGGCCGAGCTTGTAGGACAGCCGGGTGGCCAGGAAGTCCTTGTCGTTGGCGATCATCAGCCGGTACCGCTCCGGCCCCGACGCGGTGAGGTAGCGCTCGTACAGGCCGTGCAGCAGGTGGGTGTTCATGCCTGCGCCGGCGAACACGCCGATCGAGCCGTCGAACGAGTTCGGGTCGTACCCCGAGTGTTCGAGCGCCTCGTGCGCGCATTCGAGGAACTGCCGATGCTGCGGGTCGAGGATTTCGGCGTCGTCTGCGGTGATGCCGAAGTGCTCGGCGTCGAACATGTCCGCGTCCGCGAGCGTCTGTCCGGCCCGGACGTACGCCGGATTGGCCAGCACGTGCGGCGGTGTGCCAGCGGCGAGCAGTTCGTCGTCGGTGAAGTGGCGGACCGATTCGTGGCCCGCGCACAGGTTGCGCCAGAACGCGTCCACGTCCGCCGCGCCGGGGAACCGGCAAGCCATGCCGACGATCGCGATGTCGAGTGCCATGATGCTCCAGGTTGGTCAGGTCAGCGGCGGGGCAGTGCGATGCCGAACTCGGCCGCGGTCTCTTTCAGTTCGAGGCAGGTGCGGGCGACGTGGGCGGCGGCGTCCTCGGTGGCGCCCAGCATCGAGAAGAGTTCGATCAGCTCCCGCTCGTGTTCGGCGGGATCGCCCTCGTTCGCGGAGATGGCGAAGAGGGTGGTGCGCAGCCGTTCCTCGAGCTCGATCACGTTGAGCGCCTTGGGGAACTTCAGGCTGAACGAGGTGCGCTGCTGGTCGGGATTGCGATGCGCCGCACGGAGATGACTGGAGGCGTTGATCTTGTAGTACATGCTGCCCCAGTGCGTGTACGAGTACAGGTTCAGCAGTCCGAACAGCCGGCAGTGCGTCTCCAGGGGTGAGGCGCTGTAGAGCCCCTTGTCCTTCAGTTCGGTGACCATCTGGTCCGGGTCGTAGTCGTAGCGGGACCCGATGTATGGGAAGACGATCCGGGGCAGGTCGTCGGCGGGGGCGAAGAGGATCTCCTCGATCCTGCCCTTGAACACCTCGTCGGTGAGTTTCGCACCGAACGTGCGGTAGAAGCCCTGCACGACCTTCCGGACGTCCGACTCCATGGTCAGGATCTGCTGCGGATCCGCGCACAACGCGATGTAGGGAATCTTCCGTTCGAACGCGACGAGGATCGCGCGGATGAGGAAGAACGACCGGCACGAGTAGCAGGGCAGCTTCTCGTCGAGGTACTTGCCGGGCTTCTCGGGTTTCCGGGAGAAGATCTCCGCCATCACCTTCGTGATGCCGTCGTCGTCGGAGTCCAGCAGGAACTCGGCATCGATCTTGTCCCGCATGCCGCGCACGTTCTGAACGGAGTGCTTGCTCTCGAACGGGATGTCGAAGGTGTAGGCCAGCACGCGCTTGCCCAGGCCGTTCACGAAACGGTCGAGCATGAACGTGCTGTCCTTGCCGCCGCTGTACATGAACAGGCAGTCGAACTCGCCGGCGGTGTTCGGCCCCGCGTTGACGAACCCCTGGTACATCTCGCTGGTGTAGCGGAAGTTCTCCACGAGATCGGTCGCCATCGTGAGCTTGCACAGGTTGCACAGGCCGTCGTCGTCCAGCGTCACACCAGGGTGCTGTGCCCCCAGCGAACACACCTTGCATGAGGTCACTTTCGGGGCTCCCCGTCTCCTGGTGTCTTGACCGAACGCAACGCGCGCAGATCAGCGAGTCCTGCTGTGCGCCTTCCGGTGTCCGCCTTCGCTCGCGTCGGCGTCTTCGCGGTGAGGTGACCGGCCATCGCGCGCACGGTCGGGTGGCTGAACATGTCCACGCGAGTCACCGGGACGCCGAACTCGTCACGCAGCCGCTTCACCACCTGCATCAGCAGCAGCGAGTTGCCGCCCAGGTCGAAGAACCCCGAGTCCAGGCCGACATCGCCGCGCCCGAGCACGTCCTGCCAGACGCCTGCGACCGCGCGTTCGGTCTCGGATCGCGGCACGACGAACAGAGCGACCGGAGCTGCGGGTGCGGGCAGGGCCTTGCGGTCCACCTTGCCGTTGTCGGTCTGAGGAATGGCGGTGAGCCACACGAACGCCGACGGCACCATGTAGCCCGGCAGTTCCGAGGCCGTCCACCCACGCAGGTCCGCGTCGCTCGCCCGTTTCTGGCGCGCGACGAGATAGGCGACGATACGACGGTCGCCAGGGGAGTCCTCGCGCACGATGGCGACGGCGTCGGAGACCGCTTCGTGTCCGCGCAGCCGGGACTCGATCTCACCCAGTTCGATGCGATGCCCGTGCACCTTCACCTGGTTGTCCATGCGGTTGAGGTAGATCAGCCGCCCATCCGGCCGCTGCCGCACCAGATCGCCGGTGCGGTAGAGCATGCCGGGTGGCAGGCCCGCCGGGCTCTGAACGAACCGGGACGCGGTGAGCTCGGACCGCTTCAGGTAACCCTGAGCAACACCGTCGCCGCCGATGAACAGCTCGCCCGGCGTACCAGGCGGCACCGGCGCACCGGTCTCGTCGAGCACGTGCAGGCGGGTGTTCGCGATCGGCCTGCCGATGGTCACTGGCTTCCCGGCGACGACCTCGTCCACTGTGGACCAGATCGTGGTCTCGGTGGGGCCGTAGAGGTTCCACACCTGCTCGCACGACCCGGCGAGGAAGTCGGCCAGATCCTGCGGCAGCGCCTCGCCGCCGCACAGCACCCGCAGGTTCGCGTCACCGCGCCACCCCGCAGTGCGGAGCATCTGCCACGTCGCCGGCGTCGCCTGCATCATGGTCGGGCTGCTGCGGCCGAGCTGCTCCAGCAACGCGAACCCGTCCGCGGCCGTCTCCTCAGCGCAGACCTCGACGCGTCCGCCAGAGATCAGCGGCAGGTACAGCTCCAGACCGGCGATGTCGAAGCAGACCGTGGTGACCGCGAGCAGATGGTCTCCAGCCGTGCATCCGGGCTGATTCGCCATGGCACAGAGGAAGTTCGTCAGCGCGCGGTGACCGACGCGGACGCCCTTGGGTTTGCCCGTCGAACCCGAGGTGTAGATGACATAGGCAAGGTCACCGGCATTCGCACGCTCCCGGAACTTCTCGCCCAGCCCGCGCAGATCCGCTCGGTCCAGGTCGACCACGTGCGTGGGGAAGTCGTCGACGTCGTCCAGCAGAGCCGACTCGGTCAGCAGCACGGCGAGGCCGGCGTCCTCGGCCATCGCCCGGATTCGGGCCGGCGGGTACGTGGGGTCGAGCGGCACGTACGCGGCACCCGCCCGCAGCACCCCGAGCAGCGTGACCACCAAGTCGGCGGAGCGGCGCAGGTAGACGCCCGCCAACGAGCCCGAGGCGACACCGCGCCGGACCAGGAACGCGGCGAGGTCGGCGGACCGGCGGTCCAGTTCCCCGTAGGTGAGCGTGGTGTCACCGAAGATCACGGCAGGGGCGTCCGGAGTGCGCCGTGCCTGCTCGGTGATCAGCTGGTGCACGCACTTGGCGCGCGGGTAGTCGCGGCGCGTGCTCGCCCACTCCGCCGTCATCTGGGTGCGGTCGGCCGTCGTGAGCAGGGACGCCGTGGTGAAGTCGGATGCCGTGAACTGGCCGAAGCGCTGGGTGATGCCCTTGACGGCCTCCGGAGCGAAGTGCCTGGCCGAGAACCGCCACAGCGTCGTGCCGTTCTCCGCGATCCCGATCGAGAGCGTCGTGCCCGGCCTCGGGGAGGTGTCGAGGCCGGACACGACGCTGACCGGGAGTCCGTCCCGCGCCAGATCAGCGGTGGGACCGGACAGTTCCGGCCGGGTCCAGATGTCGTCTCGGAGAGCCGGGCGTGCGCGGGCCAGCTCCAGTTCGGTCCGCACGGAAGTACGGAACGTTTCCGAGATCGGCGGCACCCGCAGAATCCCGTGGTCGAGGCCCACGTCGAAACCGTCGGTCTGGCCGCTGATCCTGGACAGGAACGCGAGGACGCGAGCCTCGACATCACCGCCCGGTGCCGCGATCTGGACCGAGACGTACTCATCCGCGGGTGCTGACGAGGGCTTTTCGTGCGGCAGGCGGAGAGCCTGCAGCCCGGTGAGGCGACGCACCCAGAACTCGTCGGCGGCGCGTGCGGCGGCGAACGGATCGGACGGACCGGGCAGCGTGCCCAGCAACCGGGTGGGGTCGGCCGCCATCGCGCTCAGCAGCTCGACGAAGTGGGTCAGGAGGCTCGCCGCGGCCGCGGCGTCGAAGCGCGAGCGGTCGTGGCCGAGCGAGAAGGCGAGCTCGCTGTCGCGATAGGCGTTCAACGTGAGCGGCACGCCCACCTGGTCGCGATAGGTCGTGCGGGTGTTCTCCCAGCGCCCGCCCTGCCTGCGGAACAGCGTGTCCACGGCGAAGTCCTCGAACACCAGGATGCTCTCGAACAACGGCATCGACGCGGGCACGTCGGCCCATTGCCGGATGAGCCCGAGCGGTGTGTGCTCGTACTGCTGAAGCGGCTTGTGGCGGTCGCGCAGTTCGCGCACGAAGTCGATCACCGTGTGAGCCGGGTCGACCTCCGTGCGGTGCGGCAACGTGTTGATCAGCAGACCGAGCATCGACCCGCTGCCGGGGACGCCGGCCCGGCAGGACCGGGTCGCGCCGAACACCACGTCATCACTGCCCTGGTACTGCGCGAGCAACATCGCCCAAGCGGCGTGCACGAACACGCTGACCGGAATCCGGTTCTCCCGGGCGAGCTGCTCGACGGTGGCGGTCGCCTGCTCGGGCAGGGTGCGGGAAATCGAGCCGTAGCCGCTGTCGCCAGTGGAGCCGCCCAGCCTGGGGGCTGCGGTGAATCCGGCGAGGTGCGTGCGCCAGAACGGTTCGCTCGTACTGAAGTCCTGCTGCGCCAGCCAGTCCAAGTGGGCGCTGAACGGCGTCCGCTGCTGGAGATCAGGAGTGCCGCCCGTGCGGAACGCGTCGTAGCGGACCACAAGCTCGTGCACGAGGGCGGCAAGTGAGCGGCCGTCCACCAGCGCGTGATGCACCGTCAGAAGGAACCGGTGCTGCTCAGATCCGGTGCGCGCCAGCAGGAAGCGGATCGGCGGCGCCGTGAAGTCGAACGGCAGGTGCTTGTCGGCGAGCAGGTGGTCGCGCAGCCGCTGATCCGGGTCGCCGTCACGCCAGTCGACGACACGCATCGTGAACTCGGCGTGTGCTCGCACGAACTGGCTGGGACCGCCGGGGTCCAGCACCGTGCGCAGGACCGGGTGTGCCTCGACCAGGGCGCGCAGTGCGGCGCCGAAAGCCTCTACGTCTAAGGGTTCGGACAGCGCGAGCGTGCACTGGACGACGTAGCTGCCCTCCTCGGGTGCGCTCAGGCTGTGCAGCAACATGCTGTGCTGAAGCTCGGTCAGCACACGCGGTTCGTCCGATGTGGATGGTCGGGTCATGGGTGCGGCTCCTTCACGTCGCATTCCCACAGTGGGGTGCCGCGCCCGTTTGGATACTCCGGCGACGAATTTGCCGCCGCGGTATCTCCGCCGCACCTGGCCGGGTCTGTGGCCGTGAAGGGCGATCGCCCCGTCACCACACCAGCTGGGGAGGAACCGATGTCGGAGCGTCCGTGCGCGATCGTCACAGGAGGGTCGCGCGGGATCGGCAGGGCCGTCGCGGTCAGGCTGGCCGTCGAGGGTCACGACATCGCGTTCTGCTCGCGGGCGGTCGACGACCACGTCAAGGAGACGCTCGAGCTGATCAGGGCCGAGGGTGCCGACGCGGTGCACGAGGTGTGCGACGTCAACGACCTCGCCTCGGCGCGGGCGTTCATCACGCAGGTCGAAGAGCAGCTCGGTCCGATCGCGGTGCTGGTCAACTCGGCCGGCGTGGTCCGCGATGGCGCGTTCTTCCGGATGTCCGGCGAGGACTGGGACACCGTGCTCGGCACCAACCTCACCGGCACGTTCAACCTCTGCCGCGGCGTCCTCTTCGGGATGATGCGGCGCAAGGCCGGCGCCATCGTCAACGTGTCGTCCATCGTCGGCGAACGCGCGAGCGCCATGCAGGTCAACTACGCCGCCGCGAAGGCCGGCGTGAACGGGCTGACCCGGTCGCTGGCCAAAGAAGTCGCCGCACATGGCGTGCGGGTCAACGCGGTCGCGCCGGGGTTCATCGAGACCGACATGACAGCCGAACTCGACGACAAGGTGCGTGAGGCCGCTCTGGCGATGACTCCGCAGCGGAGGTTCGGCACGCCGGACATGGTCGCCGACCTCGTGTCCTTCCTCGTGTCGCCGCGAGCCGAGTTCATCACCGGCCAGATCGTCCACGTCGACGGCGGCATCAGCCTGTGAGTGCGGAAGTTGTTGCACCGCAGCGGATGTATCTAGCGAAGCGCAATACCCCACTGTGGTGCGGGACTCAGGACCGATGAGAGGCAGCAGGATGAAGACGGTGCCGACCTACGCGTCGTTCGTCGGCGGGCAGGACATCGCCTCCGACCGCCACCTCTACACCGTGAGCGCACGTTCGGTGCTGGAAGACGTGTTCTCCGCACTGACGCTCAAGCGGAAGCTGGACTCCGGCGCTGCCGACCCGGCCGAGTTCGCCGATCGGATCGTCGGACGATGCGCTGCCGCAGAAAACGACGTCAACGAGGCCGCGCTGCGTGCAGCTGCTGAAGCCGCGCCGATCTGGGCGGCGACTCCGCTGCGCACGCGGCTCGAGGGCATGGCGATGATCCGGGAGCGCGTCCGCGCCCGTCACGACGAGATCGTCGACACGCTGATCGCCGAGGGCAACCCGCGGCTGCTCGCGCAGTGGCAGGTGTCCGGCATGCTGACCGCGGCGAGCGACGACATGCTGAGCTGGTTCGAAACGCAGCTGTGCCAGGAGTTCACGGCCGGGCCGCGCCGGTTGTTCGTGCGCCGGGTCGCCGACGGCGTGGTGTGTGTGAACCCGCCCCAGAACGCCCCGGCGTCGAGCGCGCTTCTCGGCTGCATGTCCTTGCTCGCAGGCAATGCGATCGTCGTCCGAGCACCGCGCAGCGCGCCGCTCGGTGTGATGTACCTGCTGCGCGAGTTCGTCGCGCCGGTGCTGGAGGAGCTCGGCGCACCTCCCGGCACGCTCAACGTGTTCTGCGCGCGACCGGGCCGCACCATCGACACCTGGCTGGAAAGCCCGCTGGTGAACGACATCTTCTACACCGGCAGCGTCGAGCGCGGCCTTGAGGTCGAACGCAGATGCATCGAGGCAGGCAAGAAGCCGATCCTGGAGCTCAGCGGCAACGACTGCGTGGTCGTCTGGCACGACGCGGACATCGAGCTGGCAGCTCAGGCGCTCACCGAGGCGTTCTACGGCTCCGGCCAGATCTGCATGGTGCCCAATCAGGTCGTGGCACATCCGCGCATCGCCGACGAACTCCTCGCCGCGCTGGACGCCGCCCTGCAGAAGGTGAAGCCCGGATACCCGGACGAGGACGGTGTGCTGCTGTCCCCGGTCATGCGCACGGAAAGGTTCTTCGGCTATGTACGTGACGCGCTGGAGCACGGCGCCAAGCTCGTGCGCGGCGGAAGGCGGCTGGAAGTCGACGGCACACCCTCCGACACCGGGATGTTCCTGGAACCCACGGTGCTGCGCGTGGATGGCCTTGTGGACTGCCGAGACATCGAAATGGTCCGCGAGGAGACCTTCTTCCCCCTCCTCCCGGTCGTCGTCCCGGCGGAAGCGGAGGACCACGGCCTGCTCGACGACGTGATCGCGTTCGTCGAGAGCAACCGCTACGGCCTGCGCAACTCGTTGTGGAGCAAGGCCCCTGCGGTGATCGACGAGTTCGTCCGGCGAGTCCGCAACGGCGGCCTGCTCAAGATCAACGACTCGCACATCGGCTTCGCCCCCTACCTCCCGACCCACGGCGGCACCGGTCTCACCGGTGGCGCCTTCGGCGAGGCCAACTACCCGGCCCTGCGGACCTCCCACCTGCAGGGCGTGTCGATCGCCGAGGGTGTCCGGCCCCTCGAAGCGGTCTTCGACTCGTACCGCCTCGTCGCCGGCGTTCCCGCCCAGAACAAGGAGTAGCAGTGCAGTTCATGGAGATCGACCGGACCACGCTTGACCGCCTCCTGCCGGGTCTGCGCAAGCGGCTCGCCGAGGTGTCGCTGACCGAGCTGGAGTCGGAGAAGAACCCCGGCATCGAGATCTTCCGCACCCTCGGTGGCACGAACCTGCTGGTGCCGAAGGAACATGGCGGTCTTGGCGCTGACGCCCTCGACGCCGTCCGGGTCATGCGTGCGCTCGCCGCCGTTGCCCCGTCCACGGCCGTCGCCACGATGATGCACCAGTTCTCGGTCAGCACGATGGTGGCCGCGGTGTCCTTCGGTGCCGAGAGTGGTGTGAACCCGGCGCTGCTGGACAGCATCACGCAGAACCAACTGCTGCTGTCGTCCGCCTTCGCGGAAGGCCGAACCGACCAGGACATCCTGCAGCCGACGATGACGGCGACGCCGGTCGAGGGCGGGTTCCTGGTCAGCGGCACCAAGAAGCCGTGCAGCCTCTCGCGGTCGATGAACCTGATGACGGCCAGCGTCGCCCTTCCGCCGGAGCACAGCATCACCGGCCTGGGCATCGCGGTGATCCCTGCCGACGCCGAGGGCCTTTCGGTGCACCCGTTCTGGTCGAGCTTCGTGCTGGCCGGCGCGGAGAGCGACGAGGTTCGGCTCACCGACGTGTTCGTGCCCGCCGAGCAGATGGTCGCGCCGCCGATCGAGCAGGCGATCATGCTGCAGATGACCGGGCTGGTGCACTTCCAGCTGTCCGTCAGCGCGGCCTACACGGGTATCGCGAGTGCACTGGTGCAGCAGGTGTTGGAGCGCGGCCGCGGATCTGTCACCGACCGTGCGGATCTCGCAGTGCGCATCGAATCGGCGGCGTTGGCCACCGAGGCCGTGGCACGTCAGCTGATCGCCGGCGACCCGATCCACACCACGCTCGCGGCGGCTCAGGTCGCGAGGTTCGGGGCGCAGCAAACGATCGGCGAGGTCGTCAACCGTGCGGTCGAGTTGCTGGGCGGCATGGCCTACGTGTCCTCTTCGGACATCGCGTACTTGGCCGCCGCGTCACACGGCATCTCCTTCCACCCGCCGTCGCGCAGCAGTGCCGCTTCTTCGATCGTCGACTACTTCACGGCCGGATGATGACCAGCGTCGCGAGCGAGACGTTGCGCCGTTACCGGGCGCACCTCGGAAAAGGCCGCGCGGCACTCGCCGAGCTGCTCGGCGGGGAGGCGGAGGTCGCCTCGTCCGGCGCCTGGGTACACACCGACACCGGCCGCAAGCTGCTGAACTGCGGCGGCTACGGCGTGCTGATCATGGGCTCGCGGCACCCCAGGGTCGTCGAGGAGGTGACAGTCCAGCTCGCCACCCACCCGGTGTCGACGCGGCTGTTCCTCGAACCGTCGATGGGCCGCGCCGCCGAGGTGTTGACGTCGGTTGTGCCGGACGGGCTCACGAAGGTGCACTTCGCGAACTCCGGCACGGAAGCCGTCGAGGCAGCGGTGAAGATGGCGCGCAGCAAGGGAAAGCGCAAGCTGATCTCGGCGCACGGCGGCTACCACGGCAAGACGCTGGGAGCCCTGAGTCTCACGGCGAAGGACACGTTCCAGCGCCCGTTCCAGCCGCTCCTGCCGGACGTCTCCCACGTTGCCTACGGCGACGCGGATGCTGTCCGTGCCGAACTCTCGGCATCGCCGGGGGAGTGCTGCGTCGTGCTGGAGCCCGTCCAGGGCGAGGCCGGCGTCGTGATCCCACCCTCCGGGTACCTCAAAGAGATTTCGGCTCTGTGCCAGGAGTTCGGAGCCTTCTTCGTGCTCGACGAGATCCAGACCGGCATGGGCAGGCTCGGCAGCTGGTGGGGTGCTGACGCCGAGTCGATCACACCGGACGTCCTGCTCACGGGCAAGGCACTCGGCGGAGGACTGCTGCCGGTCTCGGCCGCGGTCGCCACCGAGGACGCCTACAGCGAGTTCGACCGCGACCCGTTCCTGCACACCTCGACGTTCTCCGGCAGCCCGCTGGGGATGGCGGCCGTCATCGGCGCCATCGCCGCGGTGCAGGAGGACGGGCTGGTCGAACGCGCACGCCACCTCGGAGCGGAACTCCTGCCGGAGCTGCGCAACGTCGTCACCCGCGTGCTCGGCGACCACGTGCGAGACGTCCGCGGTGAAGGCCTGCTGATCGGGCTGGAGTTCGCCACGCCCGACGTGCCGACGCTGCTGATGGTCGACCTGGTCGCCGAAGGCGTGGTCGCCAACCACTCGCTCAACGAGGGGCACGTCCTGCGCTTCACCCCGCCCGCCGTGCTGACCGGTTCGGACGTCGCGTTCTTGCTGGACGCGGTGGAGCGGGCCGCCACCAAGGTCGCGCGCTGGTGCGACTGATGAGGAGTTTCTGAATGAGGAGCCCAGAATGAGGTCGATCGAGCTCAGGGCGGCGGTGCCCGCGTGCGCGCCGGCCGATGCCTTCGAGCGGCTCAGCGACTTCAGCCGATTTCCCGAGCTGTGCGAGGAAATCAGGTCGATCACGCAGCACCCGGCCGGTCCCGGCGAGCCCCGGCACACCGACTGGTCCGTGGAGTTCCGCCAGGGCCTGCTGAGCTGGACCGAGCGCGAGACCTTCGACCACGAGGGCCTGCGCGTCGAGTTCACCCAGATCGACGGCGACTTCGCCGACTTCTGCGGCACCTGGCAGGTCGCCGCGTCCGGTGACGGCAGCGAGATCGTCTTCGAGGTCACCTACGACTTCGGGATCGAGAGCCTCGCCGGCGCCATGGACCCGATCGCCGAACGCCTGCTGCTGCGCGTGGTCGGCGACATCCTGGACGGCCTGTTCGACGGCGTCGTGCTGGCCAGGGGCACCGATCCCGAGGCGTTGAGCCTCGCCAAGTCCGAGTAACCACCAGAACGAGGGTGACCATCATGTCAACGACCATCGACCGTCTCTCCGCCGTGCTCGTCTCGCGTTTCGGCATCACCGAGGGCGAGGTCAGCTCCGACTCGAAGCTGACCGACCTCGACCTCGACTCGCTGGCCCTGATCGAGCTGGGCATGGTCGCCGAGAAGGAGTTCGGCATCAAGATCAGCGAAGAGGACGTCTCGCCCAGCGACACCATCGCCAAGGTCGCGAGCCTGATCGACGGCAAGGTCGGAGTCGCCGGATGAGCGGCACCTTCGACGTCGCGGTGACCGGGGTCGGCCTGGTCACCTCGGCGGGAATCGGCGTGCAGGCTTCCTGGGAACGCATCCTGCGCGGCGAGTCCACCGCGACCACCGATCCCGGCCTGTCCGGGATCGGGTTGCCGGTGGACTTCAGCTGCCGCGTGCCGGACTTCAACGCGGCCGAACTGCTGGACCGCCGCAGCGCGTGGCGCCAGGAGCGCTTCACCCACCTGGCGCTCTACGCGGCACGGGAAGCCGTCGCCGACGCGAAGCTGGACCCGGCCACCTGGGACGGCGCCAGGGTCAGCGTGATCATGGGCAACGCGCTCGGCGGCACGCCGACGTACGAGGCCCAGCTCACCGCGCTGCGCGAGGACGGCGTGTCCGCGGTGACGCCGATGCTCATCCCGATGATCGGGCAGGGCGGTTCCACCGGGTTCGTCTCGATGGACTGCGGCGCACGCGGCCCGAGCTGGAGCGTGTCCTCGGCCTGCGCGTCCGGTGTCACCGCGCTGGGTACGGCACGTGACCTGCTGCAGAAGGGCATCTGCGACGTGGTGATCGCGGGCGGTTCCGAGTCGGCGCTCAGCCCGCTCATCACCGCCGGCTTCGCCCGGATGGGCGCGATGTCGACCCGCTGTGACGACCCTTCGGCCGCTTCCCGGCCGTTCGACGTCGACCGCGACGGCTTCGTCGCCTCCGAGGGCGCGGGCGTGCTCGTGCTGGAACGGCTGGACGACGCGCTGGCCCGTGGCGCCCACGTGCGCGCCAAGCTCAGCGGCTACGGCTCGACCTCGGACGCGTTCCACGTCAGCGCACCGCGACCGGACGGCTCCGGTGCCGAGGCCGCCATCCGGATGGCCCTCGCCGACGCGGGAGTGAGCCCGGACGAGGTCGACCACGTCAACGCCCACGGCACGTCGACACCGCTCAACGACCTCAACGAGGCCAAGGTCGTGCGCCGGATCTTCGGCGACCGCCCTGTCGTCACGTCGGTCAAGGGCAGCGTCGGTCACTCCCTAGGCGGCGCCGGCGCGATCGAGTCCGTCTGCGCGGTGCTGTCGGTCGAACAGGGCCTCGTCCCCGCCACGGCGAACCTGGAGAACCAGGACCCGCAGATCGAGCTGGACATCGTCACCAAGGCGCCGCGCCGGATGCCGGTGAACGTCGCCATCAACAACTCGTTCGGCTTCGGCGGCGCCAACGCCGTCGTCGTGTTCACCAAGTAGGGGAACACCATGCTGCTCAAGGACAAACGGATTCTTGTGACCGGTGTCCTCACCGAGGACTCCATCGGATACGCGGTCGCGCGGATGGCTCAGGAGGCGGGTGCGGAGGTCGTGCTCACCGGGCACGGCAAGGCACTGCGGCTCACGAAGCTCACTGCGGACCGGCTGCCCGAGCCGTGCGACGTCCTGGAGATGGACGTGGTCGAACGGGACCAGGTCGACGCCGTCGTCGCCGACCTGGAACAGCGGTGGGGTGCGGTCGACGGCGTCGTGCACGCCATCGGGTTCGCTCCCGCCACCGCGCTCGGCGGCGGCTTCCTCACTGCGCCGTGGGAGGACGTCGCCACGGCGTTGCAGATCTCCACCTACTCCTTCGCCACGCTCGGCGCCGCTTTCGGACCGCTGCTCGCCAAGTCCGGCAGCGGGTCGCTGGTGGGCATCGACTTCGACGCCCGCCAGGTGTGGCCCGGCTACGACTGGATGGGAGTGGCGAAGGCGGGACTGGAGAGCTGCAATCGCTACCTCGCCTACGACCTCGGTCGCGACGGCACCAGGGTGAACCTGGTGGCGGCGGGCCCGCTGCACACCGTGGCGGCCCGATCCGTACCTGGGCAGAAGCTGCTCGAGGAGCTGTGGGGCGACCGGGCACCGCTGGGCTGGGACGTGCGCGACGCCGAGCCGGTCGGCCGGGTCGTCTGCTCGCTGCTCTCGGACTGGATGCCATCGGTCACCGGCGAGCTCATCCACGTCGACGGCGGCGCGCACGCCATCGCCACCAGCGTGTCCGGCACCTGGCTGAACCGGAAGACGGAGAACACCGAATGAAGCGCTACAGCTCACCCGCCGAGATGATCGCCGAGGTCGGCACGACGCTGGGAACCAGCACCTGGTGGCTGGTCGACCAGCAGATGATCAACACCTTCGCCGACCTCACCGGCGACCCGCAGTGGGTGCACGTCGACGAGGTGCGGGCGAAGGAAGGACCGTTCGGAGCCACGGTCGCGCACGGCATGCTGACCATCTCGCTGGCAGTGTCCCAGCTCGCCGAAATCGTCGAGGTCGGCGGCACGGACATGCTGCTCAACAAGGGCATGGACCGGCTGCGGTTCTCGGCTCCGGTCACGGCGGGCACGCGGATCCGCACCACCGCCGAGCTGGTGTCGGTCACACCGCGGATCCGCGGCTTCACCGAGATCGTCTTCGGCGTCAGCGTCGAGGTCGAGAACACGGGCAAGGTGGCGTTGACGGCGCAGGTGCGCGCGTTCGCGCACGTCGCTGAATCGGACGAATCGACCGTCTGATGTGCGCCCCTGCCACAATGGTGCCCACATGCGGCGACCGGCGTGGACAGGGGAGGCTGATGGCGGACGACACCTGGAGTGGTGGGTTCGGCTTCATCCGGCCGGGGTGGCAGCTCTACCTCGGCGCGGTCGGTCACGCGGCCGAGCACGCTCACCACGCGATCCAGATCGTCGTCGCCGACGGCCAGATCGAGCTCCAGGACGGCGAGGGCCGGCGGCGGCGCTGCCAGTCCGCCGTGATCCCGGCGAACGAGCCGCACGCCATCGTCGAGGGAAACCCGCGCACGGTGATGCTCTACCTCGAACCGGAGAGCACCACCGGCCGGGAACTCGTCGCCCGTGGCGTCTCGTCCTCGTCCGTCGCGTCCTGGGCCGATTCCGCTCGAACGTTGACACCCGCGCTGCTCGGCAACGACGACCAGGAGCCGGAAGCGCTGGTGTGCCGGATCTTCGGTGCGCTCGGTGTGGACTGCCGGGTCGTGACCGGTGTCGTCGGCCATCCGGTGCTGGAGGACGCGATCCAGTACCTGCCGACGATCATCAGCGGCCCGGTGTCGCTGGCCGAGGTGAGCGCCGCGGTGGGCATCTCGGACAGTCGGCTGCGCCACCTGTTCGCGTCCGAGATCGGCCTGTCGTTCCGGCGATACGTGCTGTGGCTGCGGCTGCAGCGCGCTGTCGAGTCGGTGCTCGGTGGTTCCACGCTGACCGAGGCCGCGCACACCGCGGGTTTCACCGACTCCGCACACCTCACCAACGTCACCCGCCGCACCTTCGGCCTGGCACCGTCGCTGCTTGCCAGGGCGGTGTCGCCGCATCCTCCGAGTGAGGACTGCGAGAAGGTGACCGTGGGATGCATGGACGTCCCGGAACGGCACAACCACACCCGTTAGTGGGTGTACCCCTGGTGGGTATAGCCGTTTCTTACAAGTCTCGGGACGGGCCGCGCCCGCAGACTTCTGTCATCGGGTGACGATCGCCCGCTCGCAGGAGTTTCACCGAGGAGTGAGCAGAAATGGAAGCGGACCAGAAGGAGCGTGAGGCGCCGCCCGGCATCAGCAAGGGCGCGAAGCGCTCACTGCTGGAACGCATCGGACACGGCGTCTTCCGGCGCCGGATCCTGGTGCTGGTCGCCGTGGTCGTCGCGATCGGACTCGCGCTGCCGTTCGGCTCGGACGTCACGGAACGCCTGTCCGAAGGCGGGATCACCGCGACCAACGCGGAGGCGACCCGCGCCGACAACATCCTGAACAAGGACTTCAAGGCAGGAGCACCACATCTGGTGTTCCTCGTGAAGACGCCGGGCTCCGTCGAGGACCCCGCCGCGGTCAAGTTCGGCACGGAGCTCACCGACCGGCTCGCCAAGGAATCCGGTGTGGTGCAGGCGGAGTCGTTCTGGAGTCTGAACGGCGCGCCGCCGCTTCGAGGTGAGGACAGCAAGTCCGCGATGGTGCTCGTCCGGCTCGCCGGCGACGAGAACGAGGTCAGCAAGGCGACCACGCGCATCGTGCCGAACATCGTCGGCAAGCGCGACGGGTTCACCGTCGAGGCGACCGGTGTCGCGCAGGTCCGGGCCGAGGTCAACACCCAGAGCGACGAGGACCTGGTGCGGGCCGAGCTCATCGCCGCGCCGCTCACGTTGCTGATCCTGCTGCTGGTGTTCCGCGGTGTCATCGCCGCGCTGACGCCGCTCGCGGTGGGTGGCCTGGCGGTGGTCGGCGCGCTCGTCATGTTGAAGGTGTTCAACATGATGGTGCCGGTGTCGGTGTTCGCCGTGAACATCACAATCGCGCTCGGGCTCGGCCTCGCCATCGACTACAGCCTCTTCATCCTCACGAGATTCCGAGAGGAGCTGGCGAGCGGATCCGATGTGAAGGAAGCGATCGGTACAACGGTGCGTACCGCCGGCCGCACAGTCGTCTTCTCCGCGCTGACCGTCGCGGTATCGATGTCGTCGCTGTTGTTGTTCCCCATGAACTTCCTGCGCTCGTTCGCCTACGCAGGTATCTCCGTCGTGGCGCTGGCGGCGCTGGGCGCGGTGGTCGTACTGCCCGCCCTGCTGTCGGTGCTCGGACGCAAGGTCGACGCGCTGAGCCTGCAGGGCCTGTTCAGATCACGGAAGAAGGCGGCGCAGACGGACGGCAGCGGTGGCTTCTGGCACCGCTGGTCGCTGATCGTGATGAAGCGGCCGGTGCCGTTCTTCCTGATCGTGACGGCCCTGCTGCTCGTCGTGGGATCGCCCTTCCTGGGCGCGAAGTTCGGCGAGTCGGACGACCGCGTGCTGCCGCCCGATGCGCCCGCACACGTTGCCGCGCAGTACATCCGCGACAACTACGCGAGCAAGGAGGACTCGCCGCTCACCGTGGTGCTGCCGGGCGTGCCCGCGCAGGCCGACTCCACGAAGATCGGCGACTACGCCACCAAGCTCTCCCAGATCGGCGGCGTCACCAGGGTCGACGCCGCCACCGGTTCGTACATCAAGGGCGAGCAGGTCGCACCACCGGACCCGAGTTCGGCGAGGTTCGACGCGCAGGTGGGCACCTGGGTGTCGATCATCTCCGAGCCCGAGCCGTACTCGCCGCAGGGTGGCGACCTGGTGGCGAAGGTACGAGACCTGCCGTCGCCGTCCACGGACCGGTTGGTCGGCGGTCAGGCCGCGCAGCTGGTGGACGCGCGTGTGAACGTCGGCGGTGCGTTGCCATGGGTGTTGCTGTTCATCGCGGTGACCACGTTCATCCTGCTGTTCCTGTTCACCGGAAGCCTGCTGATCCCGTTGCAGGCCATCTTCATGAACCTGCTCAGCCTCACCGCCACGTTCGGGGCGATGGTCTTCATCTTCCAGGAAGGCCACCTGCGCTGGTTGGTCGGCGATTTCATCGTCACCGACAACGTCAACATCCGAATGCCGATCCTGATGTTCTGCGTGGCGTTCGGTGTGTCGATGGACTACCAGGTGTTCATGTTGTCGCGCATCAAGGAACACCACGAGCTCACCAGTGACAACGTGGCGTCGGTCGCGTGGGGCCTCGAGCGGGTGGGCCGGTTGGTGACAGCGGCCGCAGTGATCGTCGCGGTCGTGCTGTTCGCCTTCGCGACCTCTGGGCTGACCCCGGTGAAACTGCTCGGGGTGGGCCTGGCGATCGCGGTGATCGTGGACGCGACGCTGATCAGAGGTGCGCTCATGCCCGCACTGATGCGCATGTGCGGCAACGGCAACTGGTGGTTGCCGGGATGGCTCCGCGCGTTCCACAACAAGTTCGGGTTGTCGGAAGCGCGGTAGCGGAACCGGGGCCGGCTCTCTTCCTTCCCCAAGGACCCCTGGGAGAGCCGGTCCCGGACCCGCTTGTTCACGAGTGCTGACAAATCCGCCTCTGGCGCTTCGATACTGACTGGTGCGGCCCTCCTGTGCCGCACCAGCCGGAAAAGGGGCGACGGAGTGCGGATCTTGCTCATCGAGGACGACGACCACGTCGCGGACGCGTTGCGTGAGGCACTGGTCCGGTTTGGGCACACCACCGACCACATCACCCAGGGCGCCGAGGCGGTGGGCGCCGCCGAACAGGCCGACTTCGTCCTGCTCGACCTGGGCCTGCCCGACCTGGACGGCCAGGAAGTCTGCCACCGTCTGCGCGAGTCGTCGCAGGTGCCGATCATGGTGCTGAGCGCGCGGACCGAGGAGATCGACCGGGTGTTGCTGCTGCAGGCCGGCGCGGACGACTACCTGGTGAAGCCGTTCAGCACCCGTGAGTTGGTGGCGAGAATCGACGCGGTCAGCAGGAGATCGCTGCGGACCGCCGTGGCGATCGAGCCGGGGCAGTCGGACAGCCCGATCCAGCTCGGTCCGCTGTCGGTGGAGCCGAGAACCCGCAAGGCCAGTGTGGACGGTCGATCGATCGCGTTGACCCGCAGGGAGTTCGATCTCCTGCTGGCGTTGCTGGCCGACCCAGGCGCTGTGCGGCACCGGGAAGACCTGATCAACGAGGCGTGGGACCCGAACTGGCACGGCTCGACTCGGACGCTCGACGTCCACGTCAGCTCGTTGCGAACCAAGCTCGGGCACCGAGACTGGATCACCTCGGTGCGAGGTGTGGGTTTCCGCCTCGCCGTACCCGCTGCGATGTCGACAGGATCCTGATGAGCTACACCGTTCTCGCTCTGCTGCTCGTAGTGGTCGGACTCTTCGCGGGAGCGGTGGTACTGGTAAGGCGCCTGCGTCGTGTGCGCGGTGTACTGGAAGAGTTCACCGCGGGCAACTACACGCCGCGGCTCCCACTGTCCGGCTCGCTCGTCGCTGCGGTCAACAGCCTGGGCGATCGCCTGGTCGAGCTGCACGACTCGCAGCGGTCGTTCGTGGCCGATGCCTCCCACCAGCTGCGCAATCCCCTGGTGGCATTGCGGTTGCGGCTGGAGAACCTGGAACCGCACGTTCTGCCGGAAGGTCTCGGCAAGATGGAGAGCGCCCTGCGCGAGGCCACCAGGATGAGCCTGATCCTCAACGCCCTGATGACACTCGCCAGAGGTGAGGGGCGTGCCCACGCGGTGCAGCCAGTGGACATCGCCGCCGTGCTGGAAGACCGGATGGCCTCTTGGAGGCCGATCGCGGCGATAGCGGGTGTCGACCTCTTCATCAAGCCGTGCACGGGTTTGTGGGCGAACGCGCTGCCCGCCGCCGTCGATCAGATCCTCGACGTGTTCATCGACAACGCCCTGCGCGTTTCTCCGGTGGGGTCGACGATCGAGCTGTTCGCGGAGTCGTCACTGCACCAGGTTCGGCTGTTCTGCCGTGACGAGGGACCTGGCATGAACCCGGCCGACGCGGCGCGCGCGTGCGAACGTTATTGGCGTGGCACGCAAAGACGTGACACCGACGGCGCCGGCCTTGGGTTGTCGATCGCCGCCGGCCTGGCACGAGCCAGTGACGGTTGGCTCGCCCTCAATCCTGCGCCTGGCGGCGGAACGGATGCCGTCCTCGTACTGCGCACCGCTCAGTCCACTGTGGATGACAGAGAAGTTTAAGCAATCCCTTACAAAAGGCTGTTGCTGTCCTGGGTAGACGCTGCACCGTCGGTTTCTAGTGTTGTTGGCATGCAGTACTTGCGACGCGAACGAGACCAGCTGGAGCGCTTGCTTCCCGGACTGGACGACGCTCTGGCGGACGTACCGCTCGCCGAGCTGGAGCAGCAGGGCGGTCCCGGCATCGGCCTGTTCCGCGACCACGGGGGCGCCGCGCTGCTGGTGCCGAACGAGCACGGGGGCCATGGCGCGGATCTGCTGACGATGGTGCGTGTGCAACGCGCACTCGGCGCACGGTCGCCATCGGTCGCGGTGGCCACCACCATGCACCACTTCTCGGTGGCCTCGCTGGCCGAGACGGCTCGCACGAGCAGCGGCATGGAATGGCTGCTGCTGTCCGCGATCGCCAAGGACAACCTCCTGCTGGCCTCCGCGTTCGCCGAGGGCCGCACGGGGCAGCACATCCTCTCGCCGTCGATCGTGGCACGTGTCGACGGCGGCAAGGTGTTCCTGAACGGCAGCAAGAAGCCGTGCAGCCTCGCCAGGTCGATGAACCTGATCACCGCGTCGGTGTCGCTGCCAGGGCCGGACGGCACGTCGCAGCTCGCCGTGGCCCTGGTTCCGGCGGACGCGCCCGGCGTCTCGGTCAAGCCCTTCTGGACCAGCCCGGTGCTCGCGGGTGCTGAGAGCGACGAGGTGGTCCTCACCGACGTCGAGGTGCCCGAGGAGCTCGTCGTCCGGACCGGCGTGACGTCCGATGGACAGCTCGACCATCTGCAGACCGTGGGGTTCGTGTGGTTCGAGCTGCTGATGACCGCGAGCTACCTGGGCGTGGCATCGGCGCTGGTGGAGCGCGTGCTTCAGGTCGACAAGGTCGACGCCCGGCTGCGGGCCGACGTGGTGAGTGCACTGCAGGCGGCGATGCTGGCCGTCGAACGCGTCGCGAGCCAGGAGCCCGATCACGACTCCCTCGCTGACGCACTCGCCGTCCGGTACGCCGCTCAGGACGCGATCGACCAGGTCGCCGGCCGCTGCGTGGAGGCGTTGGGTGGCATGGCCTTCATCGGCTCCGGTGACGTCGCCTACCTCAACTCCGCGTGCCGCGCGCTGGCTTTCCACCCGCCCGCCCGTGCCCGCATGTCCGGCGCGTTGCTCGACCGGCTTCGCGGTGAACCGCTGCGCATCCCGTAGCCCGACAGACATCAGGTGAGTGAACTCGTGACATCGCAACAGACCATCCTTCTCACCGGCGCCTCCGGTGTCGTGGGCACCGCGCTGCTGCCGAAGCTGGCCCGGCATCGGGTCATCTCCATGGTGCACAAGCAGGTCCCGCCCGGTTCCACCGAGCACGTCCGCGGTGACCTCGGCGCGCCGGACCTGGGCTTCGATCCGGCGGTCGCACGCCGGCTGGCGGCCGAGGTCGACGTGGTCGTGCATTGCGCGGCCGTCACCGACTTCGGTGCGGGCGCCACGGCCACGGATGGCCTCAACGTGGCGGGCACGCTGAACGTGCTGGACTTCGCGCGCAGGGCCGACGCGACCGTGCACTACCTGAGCACCGCGTTCGTGGCTCGCGACGGCATGACCCGCGGTCGCACGAACGAGGGTGGCGCTGATCCTGCCGACTACCTGACCTCGAAGCTCGCGGCAGAGCAGCTCGTCCGGGACAGCGGTGTGGCCGCGACGATCGTTCGGCCGTCGGTCGTGATCGGTGACAGCGAGACCGGCGCCATCTCGAAGTTCCAGGGTCTGCACTCGCTGGCGCTCGCCGTGCTCAAGGGCGCACTGCCGCTCCTGCCGCTGGACCAGCGCGCGCACATCGACTTCGTGCCCCAGGACCACCTGGCGAACGCGCTCACGGCGTTGATCGACACCGAGACGCGCGCGGGGGAGTACTGGGTCACCGCGGGTGAAGCCGCGCTGTTCACCCAGGCGATGATCGACATCGTCACGGACGAGGCTGAGCGGGCCGGGTTGTCGCTCGTACCGCCTCGCCTGGTGGAGCCGGACATGGTGGACCGGCTGGTGCGGCCGGTGTTCATCGACCCGCTGCCCAAGGGCGTGCGCCGCCGGTTCGACGACATGCTCGCGATGACCGCCCTGTTCGCGGGCGCGGACTTCTTCCCGTGCAGTGCGATCCCTGGCGTGACGCCGCTCGACGAAGACCGGCTGACCGACGCGTTCCGCAATTCCGTGCGCTACCTCGCGGTGGAAAAGGGACTCGCGCGTCCGGGAACGGAAGCGGCATGACCGAGCTGGACGTCCCTGAGCTTTACCGCCGGCACCTGAGCAGTGGCCGCGCCGGGCTCGCCCAGTTCACCGGTGGGCACCTGGAGACGGACTCCGCGGGCGCTCGAGTGCACGCGAGCGGGCACGAGTACCTGGACTGCGGCGGTTATGGGGTCTTCCTGCTCGGTCACCGGCACCCGGTCGTCACGAGTGCGGTGATCGAGCAGATCGGGCGCAACCCGATGGCCACCCGCCTGCTGCTCGAACCCACCGCGGCCGTCGCCGCGCAGGCGCTCGCCGCCGTCACACCCGAGGGACTGGACCGCATCCACTTCGTCAACTCGGGCGCGGAGGCGGTCGAGGCGGCCATCAAGTTCGCTCGCGCACAAGGCAGAAAGACACTCATCTCCGCTGTCAACGGGTACCACGGCAAGACCACGGGCGCGCTGAGCCTGACCGCGCGGGAGGTTTACCAGCAGCCGTTCCGCCCGCTGCTTCCTGACGTCCTGCACGTGCCGTACGGGGACGCGTCGGCGATCGCGGAAGTGCTTGCCGGGCAACCGAACCGTGCGTGCGTGGTGCTGGAGCCGATCCAAGGCGAGGGTGGTGTTGTCCTGCCTCCGCCGGGTTACCTGCGCGAGGTGGCACAGCTGTGCGCCGAATACGGCGCGCTGTTCGTGCTGGACGAGGTGCAGACCGGTCTCGGCCGGCTCGGTACCTGGTGGGGTGCCGACCGTGAAGACGTCGTGCCGGACGTGCTGCTGGTGGGCAAGAACCTCAGCGGTGGCGTGATTCCCGTGGCTGCCGCGGTGACCACCGACGAGATCTACGCGCCGTTCGACAAGGACCCGCTGCTGCACACCTCGACGTTCGCCGCGTCGCCGGTGGCCATGGCCGCCGCTGCCGCCACCGTCTCGGTGATCGCGGAGGAGGGGCTGGTCGACAGGGCTCGCGAGCTCGGCGATCACCTGCTCCTGAACCTGCGGTCGATCGTCGACCGCGAAGTGCCGCATCTCGGTCTGGACATCCGGGGTGCCGGCCTGTTGATCGGCGTCGAGGCCCCAAGTGCCCACATCGCTGGAGACCTGGCCCTCGAACTGCTGTCGCAGCGCGTCCTGGTCAACCACTCGCTCAACGCCAGCACGGTGCTCCGGCTGACCCCGCCCGCCGTGTTGACCGAAGCCGATCTCGACTGGCTGTTCACCGCGTTCGTCGTCGCCCTGAAGGCGGTCGGCGCACGCCACAGGGGTACCGCCGCCACCCTCGAAAGGACTTCCTGACCATGCCAGCCGTACGTGTGGAGACACTCGTCCCCGTCGCCGACGCCGACTTCGTGTTCTCCCGGATCAGTGACTTCCCCCGGTACGCCGACCACACCCACGCCGTGCGAGAGATCCGGGTCGAACAGGGTGCCGACGGTGCCGTCGTGTCCGACTGGTCGGTCAACTTCCGCAACGGCGTCATGCGGTGGCAGGAGAGCGACCGCATCGACCCGATCGCCCGGACCGTGGAGTTCGACCAGCTCAAGGGCGACTTCGTCGGCTTCAGCGGTAGCTGGCGCGTCGATCAGGTGGGCGCGGACGTGACGCTGCGCTTCGACGCCGAGTTCGACCTCGGCATGCCGAGCCTCGCGCCGATCATCGACCCGATCGCCGCACATGCGTTGCGCGACAACATCGAGGCGATCATCCGCGGCCTGCTCGGTGAGCACGTCGTCTTCCTCGCGGACGACGAGTCCGAGCCGGCCAAGGTCGGTTAGGCCACGCCGATGCGCTCATCCGCGCCCGTCGAACACGGCAGCCGGTTCCGGGACGTCTGCGCCGCGCTGCCCGCGGCTGTTTGCGTCGTCACCGGAACCGGACCGCAAGGCCTGTACGGCGCCACGGTGTCCTCGATGTGCTCAGTGTCGCTCGACCCGCTGATCGTGCTGGTGTGCCTGGACAACCGCTCGTCCACGCTCGCCGCGATCGTCAGGAGCGGCTCCTTCGCCATCAACGCGCTGCACGCCGGACAGGATGCCATCGCCTCCCGGTTCGCGTCCCGTGTGGACGGTGCCGCCAAGTACCAGGGCGTCCCGCACCGGATCCAGGACGGTGTACCCGTGCTCGACGACGCGCTCGGCTGGTTCGTGTGCGAGGTCGCCGAGGTGCACCGCAGCGGTGACCACACCATCCTGACCGGCCTGGTGCACGCGGTCGGCGGTGGCGATGGTGAGCCGCTTCTTTGGCACAGAAGGACTTTTCGCGGGCTCGCGCCCGAGGACCCCTCCAGTTGACAGGTGGAACGATGACGAACAAGCCCGACTTCCTCACCAACTACGCCCCGACCTGGGGGCGTCGCAGGCTCACCCCGTTCTCCCGAGTGCCCGCGACCGCCCGTCTCGGCGATGTGTGGCAGACCGCTGCTGCCCGAGGCGGATCCCGCACGGTCACCGTGGACCGCGCCGCCGACATCGACCCGAACGGGCCGCTGCAGCGCACCTACGCGGGATGGGCCGAGCTGGTCGACGACGCGGCCGCCTGGCTCTACGAGGCCGGCGTCCGCGAGTGGGACCGCGTGGCGATCATGAAGTCGAACCACCTCGACGTCGCGCTGCTGGCGTGTGCGGCGGCGCGGATCGGCGCGGTGCCGGCCCAGCTGGCCTGGACGCACCCGCCGGAGTTCGCACTGCCGATGCTCGCCCGGCTGCAGCAGCCGTTCCTGGTGACCGACCAGGTGCGTCTGGTCCAGTGCGGACTCGACGAGCACGCCCTGGCGACGCTGGTGAAGCGGACGATCGTCGTCGACGGCAGCGACCGCACGGATGTCGTGGCGCTCGACGACCTGCGCGGTGCCGCCAAGGCGAAGCCGAAGCTGCGCGGCCTGGACGAGCCGATGGTCATCACGCACACCTCGGGCACCACCGGCGTGCCGAAGCTCGTCATGCACTCGGCCACCACCGCGCACGCCCTGTCGCTGGTCGAGGCCGAACGGTGGCCCGGTGCGGCGCTGCAGGCCGAGGACACGATGGCGCTCGCCGACCCGTTCTGTCACCAGCGCCTCAGCACCGGCATGCTCGCCATGGCCACGATCACCCCGACGATGCTGATGCTGTCGGACCCGCAGTCCGAGCAGGCGCTCAAGCTCATCCGCGACAACCGCCCGACCGTCGTCGAGACGCTGCCGAACATCTACCTGTACTGGGAGCAGTTCGCCCAGGAGGCGTCACGGCCGCTGCGCAACGTGCGGCTCTACGTCAACTCGTTCGACGCGATCCACACCCGCACCATCCGCACGTTCCTGAACGCCACCGACCACAAGCGCCCGATCTGGGTGCAGTCGTGGAGCCAGAGCGAGGCGGGCGCGATGGTGATCCGCCCCTACAGCCGCAAGTCGGTGGCCAAGCGCGGTCACCGTCCGCCGCCCACCCAGGTCCTCGGCTGGCCGATCCCTGGGCTGTGCAAGGCGCGTGCCGTCGACCCGGAGACCGGCAAGAAGGTGCCCGCGGGCCAGGTCGGCCTGATCGAGATCAAGCAGCCGGGCCGCTGCCTCGCCTACGTCGGTGAGCAGGACCGCCACGAGCTCAAGACCAACGGCTTCTGGTGGAACACCGGAGATCTCGGTGTCGTGAGCAGGCTCGGTGCGGTGCGCCTGGTCGACCGTGAGATCGACCGCATCCCCGGTGCCAGCGCGATCGAGCTCGAGGACGTGCTGCTCGACCGGCTGCCACTGACCACCGAGGTCGTGATCCTGCCGTCCGGCGGCCAGCTGCCCGTTCCGGTGCTGAGCACGCAGAACGACGAGCCGCTGGCCAAGTCGGACTGGGCGCGGGCGACCGCGGACCTGCCGGCGCTCGCCGAGCCGATCCAGATCAAGTGGGAGGAGTTCCCCCGCACCGCGACCTGGAAGATCCGCCGTGTCCAGCTGCGCGAGCAGCTGCTCGACGGTGCTTCCGCGCTCGGCATCGGCCGCTGGACCTAAACGTCCGCGAAGCAACGGGGACACCATCGCGATGAGCATCCATCTCACTCAACTCACCGTGGCGCCGCTGGGCGTGCGGGAAACCGTCGAGATCGGCCTGGTCGGAGTCGGACCGCGCGGTCTCTCGGTGCTGGAACGTCTGTGCGCAAACGCCGGGCAGACACCTGACCGCTCCGTGAAGATCCATCTCGTCGATCCTCACATCGGTGCCGGCGGGCGGGTGTGGCGGGCGGACCAGTCGCGGCACCTGTTGATGAACACAGTCGCCTCCCAGGTGACGATGTTCGTCGACGAGAGCGTCGACTGCGCCGGTCCCGTGGTGGCAGGCCCGAGCCTGCACCAGTGGGCGCGCGTCGTCGCGCTCTTCCTGCCGGGGCTGCCCGTGTGGGTGCGTGAAGAGGCGCTGGGACTCGGTCCGGACACCTATCCCACCAGGGCGTTCTACGGGCACTACCTGCGCTGGGTGTTGAACCACGTGATCAAGTCGGCGCCCGCCAATGTCTCCGTCGTCTGCCACGCCGACCAGGCCGTCGACCTGGTGGACGACGAGGGCGGGCTGCAGACGGTGATGCTGGAGTCTGGCGACCACCTGGTCGGACTGCACGCGGTGATCCTCGCGCTCGGGCACCTGGGCGTCGTGTCGACGCCTGCGGAGAAGAGCCTCGCCGGGTACGCCCGGCGAGAGGGGCTGCACTACGTCGAGCCGGGCAACCCGGCCGATGCCGATCTCGACGGGATCGCCGCGGGGGAGCCGGTCATCCTCCGCGGCATGGGCCTCAACTTCTTCGACCACCTCGCGATGCTCACGGCGGGACGTGGCGGTGTGTTCGTGCGTGAGGACCACGGTCTGCGCTACGAGCCGTCCGGTTCGGAGCCGGTGCTGATCGCGGGCTCCCGGCGGGGCATTCCGTACCACGCTCGCGGCGAGAACCAGAAGGGTCCGTTCGGCAGGCACATGCCGTTGTTCCTGACCGAGGAGCGCATTGCCCGCATGCGTGCGTCCGGGCAGCTTGATTTCCTCACGGACATCTGGCCTTGGGTCGACCGCGAGGTGCGGTCGGTCTACTACGCGGCTTTGGTGACGGAACGTGGCGACGACGCCGCGAAGTTCATCCAGGAGTTCGTGTCCACTGAGGACGAAGAACGCCTGCTGCACCGCTACGGCTTCGACGAGGACTCGCGGTGGGACTGGGGCGCGATCGCGTTCCCGGATCGCGGCGTCGAGTTCGCCGGCCCGGACGATCATCGCGCCTGGATGCTGTCCTACCTGCGTCAGGACGTGAGGGAAGCCAGGTGTGGCAACGTGAGCGGGCCCTTGAAGGCCGCGCTGGACGTGCTGCGGGATCTTCGCAACGAGGTCCGGCTCCTGGTCGACCATGGTGGTCTCACCGGCGACTCCTACCGTGACCAGCTGGACGGCTGGTACACGCCGCTCAACGCGTTCCTCTCGATCGGCCCGCCGGTGCACCGCATCGAGGAGGCGATCGCGCTGATCGAGGCGGGCGTCCTCACGGTGCTCGGCCCGGACATGGTCGTCGAGTGCGGTGACGACGGTCTTGGCTTCCGCACGTACAGCCCACGGGTGCCAGGCGCGGTGTACCGGGCACGGGCGCTGGTGGAGGCGAGGCTGCCCGAGATCGACGCGCGGCGTACGACCGATCCGTTGCTGTCCCGGCTGTTCATGCGGAAAGCCTGTGCCCTCAACCGGATTCCGAATCGCGATGGTGGCCACTACGAGACCGGCGGGATCGCCGTAGCCGGTCGGCCGTACGCGCTTCTCGACGGTGCGCGGCGGCCACACCCGCGGCGGTTCGCGTTCGGTGTGCCGACCGAAACGGTGCACTGGGCGACGGCGGCCGGCGTGCGGCCCGGCGTCAACTCGGTCATCCTCGGTGACGCTGACGCACTCGCGCGGCAGAGTCTCTCCCTCGCCGAGCAGATGATCACCGAACCGGTGACGGCATGACCACTCGAGGAGTGACGTTGTTCGCGGACACCGGTTTTCTCTCGCCTGGCTGGGCTGACACCGGCGCTGATCACCTGCTCGACGACCGGGCGTGGCTCGCCGCGATGGTCGAGGTCGAACTTGCGCTGGCACGGGCCCAGGTGAAGGTCGGGATCGTGCCGCCCGACGTGCCCGACGCGATCGCGGCAACCGTGGACATGACGCAGTTCGACTGGGAGGGACTGGTTTCTGGTGTGCGCGCCACCGGAAACCCGGCCGTCGTGTTCGTGTCCCAGCTGACGAAGATCGTGGCCGCGACCGATCAACGTGCAGCTGACTACGTTCACCGCGGCAGCACCAGCCAGGACATCCTGGACACGGCCACGATGCTGGTCACACGGCGGGTGCTCGACCGCGTGCACGCCGACCTGTCACGCGTGGCGAGCGCTCTGGCCGGGCTCGCCGGGACGTACCGCGACACCGTCATGGCCGGCCGCACTTTGACGCAGCACGCCGTGCCCATCACGTTCGGGCTCAAGGCTTCGGGTTGGCTCAACTCGGTGATGGACGTGCTCGACCGGCTGGACCGGCTCGCACTGCCGGTGTCGCTGGGTGGCGCGGCGGGGACTCTGGCGGCCTACCAGGAGTTCACCGATGGTGACTGCCTCGACCTGGTCGAACCGTTCGCCGACGAACTCGGGCTCACCGCTCCGCTCGTGCCGTGGCACAGCGCCCGTCTGCCGATCGTCGACATCGGCACGACGCTCGCCGCCGTGACCGGTGTCCTCGGCAAGATCGCGGCCGACGTCGAAGTGCTGACTCGCACGGAGATCGGCGAGCTGGCGGAACCGCAGGCGCCAGGTCGCGGGGCCTCGTCGGCGATGCCGCAGAAGCGAAATCCCGTTTATGTGACAGCGATCCTCACCGCCGCGCGGCAGGTACCTCAGCTGGTGGCGGTGCTGCATCAGAGCATGGTGGTGCCGGACGAACGGTCTGCGGGTGGCTGGCACGCTGAGTGGCAGCCGCTGCGCGAGTGCCTTCGACTTGCCGCCGGCGCCGCTCGGAACGCGGCTGACCTGACGAACGGCCTGTGCGTCTTCCCAGAACGAATGCTCACGAACCTCGCCCTGACCGGCGGAGCGGTCGTGTCCGAGCGGCTCAGCGCGGTGCTGACGCCGTTGCTCGGCAAGAGCGAGGCGAAGGCGTTGCTGACCGAGGCCGCCTTCGCCTCGGCCGACCGACCGGCCGAGTTGCCGGAGATCCTCACGAAGCTGTTGGTGTCACGCGGTCATGAGGTTCCTGACGTGGCTGAACTCTGCGATCCGTCGGCCTACCTGGGGGCTTCCGGACAGCTGGTCGACCGCGTGCTCCAACGGTACGAGGAGGTCAACGTGCGGTGATCGTCACCGTGTGATGACCACCCGCGCCCACCGGGAAAGGCGGACGCGGCACCGAGTCCTGCACGCTGCCGTCAGCGGCCGTGCACCGCGCCCTGATGCGGTGGACGCCGGGGGACAGCTCGAGGTGGACCCGCCATCGACGCCATGCCGCGGGCGCGAGCTCGGCGGCGAGCTCTGCGGGCTGCCAGTTCTGGCCGTCCACCGCCACCTCCACGGCCCGTACTCCCACTGGTGGCGCCCAGGCAACGCCGGTCACCTGAACGGAACCAGCGCTGACACGACGTCGCGGGTGGTCGATGCGGGACAGCGGCCGGACGTGCAGCGGGCCGCGTGTCCATCCACGGGCGTGCCAGTAGTCGGAGTTGGGCGCGGTCTGGATCCGCAGGCAGGTCAACCACTTCGCGCCGGTGTACTGCCCGTAGAGGCCGGGAACGAACACTCGCGCCGGAAAGCCGTGTGCCGCCGTCAGCGTTCGTCCATTGAGCCCGAGCACGACGTAGCCGTGGCTTACGCTGGCCAGTGGGATGCTGCAGTCCCACCCGTCCACGGCCTGCGTGACGAGGTGCCCGTCGAGCGTCGTCGGCGCGGCCTCGTCGAGGATTCTGGTGAGCGGGACGCCGAGCCAGCGGCCGTTGCCCAGCCGGTCCCAGCCCAACCTGTTGTGCACGCAGACCATCGCGGCGTCGAACTCGACCAGCCCGGAATCGACCAGGTCGTCGTGGCTGAGTGACAACTCGTTCGCCACCTCGCCGGTGACGGTGAGCCGCCAACTGTCGACGTCGATGATCGGCGGCCGCATGTTGGCGTCGGTCACGTAGAACTCGTCCACCGGGGTGATCAGCGGCGCCACTCCCGGCCAGTCCTCGGCGCCGTCAATGGCGGGCGGCAAGGGATTGCGGGCGAACAACGGCCTGCCGACGCACGCCACTTCCTCGCGCAGGTGCCACTGAGCAGCCAACGTTCCGGCGATCGCGACGGCGCTGACCGGAAGTGCGGCGCTGGTCTGCGACCTCAGCGTGGCCAGTGTGCTCACAGCGCCCAGGCCAACCGCCGCCGTGGCGACCGACGCTTGGTCGTCTGGGGTTGCCCGGCGCCGGGTCAGCCACCAGCCCGTGGCCGCCACCGCACTCACGACCGCTAGATCGCGCTTGGTGTGGCGCGGCAATCGTCCAAGGGCACCGCCCATCGCCACGACCGCTGCCGCCACCGTTCCCCGGATCACGGGTTTGTCGGACTCTTTCAGCAGTCGCACGACCGGCTCGACCAGCGAACGAGGGCTATGATCGACGACGAACTGGCTGATGGCGTCCAGCGGGGACCGCGATCTCAGCAGGGCGGCGACCGTCTCCGCTGCCGCCAGACCCGACAGCGCCGCTACGAACCCCCGGTTGCCTGATGTACGTCCGCGTCCCATAGTTGCAACATAGGTGTTTCAAATGGGAGGCGCGACCGCTACATGAATGAACGATCACCGCTCCTCGATGACGCTGTGCTCGCAGCGGCCGCAAGGGTGATCGCTGAGCACGGCTGGCACGAGTTCACCCTGGAACGGGTCGCTCAGGCCGCCGGGATCTCGCGCGTCACCCTGTACCGCAAGGGAGCCACGCGCGAACTGCTCGTAGAGGCTCTGGTGGTCGGTGCCGCGCAGGCCTGGCAGGCCGGCCTCTGGCCGGCGCTGACCGGACCGGGCAACGCCGCGGAACGCCTGCGAGCCGCGTTGCGCGCGTCGTGCGAGGTAGTGGAACAACACCTGTCCCTGCTGGCTGGACTGAGCAACGCGCCGGACCCGGTCTTCCACCTCGACGGCGGCGATACCCGCAACGTCTATGTCGCGCCGTTCGAACGACTCCTGCACGACGGAATCGCCGACGGCTCGCTGCGCGCCACCCTCGACCCGGCGACGACCGCGCTGTTGCTGTTCAACATCGTGCCCCGCACCTACATCCACCTGCGCGACGCCCACCAGTGGCTCCCGGACCGCACCGCCGAGGCGTTGCTGGACCTGCTGATGCCCGGAGTGCTGCCCGAACACCCTTGAACGGAGGAGATCGATGGCCACCAGCGTGCAAGAACTCGGTCCGGTCGAAGAGGTCGAGCTGCCGGAGGGACGCATTCGGTACCACTCACGCGGTGAGGGACCGCCGATCGTGTTCGTGCACGGCATCATCGCCAACGCCGACGTGTGGCGGCACATCGTCCCGGCGTTCGCTGACCGCTACCGCTGCATCACGCCGGACTGGCCGTTGGGCGGCCACCGCGCCCCGATGCGCGAAGGCACCGACTTCTCCCTCTACGGCCTGGCGGACCTCGTCGACCGCACGCTGGAAGCCCTGGACCTGAACGAGGTCACGTTGGTGGGCAACGACACCGGCGGAGCCGTGTGCCAGGCGGTGGCAGCCCGGCATCCCGATCGCCTGGCCCGCCTGGTGTTGACACCGTGCGACGCCTTCAACAACTTCCTGCCGCTGCCGATCAAGCACCTGCAGTTGACCGGCCGCACTTCGGCAGGACTGAAGCTTCTCGCTGAATCACTGAGGTTCCGTCTCATCCAGCGCATGCCGATCTCGTTCGGTCTGCTCACTCGCCGCCCGATCCCCGCCGACATCATGGCCAGCTACACGGATCCGCTGCGCGAGGATCCGTTGGTGCGCAGGGACTTTGCTCAGCTGGTCCGCGCGATCTCAACGCGCTACACGTTGGACGCCGCCGAGGGGTTGAGCCGGTTCGACCGCCCCGTGCTGCTGCCATGGGCGCGGCAGAACTTCTTCCCCGTCGCTCACGGCGAACGTCTCGCCGGCAAACTGCCCAACGCCACCCTGCGGATCATCGAGGACTCCGGCCCGTTCGTGACCGAAGACCAGCCGCGCCAACTCATCGCGCTGATGGAGGAGTTTCTTGCGGCAACGGAACGCCGCGAGGTGCTTTGATACTGCGATGACGGTCGCCGCGTTCGTGATCTCGTGCTTCGGCTTGCTCGTCGCGTGTCTCGCGGCCTGGTACGGCCGCGGTCAGAAGCGCGCTGCGGAAAAGTCAGCGGACGAAGCCAAGCGCTCTGCCGATGCCGCCGTAGCTCTCGCGGAGGTCGAGGCTGCTCGCCGCGCGGACGAACTGACGGAATCCGAGCGTGGTCGCGTTCGCTTTGCCCTGGAACATGAGCGTGGTCAGCGGTATCTGCTCCGGAACGTCGGAACTGACAGCGCGTACGGCGTGCATGTCGACACCGGCGGCCTGGGCGTCCAGGGCGAAGTGACAGATTTCGAGGAGTTCGAAGCCGAAAGTGAGCACAGGTACCTTCTGGCTAAGACCTTCAATGGCAATCAGGCCGACCACGTTCTGGTGACGTGGCACCTCACCGAGGACCGATCTGACAAACCGCGCTCGGTGAAGCTGCTCGGTCCGTAGGTCACTGGTCGCCCGGCTTGCGGGCGACCAGTCGCTCCACCACGCCGAGCTTGAACCGTTCCCGCAGCTCGACTTCCAGGCCGCGCTCCTGAACGAGGTGCAGCGGACGCCGCAGGTAGTGCTCTCCTGCCATCGGAATCGTGATCCGCTCCACCAGCCACTGCACGCCTCGCACAAGGCGTGACGAGCCGGCGACGTGATCGACGAGGATCAACCGTCCACCGGGACGCAGCACACGCACCATCTCGTCGACGGCCGTCTCGTGATCGGGAATGGCGCACAGCCCCAAGGTGCACACAACGGTGTCGAACGAGGCGTCGTCGAACGGCAAAGCGTGAGCAGTCCCGTGCCGCAACGTCACTTCGCGGCCGGCGTCCTGTGCCCGCGACCGGGCCAGATCGAGCATCTGCTCGCTGATGTCGAGCCCGGTGATCACGACATCGTCGGTGTAGAACGCCAGGTTCAACCCGGTGCCGACCGCGACCTCGAGAACGTCGCCAGCGGCTTGAGAACACGCCCACCGCCGTGAGTCACCGAAGACCCGGCGATCCAGAACGCCGATCTCCTTGTCGTAGGTCGTGGACTTGCGATCCCAGTACTGTTCCCAGCGGGATGTCCGGTCATCGGTCTGCGCCATGGTTCCCCCAGTCGGTCGCTGCCACGTCCAGCGAAGCACGACCGCGGCGCCCGCCGCATCAGGGAGAACCCCGGATCATGGATGAACAGGCTGCTCATGGGCGGCGTGGCTCTTGGGCTCCAACTGGAACGTGGAGTGCTCGACGTCGAAGTGGCCCGCGAGGCAGGTCTGCAGCTGGTCCAGCATCTGCGGTGCGTGCCCGTCGTGGAAGCACTCGTCTTCGACCACGATGTGCGCCGACAGGATGGGCATACCGGAAGTCACCGTCCACGCGTGCAGGTCGTGCACGTCGCGCACGTGCGGCACCCCGAGGATGTGCTGCCGGACCTCGTCAAGGTCCACGTTCTTCGGCGCGGCTTCGAGCAACACGTCGACGGCCGCACGAAGCAGGCTGAACGCGCGGGGGAGGATCAGCAGTCCGATCAGGACCGCCACGATCGCGTCAGCGCGGGTGAAGCCGGTGAACATCGCGATGAGTGCGGCGCCGATGACGCCGACCGACGCCAAGGTGTCGGTCACGACCTCGAGGAACGCGCCACGCATGTTGAGGCTTGCGTTCTGCGCCTTGAACAACAGCAGCATCGACGCGACGTTGCCGACGAGACCGATGATGCCGAACACCAGCATGGAGCCGCTCTGCAGCGCTGGAGGCTCGGTCAACCGCGAGATCGACTCGTACATGATGTAGGCACCGAGGCCGAGCAGTACGGCCGCGTTGACCGCGGCAGCCAGGATCTCCGCCCTGGCCAGGCCGAACGTGCGCTTCGCCGTGGGCGGCCGCGCGGCCAGCGTGATGGCGACCAGTGCCAGCGCCACGCCTGCCGAGTCGGTGAGCATGTGGCCGGCATCGGCGAGAAGCGCGATGCTGCCGGACAGCAGTGCGCCGATGACCTGCACGACCATGATGCTCGCGGTGATCGCCAGAACGCCGACGAGGCGCCCGCGGTGCTGGCCTCCGGCGGTCACGTGGCCGTGCCCGTGTCCAGTTCCCACTTCGAACGTCCCCCAATCCATGCACACATAGCAATCTGTGCATGGATGCTAGCACCGCTCACGACCCTGCGTCTTCCTTGACGGGGTGACGCTGAGCAGATCGGCTTCGCGGTCGGTGGCCAAGCGGACGAAGTGCGGCTGCACTGCCTCGGGGTCGGCGGAAGGCGCGACTACCTCGCGTAGCGCGTACGGCCGCTTCCGTGCGGGTCCGGTCGGCTTTATACGTGTAGGCCTTGCCATCGAGTTCACGGCCCACCTGCTCTCGTATCCGTTCCGGAAGCCGCCAGATTGTTGGGCATCAGTCGAGCTTCGGCTTACCGATACGCAGATGCAGGTGTGTTGCCCGGCGTCCGCCGGTTGGGGCGGCGGGTGTACGTGGTTCGTGCTCGGCTCGTCGAATTCCTCGAACCCGAGCAGGATGCCGCTGGGGAAGCTGAGGCCGCATGACCGGCAAGAAGAAGCGGTCTCGCAAGCCTTCCGATGGGTCGGTGTTCAAGCGCGGCCGCAAGTGGGCGTATGCGTTCCCTGGGCCTCCGCACCCGCTGACTGGGGTCCGTGACCGCATTACCAAGAGCGGTTACGAGACCGAGGACGAAGCCTGGGACGGGATGGCGGAGGCGCGCGCCGCGTTGGTCACCGAGACCTACGTTAAGCCGTCTCGCGCCACGATCAACGACTTCTTCGAGGAGTACTTTCCGTACGCGCGCCTGACCGTCGAACCGACGACGGCGGCCAACTACGAGACGTTGGCGCGGACATGTGTGATGCCCATCGTCGGACGGCGCCTCATGCAGGACTTTGTGCCGTCGATGGTTGCTGCGCTCTACGAGCACCTGCTGACCGAGGGGCGTCAGAAGCGCAACACCAACGGTGAGATGTACGAGCTGTGGAAGGCAGCCTGCGCCGCGAATCGGGAGATCCGGCCGCGGGAGATCGCGGACAAGGTCGGGGTGACCTACGCCGCTGCACGGCGCGCGGTCCGGCGCTACGAGGTCGGTCGGATCCCGAAGCCGCATGTGCCGGGGCTCTCGCCGAAGACGGTCAAGAGCGTGCACATCATGCTCAGCGGGGAGTTCGTCCACCGGCTTGGGGGCATCGCAGGAGGCACGGCTGTTGCGGTCGGTGTGAGCCTCGCACAAGGGGGCTTCCGTGTCAGCCAAGTGGCGACATTCGTTGATTCGGTGTCCTCCGGGGTCCGAGGCCGGCGAGGCCGCCATCGACGGAAGGCCACCGATGAAGATCGCCGCGCTCAAGGAACGTTCACGTCGTGATGTTCACCCGGACGTGTCGGGTGTCCGTGGTGCGCGTTGTGCCATATGGCCGATACCGTCCGGCGGCGAAGCGCATTGCGTCAATGCCGGAACCCACCGTAGGACAGCTGTCGGGTTCTGTCGCGCTCGTTCGGACGATGAGCACAGGAGAAGGTTTCGATGAAACTGATGGATTCCGTATATATCAGCGCTCGCGGCCTGCTGGGCGGTGCGATGGCTGTCGCGGCAGTCGTGGGCGGTAGCGGCGTGGCCCAGGCCGCGGCGCCCGACACGATCATGATCGCCGTCACCGACGACGGTGGCATCGGTGTCGGCGCAGACGAATTCGGCAAATACTGGTTCGCAAGCGTCCCTTCTAACGCTCTCGCTCTTGTGTCCCACGTGCTAGACGAGCTGACGTCGTTGGAGCTTGACCTGTAGGGGTTCGGGACATTCCGAACATCCCACCCGGCAGCGTATTTCGGAGGCGTCGTGGTGTGTCCGCCTGATGTCGTGTGGTCGTGCAGGGGCGGTGCCGAGCAGGCGGTGATAGGCCTCATGTGTCGATCAGGACGGGAAACGCGGAATGGGTGACAGCACCACCGTGTATGAGTTCGCCGCGGATGCCGGGATCGCTCGCTTGGCGCCAGCGGGAACAGGGGACCCGGACGGGGTCGGCGGGCATGTGGTGTTCCGTCATTCCGCGAGGTGGCTGCCGCAACGCATCGACCACGAGGCCGCCGACCTGCTGTCGCGCTTCACCGTGCCGCGCACGGCGGACGAGGTGATCAGTGCCTACTGCCACGACCGCGGTGAACAGGCGGCCGCGGTCGTGGACGATGCCCGGCAGGTCGTGGCGGTGATGGTCGGGCGCGGGGTGCTGGTCGCCCAGGGGCAATCCGGTTCACCGCCGGCGGTCGGCTGGGCGAGCGGCTACCGCACGCTGCGGTGCGTCCGGTCCACCGACGACGCCGAAGTGTGGGAGGCCACCGGACCGGACGGCGAGCACGTCGCACTCAAGATCGCCGCCGGCGACGACGACGTGGCGATGCTGCATCAGGAAGCCATGATCCTGCCGCGGCTGAACGGTGTGGCGGTACCGCGCCTGGTGGAATGGCGGCCCGGCCCGGACCTCTGCCTGCTGGCCACCCAATGGACGCAAGGGATCAGCCCCGACGCCGCCGCGGCGCCCCTGATCGACCAGGCCCGTGCGGGCAGCGCCGCGGCCTTCACCGCACTGCTGGACCTGGCGCTGTCCATCCTGGACGCCTACATCGCTCTGCACGCCGCGGATGTCGTCCACGGCGACGTGCACCAAGGCAACATCCTCGTCGCCGGGACGACGGCCACCCTGGTCGACTTCGGTCAGGCACGACCCTGGCTACCCCCGATGCTGGTGCCCACTCGCCGCGTCGAGCCGGGTTACGCCGAACCCGAATTCGCCACCGCCATGCTGCACCGGCATCCCTCGCCGCACCCCAGCGCGGCGTCTGACCAGTACAGCCTGGCGACCCTGCTCTACGGTCTGTTCACCGGCAGCCGCTACCTGCCCCACACCACCAACCTGCGCGACTGGCTACACCGTGTCGCCCACCAGCCGCCCGATCCGCTGCCGGACTGGACCCGCCGTCACCACCCCGCGCTCGAGACGGTTCTTCATCGCGCCCTGGCCAAGAACCCCACCGATCGCTATCCAACTCTCGCCCAGCTACGACACGACCTCGTCGCCGCCCGACCCGTCCACGACAGCGCTCCGCAGGTCCGCTGCTGGTGATCTCTTGAGTCGCGTGTGGACACTGTGGCACCCGGTACTGCCGGTCACTGCTCGACGAGCCGTACCGGGTGCGGCGGCAGCAGCCGCAACGACCTGGACTTCATGGCCCGATTTCCAGAGCTGAGCATCCTGCCCCGAGTTCCTGCGCCACCGCGCCACCACGACCAGGATCTCGCCATCCACGCCGCCATACCCAGGCCCGCCGCGGCCAGCAGCCAGGCCAGCACCCCTAGCCCACGTCCTCCGGTCACCGCCCATCGCATGCGGGCCGCCCGCCGGCAGTGCGATCAGTCGAGGGCGAAGTCTCAGCAGTCGTCACGCACACGGCATCGTGAACTCACCCACTGTGCTACCGCAGCCGCGACCGGCAGGTCCATCGACCTGGTGGCTGCCGAACGGGTTCACCGCAGGCGCTGCATGAGGTGACAGCTAGCTCGCTCATGTGACAGATAAGGCGCCTCGTCACATTCGAGAAGCTGCCGATCCATGACGCGAGAACCTATCAGTGAACTCGCACATACGTTCGATTGGATGCGTGTGGCGATCGACCACGATCGAGTAGAGACAGCTGGCGCCAACAGCGATCAGCTTGCCTCCGGAGTGTGCCCGTCGAGCGGTGCTAACGCGCGAGGCCTGCCTCCGATCAACCTGTAGTGGCGAGTGGACTGCTGTCCGCCATCTTCCTACCGAGTGTGAGAGGGGGACAGTGAAGTTCCGACGGAGAACTCTCGAGCACCTGGGTGACCTCATCTGCGGGAATCTGGGCTCCGATGAGCCTGGAGCCACCAGCCCCAAGTACTTCCCGTACCGGTCCAGCTCGTACATCACGGATTTCTTCGGTGACATCGACACCGACTGGGAACACGACGGGTCGACCCGGCATCGCTGGGTTGCCGGTGTGCTGGAGTCGATGCTCGCCGAGCCACACGACGGGCCTACCCGTCCGCCCGACAGCTTCTGCCGGCTCATTGATCGGCTGATGGACCCAGGAGACGCGGACAACGAAGGTCCCGATCGTCCCAACGCGTTGCGGATGTTGAATGAAGTGCTTGCCAGAGAGGGATTTGAGGCGTTCTACGCCGAGGACAGGCACTGCTACCTGCGGCACATCGGAACCGGCGCCACCTCGAGCGCGAGTCCCAATCCGCACCGCCCGTTGAGCCCTGCGGAGGTCGAGAGGCGCGACCGCCTGGTTGCGTACTTGGACAAGTGCAGCGAAGACCAGCTCATCGAGGACGTGTTGCTGCCGCTGTTTCGACAACTTGGCTACCACCGAATCACCTTCGCCGGCCACAAGGACAAGGCTCTGGAGTACGGCAAGGACATTTGGATGCGGTACACCCTGCCAACACAACACGTGCTGTACTTCGGCATCCAGGTCAAGCGCGGCAAGCTCGACGCGGCCGGGGTATCCCGTGCGGCGAACACCAATATCGCTGAGATCCACAACCAGGCGTTGATGATGTTGGCGCACGAGATCTTCGATCCGGAACTCAACCGGCGGGTCCTAGTCGACCATGCGTTCATCGTTGCGGGCGGGGAGATCACCAAGGCGGCCCGCAACTGGCTGGGCAATGCCCTCGACGCAGCGAAACGCAGCCAGATCATGTTCATGGACCGCGACGACATCTTGAACCTCTACACCGTTACCAACCTGCCCTTACCCGGTGCGGCATTGCCGACCCCGGATCCGTGGGGCGGGTTCGCAGCGGAGCCACCGTTCTGATCTCGTGGGGAGACCTGCGGCTGGTCGAGATCCAGCCCGGTGGATCACCTGCCGAAGTTGCTGAACTGGATTGTGAACTCTTCCGAGCCCTCGACGTTGCTGCTTCCGCCGCTCGCACCTCCGACCTGGCCGTTGTCGATCAGCTGCTGGATCTCTGCTGCCTTATTGCGCATGGCCGTGCTGTTGTAGGCGACCGGCTTCCCCGCAAGCCAGTCGGCGGCCGCGTTGGCGATGTCCACGACGCAGATCTCTTCCGCCAGGTCATGAGGACTGATGCCCTGGAAACGGAAGTTCCGTACGCGGGTTTCGCTGATGAGGTACCTGTCCTTAGCCACCGGGAGGTACGCGATCGCCCGCACTCCGCGGTCTTCCTCGGGGCGGACTCTGAACACGTTGGGCAACGGCCGAGGCAGGCGTCCTTCCCGATGCAGCTTCCACAGATCTTGAATCGCGACAGCGTCGAAAGTGCTGAAAAGGGCACCGCTCCCGTCGTCGGTGGGTGTGATGAAGCTGCCGTGGTAGAAGGGCTCGTCGTAGGGCACGAGGCCGTTCTCCTGCGCTTCGAAGAACGCCTCGGACCTGTAGAAGGCTTCGACGGCGTAGGACAACAGGGGCCAGCGGCCGGACGCGGTCACGAAGTTGCTGGTGACCCGGAGCAATGGCAGCTCGGCGTCCTCGCAGATGCGGTCTTTGATGGAGTCCCGGCGCCGCTGGCCGAGGTCGGTCCAGTGCTGGCGGCCGTCCATCTCGACGGCGAACTTCGGCAGTCCGCTGTCCTGGTCGAGCATGACGAAGTCGAGGTGCGTGGACAACGCGAACCAACGATCCCGCGGCGCCTGATCGTCAAGTAGGTCGATGTCGACCACGTCGGCCAACCGCATCTTCGGCACAAGCCTGTCGCCCGTGTCGGCTGAGAACGTCCGGAGGAGTTCGTCTGCCGCCTTCTCGTACCGGTTGCTCATCACCGGTCGAAGCTTGCTCAAGCGCGCCATCGCTACGTCATACCACCGTGCCCCGACAGTTCTGCGGATGTGAGCCGGTCATGAGTGAGACCTGGCCACCACGGGCAAAGCGTCGGACTTCTCGTGATCTGTGCCCAGCTGCGATACGAGCGTGACGGCGGGTGGCCCTAGCGGACTCCAACTGGAAAAAGCTTCGACGGCTGCCTTGATGGCGGACTGGCTAGCGGGTGTCCAGCTATGGGCGGTGGTGGCGAAGAGAAGCTCGTCAGCGCGCAACCATGCTGCGGCCTGGCATTTCTTCGTGACCTCCCGGCGTCCTGGCTTGCCTTCGAGGTCTCGGCCTGATGTTTTGCACTCCGCTACGGTGATCTTGTCGTTGACGTAGGTGATCAGGTCGAGCTCGACTACAGCCTGCCCGCTCTTGGCGAAGACGACTTCGGCCACATCGGAGAACGGCTGTCGCTTGCTCGGGCTTCGGGGACGGCGCTGGAGATGGGAGGAGAGCAGGGCCGGTACGTCACCGTTGTCGCGGAGGATCTGCCGTCCGACCGGGTGCAGGTCGTAGAACCACGTGGGTTCGTCGTGTGGTGCTTTCCACGACCACTGGTCGAGGTCGTTGAGTGCGTCGCAGCGTTGGCAGGTCCAGCGTTGTCCAAGTTTGTCGATCTGCAAGAACTGTTTGTCCTCGCAGGTTGCGCAGCGCAGCACCAGCCCTCTGCGGAGTACACCGGTACGGCATGCGGCGTCAACGCGCCCGCGGAGTTCTTCGCTGCTTAGCTTGAGGCAGCGGGCGCCAAGGCCGGTGAAGGTCAACACGCCTTCTCGCGCGGACAGCACGATGCCTTGATGGTCGGGGTAGGCGGTGTTGGTGGTGGCGCTGTTTGGCAGCATCGCTCGCAGGGCGGGCAGCAACGGGCCGCCGAACAGTTCGGTGTAGGCCTGGCGGCTTCCTAGCATCTTGGCCAGGAGTGTTGCGCGCCGTCCCGCGTCGCTCGGCCGGGCTTCGTGGTCGTGCTGTTTGCATTTTGCCTGGATCCAGGCTTCCAGGCTCAGATCGCGCAGTGCGACTCGAGCGAGAGTGTTCTCCAGCCTGGTGCCAGCGCTGATGAAGTCAAAGCGCTGAGCCTGATAGGTAATTCCCTCGCGACTGCTTCTGGTCCAGGTCGGCATCATGGCCGGGCGTTCGGCGAAGAGTTCGAGCGACTCGATGCCGCGACGTCGCACCGCCTGGCCGGGGCCCCAATGCACGTCCACATGCCAAGTTACGTCGCGAAGGGACGCCAAGCTCGGACTTGAGAGCGTTGGCGGGGGCAGTGGCGCTGCCATGGACACTGTGGACGTCGAATCGATGTTCACCGGGATCGTGGTGATGCTGTTCCACTGGTCCTGCATCGCGAAACCAAGGACGGCATGTTGGTCCCACGGCAGATTCTCGACCTGTGTGACCACCAGTTCACCGCTTGGCGCGAGAAGGGCAGTCG